>DATJWN010000264.1:0-13306 GCA_035501235.1 Reyranella sp.
ACATCTTCGCCGGCGGCGTGGCGTCGGGCACGACCGTGAGCTCGGGCGGTGTCGAGATCGTCTACGCCGGCACGGCGAACGGCACGACGGTGAGCTCGGGCGGCAAAGAGGTGGTGTCGTCCGGCGCCCTCGCCTCCGGCACGACGGTTAAGGACGTTGGCCTGGAATATGTCTATGGCTCGGTAACGGGCGTGACACTCGGGCGCGCCGCCGGAGAAGTCGTCTTTGCAGGCGGCGTGGCATCCGGCACGACGGTGAACTCCGAAGGCCAAGTCGTCGTCTCCTCCGGTGGTATCGCTTCCGGCACGACAGTGAACAACGGCGGCATGGAAACCGTCTACGGTACGACATTGGGCACGACCGTCGGCACGGGCGGCATGGAGGTTGTGTCCTCGGGCGGCAGCCTCTCCGGCGCCACGATCAACGGCGGCACGCTGGAGGTCATGAGCGGGGGGACGGCCTCGGGCGTCATCACTTTCGGAACCAGCGGCACGCTGGAGATCGGCAACTCGCAGAACTTTGGGGGCACGATCGCCGGTCTCGCCAACACCGCGCAGATCCTCGATCTGCTCGATATCTCCTACAGCTCGTCGACCACCTTGGCCTATTCGGGCACCAGCCAGAGCGGCACCCTGACGGTGAGCGACGGCACGCATACGGCGACCCTGGCCCTGCTGGGCCAGTACAGCGCCGCCAACTTCACCCTCGGCTCCGACGGCCATGGCGGCACGACCGTCGTCGACCCGCCGGCCGCGGCGCCGGACCTCTTCTCCACGACGGCGAACCGGCCGCACTGACACTCGTCTTTCGGAGGCTGGCTGGGGCGCCAGGATTCGAACCTGGGAATGGAGGAATCAAAATCCTCTGCCTTACCACTTGGCTACGCCCCATCATTGGCAGGCCGCGGAACATAGTGGCTCGCGGCAGGGAGTCAAAGCCAGCCTAGGCCTGATGGGCGGCGGCCGCCTTCTTGAGAAGCTCGCCGTGCACGAAGTTGCCGTCGGCATAGAGCAGCGCGTGCGCGGCGGGATCGAGCGTGAGGTCGATGATCTCGCCGATATAGATCGTGTGGGTGCCCGCCTTCACCTCGGTCACCAGCCTGCAGTCGAAGGAGACGGGGCAGCCCTTCAAGACGGGCGCGCCCGTGCTCAGTGTCGACCAGTCGCCCATGTCGTTGAAGCGATCGTCGCCTTCGACGCCATCCATGCCGGCGAAGCGCTCGGCGATCTTGCGATGGTCGGGCGCCAGGATGTTGACGCAGAAGAAACCGGCCTGGCCGATCGGGTCGTGCGCCGACGCCGTCTTGTTGACGCAAACCAGGATCTGCGGCGGCTCGGCCGAGACCGAACAGACCGCGGTGGCGGTCAACCCGCCCCGCTGGCCCTGGTGCCGGGTGGTGATCAAGGTGACGCTCGCCGCCAGGTGGCGCATGCCCTTTTTGAAGGCAGCCGCATCGATACTCATGGGCGCGATCCTAGGGCAGCGGCGCTGCCAACCGCCACCGGAAACGGCCGCTAACCGCCCGGCCGGGCAGCGAAATCGTCGATCGACACATCCACGCTCGCGACCCGTTGCGCCTCGGATGCAATAAAACCTTAACGGAACGGTCGTTTTTTGCGGTTGCCCGGTCGGGACCGGCCGCTAGGGTCACGGCCGGCATGGCCTCTGCGCTCGCTCCCGATACGCCGCCCGATGCAGCCTTGCGCCAGATCGTGGCCGAGTGCCATGGCGATCTCCTGAAGCATCGCGGCATCGTGCTGAAGAGCACGCGCCCCGAGGGCATCCATCAGACGCGGGTCGCGCTGCGCCGCCTGCGCGCCGTGCTCGGCCTGTTCCGCGGCGCCGTCGACGGAGCCGATGGCCGGACCGTGCGCGCCCTGGCGGCCGAGGCGAAGTGGCTCGCCGGCGAATGCGCGCCGTCGCGGGACCTCCACGTCTTCCTGACCGAGACCGCCCCGGATGTGCCGCCCGAGGTGAAGCGCGTCGCCAACCGCGTCGCCAGGAGCCATCTCGAGCGCGCCCGGACCGCCTTGTCGGATGCACGCTTCGATGCCTTCGACCGCGAGCTCGCAGCCTTCGCCAAAACCATCCCCGAGTCGCCGCCGATCGGCCGGCTGGAGGAATTCGGCCGCCAGGTGCTGGACCAGCGCCACACCAAGGTCGCCCATCGCGGCCATCGCATCGAGACGCTCGACGGCAAGCACCTGCACAGGCTGCGCATCGCCATCAAGAAGCTGCGCTATGCCGCCACCTTCCTGCGCCCCGCCTTCGTCGCGGAGGGTTTTGATTCTGCCGAATCGAAGGCCTATATCGAGGCGACGGAGCGTTTGCAGGGCGCGTTGGGCGCCATGAACGACCGGGAGGTGGCGGAGCAGATCATCGCCGACATCGCCCGGGCGGCCCGGCCGACCGAGAAGGTCGACAAGCCGCTCGCCAAGCTCGCCAAGCAGGCGGCGTCGGGCAACAAGCGCCGGCGGCGCAAGCTCGAGCGGGCCTGGAAACGCTTCCGCAAGACCGAGCGCTTCTGGCGCGTCTAGCAAAGAGTAGGAAGATCATGAGCAATACCCAGACCGCCGCGGAAGAACGCATTCCCGTCACCGTGCTGACCGGCTTCCTGGGCAGCGGCAAGACCACGCTCCTGAACAAGCTGCTGCGCCGGCCCGAGCTTGCCGACACCGCCGTGATCATCAACGAGTTCGGCGAGATCGGCCTCGATCATCTCCTGGTCGAGAAGTCCGACGACGAGGGCATGGTGACGCTCAACTCCGGCTGCCTCTGCTGCACCGTGCGCGGCGATCTGGTGCGCACCATGAGCGAGCTGTTCCTGAAGCGCTCCAAGGGCGAGGTCAGCAACTTCAAGCGCATGGTCGTGGAGACCACCGGCCTCGCCGATCCCGCGCCGATCCTGCACACGCTGATGACCGATCCCCTGCTCGCCTCGCGCTATCGCCTCGACGGCGTGGTGACGACGGTCGACGGCGTGAACGGCACCTCGACGCTCGACAATCATGAGGAGGCCGTGAAGCAGGCCGCCGTCGCCGATCGGCTCTTGCTCACCAAGAGCGACATCGCCGAGGGCCCGAAGCTCGACGACCTCAAGCACCGCCTGCAGCATCTCAATCCCGGCGCCGACGCCATGTCGATCACCGGCGGCGAGATCGATCCCAACCGCATCCTGAACGCCGGCCTCTACAATCCCGAGACCAAGACCGCCGACGTGAAGAAGTGGCTGCAGGCCGAGGCCTATACCGAGGGCCATCATCATCACGGCCATGGTCATCACCATCATGGCCACGGACACGACGATCACGGTCATGACCATGATCACGAACACGGCCATGGCGAGCAGGACCCGCACGACGTGAACCGCCACGACGACCGCATCCGCTCCTTCTGCATGACCTTCGACGAGCCGATGAGCTGGTCGACGGTGGCCGCGGCCTTCGACGCGCTGGTGACTTATCGCGGCCCTGATCTGCTGCGCATGAAGGGCATCCTGAACGTCAAGGACACCGACAAGCCTGTCGTGATCCACGGCGTGCAGCACGTCTTCCATCCGCCGGCGACGCTCGAGGCCTGGCCCGAGGGCGACGACCGCAAGAGCCGCGTGGTGTTCATCACCCGCGACATCGCCGAGAGCACCATCCGCAAGGTCTTCGCCTCCTTCTTCGACGCCGAGAAGAAGGGCTGGGGCCAGGATCAGCCCAAGCAATAGTGATCGCTTCCCCATTCACATGGGGAAGTGCCCGCGTCATACGTGGGCGATGGGGTCATATCGCGGGCCAAAGGCCCGCAGTCCCTGACCCCTCCGGCGTCGAAGACGACGCCACCTCCCCATTTGAATGGGGAGGCATGGGAGGAATGGGAGGCTGACAACATGCAACGCCGCACGCTGCTCGGATTGACGGTGGCTGCCCTCGTGGCACCCGCCCGCGCGGAGACCTGGCCGGACAAGCCGGTGAAGATCGTCGTGCCCTTCGGCCCCGGCGGGCCGGCCGATGTCTATGCCCGCATCCTGGGCCAGGCGTTGACCGAGTCCCTCGGCCAGCAGTTCATCATCGACAACAAGCCGGGCGCGGGCGCGATCATCGGCACCGAGGTCGTCGCGAAGTCTCCGCCCGACGGCTACACGCTCTTGATGATGTCGAACACGCACACGACCAACGAGACGCTGTTCGCCCACAAGCCCTACCAGCTGATGCGCGACCTGGTGCCCGTGTCGCCGGTCAACTCGTCGGACCTGGTGATGGTGGTGCACCCCTCGGTGCCGGCCAGGACGCTGCAGGAGTTCATCGCGCTCGCCAAGGCGCAGCCGGGCAAGCTCAGCTACGCCTCGTCGGGACCGGGCACGCCCTATCACATGGCGGGCGAGCTGTTCAAAGCCATGAGCGGCACCGACATCCTGCACGTGCCGCACAAGTCGAGCGGCGAGGCGCGCAACGACGTGATGGGCGGCCACGTGCAGATGATGCTCGACGCCGTCACCACCATGAAGGGGCCGATCGAGGCCCGCGAGGTCCGCGCGCTCGCCACGACCGGGCTGAAGCGCTCGACCATCCTGCCCGATGTGCCGACCGTCTCAGAGGCAGGCGTGCCGGGCTACGAGGCCACGATCTGGCTCGGCATCATGGCGCCCAAGGGCACGCCGCCGGAGCTCGTCGACCGCCTGAACAAGGAGATCGCCAAGGTCGTCGCCACGCCCAAGATCCGCGATGCCTGGGCGCAGCAGGGCGCGGTGCCGATGACGATGAGCCCGGCCGCCTTCGGCGAGTTCCTGCAGAAGGACATCGCCAAGTGGGCCGAGGTCATCAAGGTCTCGGGCGCGACCATCCAGTGAAGGCGCTCAAGGTCCTGAGCGGCGGCGCCGCGCACGGCCTGGTCGAGTCGGTGCGCGCGGCCTTCGAGCGCGACCTTGGCTGCCGCATCGACGGCACCTTCTCCGCCGTCGGCGCCATGCGCGACAAGCTGCTGGCGGGCGAGCCGGCCGACGTCATGATCCTGAGCCGCGCGTTGATCGACGGACTCAGCGAGAGCGGCCACGTCGTGCGTGACTCGATCGCGGATGTGGCGAGCGTCGCGACCTCCGTCGCCGTGCGGGCGGGCGATCCGCTGCCGGACGTGAGCACCGCCGACGCCTTGCGCGCCGCGCTCGCCGCCGCCGACACGATCCACTTCCCCGATCCGGCGCAGGCGACGGCGGGCATCCACTTCGCCGGCGTCCTGAAGAAGCTCGGCCTCAGCGAGGCGACCGCCGACCGCCTGCGGCTCGCGCCCAACGGCGCCACCGCCATGAAGGCGCTCGCCGCCTCGACGACGCCGCGGCCGATCGGCTGCACCCAGGAGACCGAGATTCGCAGCACCCCCGGCGTGGTGCTGGTGGCGCCCCTGCCGCCGGGCTGCGATCTCACGACGGTCTACACCGCCGCGATCGTCACCACCTCGCCAGCGCGCGCCGAGGCAGCGGAACTTTTGCGCCGGCTCAAGACAGCCCCGTCCCGTTAAAAAAACGGGAAAATATTCGACGAGAGGTCGGCGGACCGGCGCTAATTCCACTAAAGCGTGATGACTTTACCTTTGCGTGTCGGCCTGGCACCCGCAGCGAAGCGGTGCCCGTGCCGGGCCGACGCGTGAGTCGACGGAAAGTCATCACGCTATAATTGCCCCGACACGCCTCCAGCGCAGCGTCGCTAACTGCGCCAACTCCCGAGAGAGTGCAAAAACCCGCGCTCGATCCGCCCCACCGTGCGGCGTCTCCCGCGGTCCCCGCGCTTCAAGAATGGATCCGGGTCTCCTCTCGCAGATTGGCACAATCCGACGAGAAAGTCAATTTATAATATACGCCGGGTTGGCTAAAACAACCCCATCCCCACGCCCATCGCCGTCAGCACGCCAAGAATCCCGAACGACACCGCCGCGAGGGTGCGCATGAGCTTCAGCGACACGCGCCTGGCGATGGCGTCGCCGAACAAGACGGCGGGCACGTTGGCCGCCAGCATGCCGGCGGTCGTGCCGGCGGTGACCAGCGCGATGCTGTGGAAGCGCGCGGCCAGCGCCATGGTGGCGAGCTGGGTCTTGTCGCCCATCTCGACCAGGAAGAAGGCGACCGCGGTCGCGGCGAAGGCGCCGAGCTTGCCCGCTTCCTTCGGCCCGTCGTCCTCCTTGTCCGGGATCAGGCACCAGGCGGCCATGCCGAGAAGCAGGACGGTCAGGATCCAGCGCATGGCCTGCGGGCCGAGCCAGGCCGCGACCAGCGCGCCGACGCTCGCGGCCAGCGCATGGTTGGCGAGCGTCGCCACCAGGATGCCGAGAATGACGGGCACCGGCTGGCGGTAACGTGTGGCGAGGATCATCGCCAGGATGTTCGTCTTGTCGCCGATCTCGGCCACGGCCACGAGGCCCGCTGAAACAAGGAAGGCTTCCATGCGGGGCTCTATACACCGCAAGCGCTGCGGTTATTCCAGGGAACGATCCGGCGCGGTGGGAAACCGGGGGCAACCCGCCTCGCTGATGCCCTTGTGGGCATGCTAGACCTTCGGGTATGGCGAAAAGCAAGACCGCTGCCCCTCCCGCGAAGAGCCCGGCCGCCAAATCCAAGGCCCCGGCCGCACCGATCAAGCACCTCTACCTGGTCGACGGATCGGGCTACCTCTTCCGCGCCTATCACGCCCTGCCGCCGATGAGCCGGCCCGACGGCACGCCGGTCAATGCCGTGTTCGGCTTCTGCCGCATGCTGGTCGCCGACCTGCTCGACAATCCCGAGGTCGATCACATCGCCATGATCCTCGACGCGGGCAGCGTCACCTTCCGCAACAAGATCTACGACCAGTACAAGGCCAACCGGCCCGATCCGCCGGAAGACCTGATCCCACAATTCCCGCTGATCCGCGAGGCCGCCAAGGCGTTCAACGTCACGGTCTGCGAGCTCGACGGCTACGAGGCCGACGACCTGATCGCGACCTACGCCAAGATGGCGGTCGAAGCGGGCGGCACCTGCACCATCGTCTCCTCCGACAAGGACCTGATGCAGCTCATCCGGCCCGGCGTCGAGCTGATGGACCCGATCAAGAAGATCAAGCTCGGGCCCGAGGCCGTGATGGAGAAGTTCGGCGTCACGCCGGACAAGGTGATCGACGTGCAGGCGCTGGCGGGCGATTCGACGGACAACGTTCCTGGCGCGCCGGGCATCGGCGTCAAGACCGCGGCGCAATTGCTGGCCGAGTACGGCGATCTCGACACGCTGCTGAAGCGCGCCGGCGAGATCAAGCAGCCCAAGCGGCGTGAATCGCTGCAGCAGAACGAGAAGCTGATCCGCATCTCCAAGCAGCTCGTGACCTTGAAGGACGACGTGCCGACGCCCGCCGAGCCCGGGTCG
Organism: Reyranella sp.; assembly: GCA_035501235.1. Taxonomy (GTDB): domain Bacteria; phylum Pseudomonadota; class Alphaproteobacteria; order Reyranellales; family Reyranellaceae; genus Reyranella. The sequence goes on from DATJWN010000264.1 coordinate 7,373, forward strand.
TTCGAGAAACGCAAGCCCGATCCCAACGTGCTGCTGCCCTGGCTGGAGCAGCAGGGCTTCAAGAGCCTGCATGCCCGCTTCTCGAAGGAGCTGGGCGAGGCGACCGCGCCCGTGGCGCCCGCCGCGACGCCGACGCCGGTCAAGAAGGCCGAAGCAGCGGAAGCAGCGCCCGCCAAGAGCACGACGGCGCGGGTCAACAAGCCCTTCACCGTCGCCGACTACGAGCTGATTCGGGACGAGAAGCATCTCGACGAATGGGTGGCCGAAGCAAGCAAGGCCGGCGTCGTGGGCTTCGACTGCGAGACCGATGCGCTCGATGCCAACAATGCCGGCCTGGTGGGCATCTCGCTCGCTTTGCTCGACGGGCCGTGGGGCAACGTCAATTCGGGCCGTCGGCGCGCCGCCTACCTGCCGCTCGCCCATCGCGAGCCCGGCGGCGATCCCAAGCAGGCGCAGGGCGCGCTCGATCTCGGCGGCGATGCCGGCAGCGGCAAGCTGCTGCCCGACCAGCTGCCGCTCAAGAAGGCGGTCGCCAAGCTGAAGCCGCTGCTGGAAGACCCCGCCGTGCTGAAGGTCGGCCAGAACATCAAGTACGACATGGCGGTCTTCCGCCGTTACGGCGTCAACGTCGGGCCGGTCGACGACACGATGCTGCTCTCCTTCGTGCTCGATGCCGGCAAGCACAATCACGGCATGGACGATCTGGCCGAGCGCTATCTCAACCAGAAGACCATCAAGTTCTCCGACGTGGCGGGCTCGGGCCAAAAGCAGGTGAGCTTCGATCGCGTGCCGATCGACAAGGCGCGCGACTATGCCGCCGAGGATGCCGACGTGACCCTGCAGCTCTGGGCGCAGTTCAAGCCGCGCATCGCACGCGAGCACATGGTCTCGATGTACGAGACCATCGAGCGGCCGCTGATCCCGGTCCTGCTCGACATGGAGCAGGCCGGCATCAAGATCGACGCGCCGGCGCTCAAGAAGCTCTCCGCCGACTTCGAGAAGCGGCTGGGCGAGCTCGAAAAGGAGATCCACAAGATCGCCGGCCGCGAGTTCAATGTCGGGTCCCCCAAGCAGCTCGGCGAGATCCTGTTCGACGAGCAGAAGCTGCCCGGCGGCAAGCGCAGCAAGACCGGCGCTTGGTCGACCGATGCCTCGGTGCTGGAAGAGCTCGCGAATGCCGGCCATCCGCTGCCGGTGAAGATCCTGGAGCATCGCCAGATCGCCAAGCTCAAGGGCACCTACACCGACGCGCTGGTGCGTGAGCTCGATGCCAAGACGGGCAGGGTCCACACCTCCTACATGATGACGGGCGCGGCCACGGGCCGGCTCGCCTCGACCGATCCCAACCTGCAGAACATCCCGGTGCGCACCGAGGAAGGCCGCAAGATCCGCGAGGCCTTCATCGCCGAGAAGGGCTTCAAGCTCATGAGCGCCGACTATTCGCAGATCGAGCTGCGACTGCTGGCGCACGTGGCCGACATCGCCTCGCTGAAGGAGGCCTTCGCCCGCGGTGACGACATCCATGCCATCACCGCGTCGGAGATGTTCGGGGTGCCCGTGAAGGGCATGGACCCGCTGGTGCGTCGGCGCGCCAAGGCGATCAACTTCGGCATCATCTACGGCATCTCGGCCTTCGGCCTCGCCAACCAGCTCGGCATCGGCCAGCCCGAGGCGCGCGACTACATCGCCAAGTACTTCCAGCGCTATCCCGGCATCCGCGACTATATGGAGACCACGAAGGAATACGCGCGCAAGAACGGCTATGTGAAGACGCCGTTCGGCCGCAAGATCCACCTCAAGTACATCAACGAGAAGAACCAGGGCATGCGCGCCTTCTCCGAGCGCGCCGCGATCAACGCCCCGCTGCAGGGCGGCGCCGCCGACATCATCAAGCGCGCCATGATCCGCGTTCCCGATGCGCTGCGGCACGCCAGGCTCAAGGCCACGATGCTGCTGCAGGTGCACGACGAGCTTTTGTTCGAGGTCCCCGACAAGGAGATCGACAAGACTAAGGACGTCGCCCGCAAGGTGATGGAAAGTGCGGCCACGCTCTCCGTCCCGCTGGTCGTCGAGACCGGCGTCGGCGCCAACTGGGCGGCGGCGCATTGAAGACTCAGTGGACCGCGGGCCTCCAGGTCCGCTCATGACTCATGAAGCGGGCCTGGAGGCCCGCGGTCCGAAGACGAAATGAGGGAGTTGAGTGATGAAGATCTGGGGACGCGCCAATTCGATCAATGTGATGAAGGTGCTGTGGTGCGCCGACGAGTGCGGCGTGAAGTACGAGCGCGAGGATGTCGGCGGCGCGTTCGGCGGCAACGACCAGAAATGGTACCTCGACATGAACCCCAACGGCGTCGTGCCGACGATCGACGATGGCGGGCGCATCATCTTCGAGAGCAACAGCTGCGTGCGCTATCTCGCCGCCAAGTATGCCGCGGGCACCTTGTGGCCCAACGATCCGGGCGCGCGGAGCGAGGCCGATCGCTGGATGGACTGGCAGCTCGGCACCATCTCCGAGAACATGCGCATCGTCTTCTGGGGCCTGATCCGCACGCCGCCCGAGAAGCGCGACATGGCGGCAATCAAGAAGGCCGCCGAGGATGTCGGCAAGATGTGGGGCCGGCTCGACCAGAAGCTCGAGGGCAAGAAGTATGTCGGCGGCCAGCACCTCACCATGGGCGACATTCCCGTCGGCTGCTTCGTGCACCGCTGGTACGCGCTCGATATCGAGCGGCCGGAGCTGAAGAACGTGAAGGCCTGGTATGAGCGGCTGAAGGGTCGTCCGGCCTACGTGAAGCACGTGATGCCGCCGCTGACCTGACTCTTCCGGACCGCGGGCCTCCAGGCCCGCATCATACGCGCATGTAAATGCGCTCAATCATGAGCGAGCCGGAGGCTCGCGGTCCGGAAGACTATGAGGCCAGCTTCTCGACCATCTTCCGGAACTGGGTCGGGCCTGCATCCAAACTGGTCGGCAGCATCTGCCGGTCGGGCTCCTTGTCGATCAGCTTCTGCTGCGCCTCGATGATCGTCTTGTCCTCGAGGAAGGCGCGCGCGGTCACGGCGTAGAGACGCTCGAGCTGGTCGTCGTTCAGGTCCTGCGCCCGCGTGCCGGCAGCGTAGAAATAGCGCGAGGAGCGCTCGCCGACCGGCGTCACCGCCTGCTCGTCGATGCGATAGAAGAGCGGCTCGACCTCGGGCTTGCCGTTGCCGCTCCTCGCCGCCGTGCCCGGCGGATAGAAGCCGGTGCGCTGCAGGAAGATGCCGGGAAACAGGAAATCGTAGGCGTTCCAGAGATCGACCTTTTCGCCCAGCTGCGCCTTCATGAAGCCGCGCGGCGGATGATCCGTGTGCCAGCGCTCGAAGCGCAGGCCGCGATCGAGCGTCGTCGTGCGCGGGCGCTGGTCGGCCCATTGCGGCATGTCCATGCCGATCGTCTTCTCGTGCGCGAAGGAAAGATGCGAGAGGTCGAGCAGGTTGTCGTCGATCAGGAGATAGTGCGCGGCGTAGTCGAGCTGGCCAGCCTTCAGGCGGTAGCTCGGATCGTCGAGGGCGAGCGTCGTCGGGATGGTCGAGCGATCGGCCGCGTCGGCATCGCCCATCCACACCCAGATCCAGCTGCCGACGATCTCGACCGGGTAGCGCCGCACGCAGGCGCTCTGGGGGATCAGCTTCTGGCCCGGGATCTCGATGCAGCGTCCATCGGGCGCGAACTTCAGCCCGTGATACATGCAGCGGAGATCGTCGCCTTCCAGCCGGCCGAGCGTGAGCGGCGCGAAGCGATGGCAGCAGCGATCCTCCAGCGCCACGACCTCACCCGACGCGGTGCGATAGAGTGCCAGCGACTGGTCGATGATGGTGCGCGCGTGGATGCGACCCGGCTCGATCTCGTGCGTCCAGGCGGCAACGTACCAGGCGTTGCGAATCCACATGCCGCAATCATAGCGCCTCCCCATTCATATGGGGAGGTGTCAGCGTCCTACGCTGACGGAGGGGTCATGAGCAACGCGACTGGTGCTCATGACCCCTCCGTCGCGGGTTACCGCGCCACCTCCCCATATGAATGGGGAGGGCGACTTATGCCAAAAACCGCCGCACGCCCTCGTAGTAGCCGCGATAGGCCTGCGGCACGCTCGCCAGCAGGGCCGCCTCATCGGTGCCGTGGACGTTCTCGGCGGTGACGCCGAGGCCGCAGAGCGTGGCGATACCATGCGCGGCGAACAGATTGCCGATGTTCGACGGCCCGCATACGGCGAGCGGAATGTCGCGCGCGTAGGCCTCGCTGCCCGCGGCCTGGAAGGCGCGCACGAAGGGATCGGCTTCAGGCACGATGTATGGCGGCCAGCTTTCGACCGTCTCGAGGCGCGTCGTCTTCGGATCGACCAGTGCCTCCAGCCAGCGCGTCGCGGCCGCGGCATCGAAGCCGGGCGTCAGTCGCATGTCGAGGCTGCAGGCGGCCCGATCGGGCACGACGCTGAACCCCTCGCCACCCTCGACCGAGGTCACCGTGACCTTGGGGCCGAACCCAAACGGTCCTTCGGGCTCGGCCGGCAGCGGCGTCGCCTCGATGGCCGCGATCAGGCGGGCGAGACGGCCGATGGCATTGACCGCATCGCCACTCGTCGCACCGGAATGGCCGGCGCGGCCTTCGGCAACGAGACGGACGCGATGGAAGCCGCGGCTGCCGCGGATCAGTTCGAGGTTGTCGGGATAGCCCAGCACGGCCTTGTCGGGCTTGCGGTCGAGCGCGGCGAGATAGGCGCGGGCGCCGCCGAAGCGGCCGGTATGCTCGTCGGCGTCGAGCAGCAGGTCGATGCCGCCCCGCCGCACGGCGTTCGCGCGCACCAGATCGCGCACGACATGCGCCAGGATCGCCGCGCCCATCTTGGAATCGGCCGCTCCCCTGCCCCACAGCCTGCCGTCGGCGACCGCGCCCGAGACGGGCGGCCGCGCCCAACGGCTTTCGTCACCGAACGGCGCGGTGTCGATGCAGGCGTCGAGGCAGACGATCGGCCCGGGCTCGGGCGCCTGACAGCGCAGATGCAGGCCGACCCAGGCGCCGTCCTTGTCTCTCAGCTCCTGCGGCGAGAGGCCGTTGGCGGACAACCAGCGCGCCAACGCCGCCAGCACCGGCTCGGGCGAATCGAGGCCGCCGCGCGAGGGCCGCCGCACGAGCTCGGCCGCCAGGGCGACGATGCCGTCGACATCGGCCGTCATGCCAGCCGATAGACCTCGACCGGCTGCTCGTGGCCCTTGACCTCGCGCAGCTCGGGCTTAGGCAGGGAGCCGAGGCCGAGGCCCGGCAGATCCTTGACGGCGGCGAGCGTGTCGCCGCTCACCAGCACGACGACGTCCTCGTCCGGCTTCAGGAATTCCTTGCCGAGCTGCTCGAAGCGCTGCGCCACGTTCACCGTGTCGCCGACGACGGTGAAGTTGACGCGGCCGGGCGCCCCGATGTTGCCGACGATCGCGACGCCCGAGTGCACGCCGATGCGCAGCCGGATCGGCGCCTCGCCGCGCGCGCGGCGCTGGTCGTTGTCCTCGTGGATCACGCGGGTGATGGCGAGGGCGGCGCGGATCGCGTCGGCCGCATGGTCGCTGCTGCCCGAGGCCGGGCCCCAGATCGCCATCACCGAGTCGCCGATATACTTGTCGATGATGCCGTGCTCGTGCTCGATGCAGGCGCCGAGCAGGGCGAAATGGTGGTTGAGCAGCGCCGCCGTGTCACGCTCGTGCAGGTGCTCGGCCTGCGGCGTGAACTCGACGATGTCGGTGAACATCACCGTGAGGACGCGGCGGCGCGACCGCACGGCATCCTCGCCGAGCTCCATCAGCCGGAAGACCAGGCGGTGCGGCACGTAGGCGCCGAACCATTTCAACGCGCCGCGCGCCTTGTCGAGGCTGCGGCCGGCATCGTCGATCTCGCGCAGCCGC
>DATJWN010000265.1:0-12400 GCA_035501235.1 Reyranella sp.
GACATGTCCGGCTGGGGCTACGTGCTGATCGTGCTCGGCATCCTGATCGGCGGCTCGATCGGCACGTTCATCGCCTTGCGCATCCAGATGACGGCGCTGCCGCAGCTGGTCGCGGCATTCCACTCGCTGGTCGGCCTCGCCGCGGTGTTCGTCGCGGGCGCGGCATTCGTCTCGCCGGAAGCCTTCGGCATCGGCTCGCCCGATCACATCAAGACCCAGAGCCTGATCGAGATGGGCCTCGGCACCATCATCGGCGCCATCACCTTTACCGGCTCGATCGTGGCGTTCGCCAAGCTGCAGGGCCTGGTCTCCGGCGCGCCGCTAATCTTCCGCGGCCAGCACCCGCTGAACGCGCTGATCGGCGTGGGCCTGGTGGTGCTGCTGGTGTGGTTCGCCATGCACGGCCACCCGATCACCTTCGTCCTGCTGATCGTGCTGTCGCTGGCGGTCGGCTTCCTGCTGATCCTGCCGATCGGCGGCGCCGACATGCCGGTCGTGGTGTCGATGCTCAATTCCTATTCGGGCTGGGCCGCCGCGGGCATCGGCTTCACCCTCGGCAACACGGCGCTGATCGTCACCGGCGCACTGGTCGGCAGCTCGGGCGCGATCCTGAGCTACATCATGTGCAAGGGCATGAACCGCTCGATCTTCAACGTGATCCTGGGCGGCTTCGGCACCGACTCGGGCGCGGCCGCAGCCGGCGGCGGCAAGAAGGACGACCGCCCCGTGAAGGCGGGCTCGGCCGAGGATGCGGCCTTCCTGATGCAGAACGCGCAGAGCGTGATCATCGTGCCGGGCTACGGCATGGCCGTCGCGCAGGCCCAGCATGCGCTGCGCGAGATGGCCGACATCCTGAAGAAGCACGGCGTGCAGGTGCGCTATGCCATCCATCCGGTGGCAGGCCGCATGCCGGGCCACATGAACGTGCTGCTGGCCGAAGCCAACGTGCCCTACGACGAGGTCTTCGAGCTCGACGACATCAACCGAGACTTCGCGGCGACGGACGTCGCCTTCGTGATCGGCGCCAACGACGTCACCAATCCGGCGGCCAAAACCGACCCCAAGAGCGCGATCTACGGCATGCCCATCCTCGAGGTCGAGAAGGCACAGACCGTGCTGTTCGTGAAGCGCGGCATGTCCTCGGGCTATGCCGGCGTCGAGAACGAGCTCTTCTTCCGCGACAACACGATGATGCTCTTCGCCGACGCCAAGGTGATGTGCGAGAACATCGTCAAGGCGCTCGAGGGCTCGGCTCACTAAAGGACCGCGGTCCGATGAGATGTCTGCCATGACCTACACTCTCCATGGCATCGGCCCATCGCCCTATTCGGTGAAGATGCGGGCGATCCTGCGCTATCGCCGCTTGCCGTTCGTGTGGAACGGTATCGGCGATCCGCGCGCCATCGCCGTCGCGGCCAACCTGCCGCCGGTGATCCCGGTTCTGATCTTTCCCGACGGCCGCGTGATGAACGATTCGACGCCGCTCGCTCACGCGCTGGAGCGCGAGCATCCGGGCCAGCGCTCGATCGTTCCGGACGATCCGGTGCAGGCCTATCTCAGCGATCTCCTGGAGGACTTTGGCGACGAATGGGTCACCAAGGCCATGTTCCATTACCGCTGGTACTACGAGGCCGACCGAAAGTTCGCGCAGGCCTGGGTCGTCACCTCGCGCGATCCGGTGATGCCGGAGCCCGCCCGGCGCGCCGCCATGCAGGCCTTCAACGACCGCCAGGTCGGACGCATGGCGATGGTGGGCTGCACGGAGCAGAACCGGCCGATCATCGAGGAGAGCTACCGGCTGATCCTCGACACGCTCGACCGGCATGTGCGCAAGACGCCGTTCCTGTTCGGCTCGCGGCCGTCGCTGGCCGATTTCGGCCTCTACGGCCAGCTCCAGATCCTGTCGGTCGATCCGACGCCGATGGCCGAAATGCGCGAGCGCGCCGTCGACGTCTATTGCTGGCTGTTGCGGCTCGACGATGCCTCGGGCGTCGAGGGAAGCTGGAGCGATCCGGACGAACTCCCCGACACGCTGAAGACGCTTCTCAAGCATTGCGGCGAGACCTACCTGCCGTTCCTCGCCGCCAACCTGAAGGCTTTGCAGGACGGGCAGGAAGAGGTCGCGCTCGACTTGCTGGGCCGGCGCTACGCGCAGGCGCCGTTCCGCTACCAGGGCAAATGCTACGACGCGCTGCGCAAGAAACTCGCGACACTGCCGGCCGACGTGCGAAAGCGTCTCGATCCGGCGCTCGAAGAGGCGGGCTGCCTGCGTTACCTCATTTGAACTTCGAGGCGCTGGACCAGTCTTTCCCTCAAGGCCGGACTACCCGCCCAGACGAGAAGGAAGAAGGCGCGGACGATGGGCAGGTAGGGCTCCATCGCCGCGGTCAGCGCCGCGGGAGACAGGCCAGCCAGCCGTGCATACTCGGCCTGCACGGCCGCATCGAGGGCGCGCGGCCGCTCCGGATCGATGCCGTCCGGGATGAGCTCGCACAAGACGACGTGGCTGTGTGCGAGGTCAAGAGCGACACCCGAGCGTCTTGCCCAGGTCCAGTCGATCAGTCTCGGGCCCTCCGCCGTCATGATCACGTTGTTGACGCTGAGGTCGCCATGGCAGAGCCCGTCTTCCGGTGGGAGGCGCTCGAGCAGGGCAAAGACGCCCGGGGCGAGATGCTTCGGCAGAAGATTGCCGGAGGACCTCAGCAAGGCGTGCATCAAGTCTCGCTGGGAAATGACATCCAGCGGTGGCGGCGTCTTGTGAACGGAGAGGAGAAGATTCGCGAGGATCGTGGTCGCCTGATCACGCGTGAGGGCACCGGCCTGCAGGAGCTGTAGCAGGGTCTGCCCCTCGAAGCGCGACAGCACGAAGCCGAAGCGCCCGTCCAGAACCACCTCGTCGAACACCTCCGGTGCCGGGAGGCCGGCGGCGAAGGCGGCGCGGGTCATTCGCGCCTCGTGCCGGCACATTCGCTGCTCGACGCCGGCCTTGAACAGCTTCACGGCCTGACCGGGCGCCCAGGCGTGGATGTCCGCCGACTCGCCTCCGCCGATCTTCTCTCCCAAGGATCCCCGCATCGCCCGTCCTCCGCAGTGGAGAACAAACGCTCGGCGGCGCGCAAAAACAAACCTATTGATTCCGTGCCTGGGCTTTTGCAGGCTGAGACTGTCGCGGACGATTCGAGCGCGATAGCTTTCCCTTGGAATCGGCTGTCGGCCCGTCCCTGGCGTCGCTTCGCTAAGGGAGCCGGGCCGACGGATAAAGCAAAAGCTATCGCGCTTTAGTGCATGTGATGCGCCGAGCCGTAGCGATGGATGTGCAGCGGCTCCTTCGCCAGCCCGGGGCAGAACGTGCCCACCACCTTCTCCAGCCGCTCGTAGAGCTTCTTCGCTTCGCCGGTGAGCTCGGCACGCCGCTCCTGTGAGGCGGCGGCCTCAGCCGCGAGCTTCGCGAGATCGACGGTCAGGAGCTTGCGGTTCTCGACGATCATGCGGCCGCCGATCATCACCGAATGCACGCCGCTGCCATCCTCGGTGTGCACGATCTGGTTCACCGGATCGTTCATCGGAATCCAGTTCACATGGTGCAGGTCGAGGAAGACGATGTCGGCCTTGTAGCCCTTCTCGATCTTGCCGATCTGCTTCGACCAGCCGAGGGCGCGTGCGCTGCCCTCGGTGGCGGCGCGCAAGGTCTCGTCGGTGCCGAGCCATTGCTGCCAGTCGGGTCCCTGGACCTTGGAGGCGAGCGAAGCGAGGCGCATCGCCTCGTAGACGTTCTGATTGTCCGCGCAGCTCGCCCCGTCGGTGCCGATGCCGACATTGACCTTGGCGTTCAGCATGCCGCGCACGTCGGCGAGGCCACTGCCCAGCCGCATGTTGGAGCCGGGGTTGTGCGCCACCGAGGCGCCCTTGTCGCCCAGCCGCTTCATGTCGTCGTCGTCGAGCCAGACGCCGTGCGCGACGGTGAAGCGGTCGCTCACGAGGCCCATCTTGTCCATGTGGGCGGCGAGCGTCGTGCCGTAGCGCTGGTAGCCCGCCACGACCTGGACCTTGGATTCGGCGACATGGGTGTGGATGCCGACGTCATAGTCCTTCGCGAGGTCGCGGCAGGAGGCGAGAAAGGCATCGCTGCAATGATGCGGGATGGTCGGCGCCAGCGCGAGCTGGACCTTGTCGAAGCGCCACTTCTGAAGCGCCTTCTTCATCTGCGCTGTCGTCGCTTTCCACGGCGCGAGCTGGAAGCGCTCGACCTCCTTGCGCAGGCCGGGAGACAAGCGATCCATCAGGCCGGGGATGGCCTGGAAGAAGGAGATGTCGGCCACCATCGGCGCCAGCATGCAGCGCATGCCGACGTCTTCGTAGGCGCGCGCGATCGCCGACAGGCCCTCGACCGAGGGCAGCGGGAATTCGGCCGCGAGATCGTAGGCCGCCGTGCAGCCCTTCAGCACCATCTCCGAGGCGCCGATCATGGCGGACAGGTACTTGTCCTCGGTCGAGCGGCCGATGCTGGTCCACTGGTTGGCCGTGAGCAGCAGCTCGAGCGACCATCGATCGTGGAAGCCCTTGGCGAGGTTGCCGGGGCTGTGCGTGTGGGCGTTGATCAGGCCCGGATGCATCAGCCGATGCCTGGCGTCGATCGCCGTGGCGCCGCCGGGCGCGGACAGACCCGGACGGCCGATCTCGGCGATCGTGTCGCCCTTGATCAGGATGTCGGCAGGGACCGCCTTGCGCTTGGCGATGTCCAGAAGCTTGCCGCCGCGAACGACGGTGAAGGGGGAAGGTTTGGCCATGGCCAACACTCTAGCGCAGGCTAAGCTCCGGTCATGCACAGCTTCGTGGCCGCCGGCGCGGCATTCCTCCTGGCCGTCCTGTGGTTTGACCTGATGTTCGACATACAGGTCCGCCGTCATCGCGGGACCGTGCTGCCGTCCGAGGTGCTGGCCTCGATCTCGGCCTACTATCGCCGGGTCACGACCGAGGCCTATCCCATGAACCGGCTGGTCGCGGCGGTGATGCTGGCGACGCTGGCCTGCATCGTGGCCGAGATCGTGCAGGGGCGGGTGCCCTGGTGGGTGAGCTGGGGCTCGCTCGTCATTGCCGGCAGCGGCTTCTTTCCCACGCTCCTGTGGACGGTCCCCAATGCGCGGCGGCTGGGCCGATTGGCGGATCCGCCGGAAGAGCTGTCACGGCTCGCCCGGGCGGTCTGGCGGGCCCATCTGCTGAGCTTCGGCCGGATGGCCCTCGTGCTCGCGCTGCAGCTTTCGGCCTGAAATCCCGGTGGCGCCCGGCTTGGCGCAACCCTACGATGAACGATCCTTCGGGGGGAGGAGTCGCGTGAAGCACAAGCTTATTTCCGGCGACAACCATATCGACCTGACCTATTGCCCGACCGACCTGTGGTCGGCCGACGTGCCTGCCAAGTGGAAGAAGCTCGCGCCGCGCGTCGAGGAGCGCAACGACGGCCAGCACTGGTTCGTCGACGACAAGGACCGCGGCATGTGGAACGGCGTCGGTCCGGGCTTCCTGCCCTACACCAAGGGCGCCTTCGGCCATATCGACGAGATGAAGGAGGCGGGCTTCGAGTGGGACTCCTATCCCGGCGGCGTCTCGCGTCCGACGACTCCCGAGCTGCGTATCGCCGATCTCGACCGCGACGGGCTCGAGAAGGAGATCATCTACGGCTGCCTGATGATCAACGACCTGATCGACGATGCCGAGCTGCGCGTGTGGGCGAACGCCCGCTACAACGACTGGGCCGCCGACTTCGCGCGCCGCGCCGACTCCAATCGCGTCTTTCCGCTCGCCATCATCCCCAATACCGATCCGCAGGCCGCAGCGGCCGAGGTGCGGCGTTGCGCCAGGATGGGACTGAAGGGCGGCGACCTCGCCTTCAAGCGCATGGGCCTGCCGCTCTATCACCACGGCTGGTACGCGCTGTGGGAAGCGGCGGCGGAGTGCAAGTTCCCGATCTCCTTCCATTCGACCGGCTTCAAGGCGGTGCGCGCGCCCGACACGCCCGAGATGGAGAAGGAATACAACGTGCAGCACCGGCTGGTGCGCTCCGCGCTCTTCCAGCTCGACACGATGGAAGTGCTGGTCTCGGTGCTGGCCTCGGGCGCCTGCGAGAAATACCCCGACTTCAACTTCGTGCTGGGCGAATCGGGCGTGACTTGGCTGCCCTATGTGTTCGATCGCCTCGACACCGAGTATCACGACCGCGCCCGTCAGCTCGGCTTCAAGATGAAGCCCAGCGACTATTTCCGCCGGCAGGGCTACGTCACCTACCAACAGGACAAGTTCCTCGAGCCGATCGTGCCGTTGATCGGCGAGGACAACATCATCTGGGGCGCCGACTACCCGCACCCCGATTGCATCTGGCCGAACTCGCGCGACACGCTGGAGAAGAACCTCGCGGGCTTCTCCGACGCCGTGCAGAAGAAGATCGTCCACGACAACGTGGCGAGGCTCTACGGGTTGAACTGAGTTCAGGCATGAACTTCCAAACCGCCGTCAAGACGGGCCTGGCCAAATCGCTGGACTTCCAGGGTCGCGCCTCGCGCTCGGAATTCTGGTGGTTCCAGCTCTTCCCGGTGCTGCTGATCCTGCTGCTGGTCGCGATCTACCGGGTCGCGCCCTCGACAGGGCCGGCGGTCGGTACGGCGAGCGCGGTGCTCTATCTTGTTCTTTACGTGCCGCTGCTGTCCGCGTCCGTGCGCCGTTTGCACGATCGCAATCGTTCGGGCTGGCACATCCTTTGGTCGTTCGCGCCGTTCTTCGGCGGGCTGGTGCTGCTGATCTGGTTCTGCATGCGCGGCACGCCGGGCGAGAACCGCTTCGGCCCCGACCCATTGCCCATGACCGGCGCCGTCGCGGAGGTCTTCTAGACATGATGAGCTTTCCCACCGCCGTCAAAACCTGTCTTTCCAAGTACGTCACCTTCAGCGGCCGGGCCTCGCGGGCGGAATACTGGTGGTTTCAGCTCGTGGTCCTCCTGCTGCTTCTGGTGATGGTGGTGCTGTCCGCAGTGCCGTCGACGGCAACCGGCGTGGTCTCGCTCATCCTGACATTGGCCTATGTTGGCCTCTGGCTGCCGCTGCTCGCGGTGAGCGTGCGCCGCCTGCACGACCGGAATTATTCGGGCTGGCATCTGCTGTGGTCGTTGGTGCCCTTCGGCGGCCTGGTGCTGCTGGTCTGGTTCTGCATGGATGGGACCAAGGGCGAGAATCGTTTCGGGCCGGATCCGATAGCTGCCAATGTTGTGGAGGTCTTCTAGACATGATGAGCTTTCCCACTGCCATCAAAACCTGCCTTTCGAAATTCGCTGAATTCTCCGGCCGCGCGCCGCGCGCGGAATACTGGTGGTTCCTTCTCTTCATGGTCCTCGTGATCCTGGCGGTCGACGTGATCGTGGCCATCGCCGTCGATGACTCCGACGACGTGATCAAGGTGATCAACTGGGTGATCCAGATCGGTTTCCTTCTGCCCAGCATCGCCGTGTCCGTGCGCCGGCTGCACGATTGCGACGCTTCGGGCTGGCACTATCTCTGGATGTTCGTGCCGTTCTTGGGCGTGATCGGGCTGCTGATCTGGTTCTGCTTCCGCGGCACGCCGGGCGACAATCGCTTCGGACCCGATCCGCTGGCGCCCGCCGTCGGGAACGACGTCGCCGAAGTCTTCCGCTAGATCGGAAACGCACTGATCGAAGCGCCTCGACCGTCGGCATATTCCGTTCGGCTGCTTCCAGCCGAACGGAATATGCTCCACAGGCCAAAAAAAGCCCGCCACGGCGTCGCCTCCGCAGCGGGCAGGTTAGGGAGGCCACCGCGTCAGTTCGGCAGCCGATGAGGGTTTTAGGGTGCGGGCCCTCCGTCGGACGGTGGTATTTCGCACCTTCGGTCGAGGCATTTTTGGGGGCAAGGGCCCCTTCTAGGGCACGGCTCGCCAGGTCTGGACGATGATCGCGATCGACGCTGCGATGCCGACCACGCCGAGAAACAGACGCTGGGCGTCAAGCGTCGCCTCCGACGCGGCGGACTCGCCGGGTTTCTGCAGGTCGAGGTAGAGCAGCAGGGTCGTCAGTCCCAGCGCCATGACGGCCAGCGATACGCTGACGAGCGTCCAGGAGCTGGATCGCAGCCCGATAAGCCCCGCGCTCATCAGGCCAACGACGATGAGTCTACCGGCCCGAACGACCAGCACGTCCTCTATCTCAGCATGCAGGGCGTAGGCGGCGGCAACCATGCAGCAGAGGAAGATGGTCCGCGGGCCGGCTTCCTCGAAGAGCACCGCCAGCGCCACACTCGCACCCATGAGGGCGCAACACAGGTAGTACGTGGCAGGTTTGGGCGACGGGACGGGCTTGCCGATGCCCAGGATCCAGTCCCGCATCACGGGAAACGAGATCATGCCGAGCGGGACGGCCATCATCATCCAGCCAAGGCCGTTGAGCTCGGTCGGCTCCAGCGGAACCTTGATCTTGTCCAGCATGTCGAGGGCCTTCAGCTCGTCGAGCGTCAGGCCGTCGCTGCCCAGCTTGGCGAAGGCCCGCAGGACCGGCTTGAGGCAGGTGATGGCGCCAACGAGGATCGCCACGCCGAGACCCGATAGCAGATGGAAGCGAGGTAGGGCCGTCAAAACAGCTTCATATCAGCACGCGCCGCGGCCCGAGCAAAGTGCTCAAACAAAAACCCCCGATCGTCGACCGGGGGTTCGTTCTCGCCTGAAGCGGGAGCGGGCTAGTAGCCCTCGCGCTCCATGCGCTTGCGCATCAGCTTGCGGGTGCGGCGGATGGCTTCCGCGCGCTCGCGGGCGCGGCGCTCGGAGGGCTTCTCGTAGTTGCGGCGGAGCTTCATCTCGCGAAAGATCCCTTCGCGCTGCATCTTCTTCTTCAGGACGCGCAGCGCCTGATCGACATTGTTTTCGCGGACGAGAACCTGCACTTCGATCGCTTCCTTTCGAGCTGAGAGGCCCCGAAAATCCATCCAGGGCCGGAATTCGCAAGGCGGGGTTGGTATCACAGGCCCCCCACCCTTGGGAAGCCCCGGCCGGGGCCTTATATTTCGGCCATGACCGCCGGTTCTATGCCTGAAATGGACCCCGATTCGTCCCTCCGGGACCGCTTGGCCGACGCCGTGGCCACGGAGGCGGTGTTCGAGGGCTGGTCGCGAACGGCGCTGGCGGCGGCCTCGAGCAGGCTCGATCTGCCGGCCGGCGAGGCCGAGCGGTTGTTTCCGGGGGGGCCGCTCGATGTGTTGGGTTTCCTTTCCGACCGCAGCGACCGGCGCACGGTCGAGGACATGGAGCGCGAGGGGGTGGCGGCGCTCAAGATCCGCGAGCGAATCCGCAAGGCCGTGCAGATCCGGATCGGACGCCATGGCGGCGAGCGCGAAGCCATACGGCGGGGGCTGGCACTGCTCGCGCTGCCGTTCAATGCGCCGCTCGGGCTGAAGCTTCTTTACCGGACCGTCGATTCGCTCTGGTATGCCGCGGGCGATACCTCGGCCGATTTCAATTTCTACACCAAGCGCGCGACACTCGCGGGCGTGTACTCCTCGACGCTGCTTTACTGGCTGAACGACAAGTCCGAGGGCAGCGCGGCGACCTGGGCCTTCCTCGACCGGCGAATCGACAACGTGATGCAGTTCGAGAAATGGAAGGGCGAATTCAGTCAGCGTCGGGCGGCGTGGCCTGCACGTAGGTGACATGGCCCATCTTGCGTCCCGCCCGTGCGGCTGACTTGCCGTAGAGATGCAGGCGCGCCGTGGGATCGGCCAGGAACCTTGGCCAGTCATTGGCCTCATCGCCGATCAGGTTGACCATTTTCGAGGGCGCCAGGATCTCGACCGAGCCGAGCGGCAGGCCGCAGATCGCGCGCACGAGCTGCTCGAACTGGCTGGTCACGCAGGCATCCATCGTCCAGTGGCCGGAATTGTGCGGCCGCGGCGCCATCTCGTTCGCCAGCACCCTCCCGTCGCGGGTGACGAACATCTCGAGCGCGACCAGGCCCACGAGATCGAGGCTCTCGGCGAGGCGGGTGCCGAATTGCTCGGCGGTCGCGAGCGTGCCGGCCGGCAGGCCCGCGGGCACGGTCGTTGTACGCAGGATGCCGTCGCGATGGTCGTTCAGTCCGATCGGGAAGCAGCGCGTGCTGCCGTCCGTCGAACGGGCGACGATGGCCGAGACCTCGCACAGGAAATCGACCAGGGCTTCCAGGATGCACTCGCGTCGGCCCGCTTTCTCCCATGCCGCCGCAAGCTCTTGCCGGGTCGAGACCCGGAACTGGCCCTTGCCGTCATAGCCCTCGGTGCAGGTCTTCAGGATGCCGGGCAGGGCGGTCGCCTGGGCGATATCCGCCTCGCTCGCGATGCGCTGATAGTCGGCGGTGCCAATCCCGGATTTCCGGAAGAAGTCCTTCTCGCGCAGGCGGTGCTGGGCAAAGTGCAGGGGCTTCACCCCCGGACGTACGGGCCTGTGGCGCGCACACTCGGCGACGGTGGCCTCGGGCACGTTCTCGAACTCGTAGGTGATGACGTCGACCTGCGCGGCGAACCGGGCGATCGCCGCCGCATCCTCGTAGTCTGCCTGGACATGCCCGGCCGAGACCTGGCCCGCGATCGACTCGGCCTCTGGGGCCAGCACGATGCAACGATAGCCCAGCTCGGCTGCCGCCAGGGCGGTCATACGGCCCAATTGGCCGCCGCCCAGGATGCCGATGGTCGATCCGGGCGCCAGGACGGGCGGGCGGGCCATCTATCTGTGGGGCGGCGCGTCGTCTTTCGGGGCGAGTGCCACCGCATCGGTCTGGCGGGCTCGCCAGGCCTCGACGGCGGCCCGGATCTTGGCATTGTCCAGACCCACGATACTGCCGGCCAGAAGGCCTGCATTGATCGCTCCAGCGCGGCCGATGGCGAGTGTGCCGACGGGGATGCCGGCCGGCATCTGGACGATGGAAAGAAGACTGTCCATGCCCTTCAGCGCGGCACTTTCCACCGGCACGCCCAGCACCGGAAGCGGCGTCATGGAGGCGGTCATGCCCGGCAGGTGGGCAGCGCCTCCCGCACCCGCCACGATCACCTTCAGCCCGCGCTTCTGGGCGCCCGAGGCATAGGCAACGAGCCGCTTGGGCGTGCGATGGGCCGACACGATCCGGGCCTCGTAGGGCACGCCCAGCGCCTCCAGGGTCTCGGCGGTGTGCCGCATGGTCGCCCAGTCGGACTGGCTGCCCATGATCAGGCCGACCAGGGGGGCACGCTTCGTTGCTTTGGCCATCGATCTCTCAGGCGATGATATCGGGGATGAGCTGGCTTTCCAGCCTCATGATCTGGTCCTTGAGCCCCAGCTTGCGCTTTTTCAGGCGCTGGAGCTGGAGCTGGTCGAACGGCGCCCGCTCGATCAGGCGGTCGATCACCTCGTCGAGGTCGCGGTGCTCGCTTTTCAACGCCTCCAGCTTGGCCTTGATCGCCTCGGCGTCCAGCGGTTCCGGGGTGTCGTTGGTCATCGGCCTTGGGCTCTCGTAGCCCCCGGCCCGGCGGCTGTAAAGGACGCTGAGCTCAGTGGTGTGGATCGAGCACGTGTCCGCAGTGGGGGCACTTGTGATGCGTGCGCTCGTGGAAGCGCTCGGCCTTCTCGCGCTTGATCCGGAGCTGGTCGATGAAGCTCACCGTGATCAGTCCGGAGAAGAGGGCAAGGGTCACGATGCCGATCACGATGACGACGGCGCCCACGATCCGTCCGGCCGGCGTCTCGGGGATCATGTCGCCGTAGCCGACGGTGGTGAGCGTCTCGATCGCCCACCACATGGCGGCGGGGATGGAGTTGAACAGCGTCTTCTCCTGCTCGCCCTCGATCACGTACATGATCGAGCCCGAGGTCGTGACGGTGAGGCCGAGGATGAAGATCAGTGCGCCGGTCGTGTGCGCCTCCTCGCGCAGCACGGTCCAGATCAGGTTGAAAACCGTCGAATGGCGCGTGAGCTTCAGCATGCGCAGCAGTCTCAGCAGGCGCAGCACCAGAAGATCGCCCGCGCCCAGCACGCCCAGGATCGCGGGCAGCACGGCAACAAGGTCGACGATGGCGAAGAAGGTACTGGCATAGCGCAGGCGGCCCCACAGCGGATGGGCGAAGCGCTTGTCGTGCAGATCGGGCGCGGTCCACAGGCGCGTCACGTACTCGGCGGCGAAGAAGCCGGTCGCCACGTGCTCGATGGCGAGGAACACGGCCTCGTAGTGGCGGCGCAGCGGCTCGACCGTCTCCAGGATCACTGCCAGCACGTTGACCACGATCAAGCCGGCGAGCACGGCATGGAAGACCTGCGTGCTGCGGAGATGGTAGACGTCGTCGTCGAACAGGATCGCGAGACGCTGGCGCAAGGGGCGGGCCATGCCCCATCCGTTACATAAATTTG
>DATJWN010000266.1:0-11599 GCA_035501235.1 Reyranella sp.
AGATCGTGGAGATGGCGGGCAAGGAAGAGATCTACGCCTCCCCCGCCCATCCCTATACGCGCTCGCTGATGTCGGCCGTGCCGGTCCCCGACCCAGACATCGAAGCGCAACGCCAACGCATCATCCTGAAGGGCGATCTGCCCAACCCGGCGAACCCGCCTTCGGGCTGCCGCTTCCGGACGCGCTGCCCGGTGGCCGTCGAGGACTGTGCCTCGATCGATCCGCCGCAATATCCGCTCGGCCCCGCGCACTGGGCGAAATGCATCCGACTCAAGGAAACGTAAACGGGAGAAGCTCAATGACATTCACCCTGCTCGCCAGATGTCCCAAGACCGGCCAGGTCGGCATCGGCATCGCCACCTATTCGATCTGCGTCGGCCTCTACTGCAATGGGTTGCGCGGCAATGTCGGCGCGACGATGAGCCAGGCCTTCGTCAACCAGGGCAACAACACGCTCGGCCTGCGGCTGCTCGCACAGGGCTACACGTCGCAGCGCGTGCTCGACGATCTCAAGGCCAACGATCCCAACCACGAGTATCGGCAGATCGCGGTGATCGACCGCAATGGCCGGGTCGCGGCTTCGAGCGGCGCGAAGAATCGCGGCTGGGCCGGCCATCACGTCGGCGACGGCTATGTCGCCATGGGCAATGTGCTCGCCGGCGAAAAGACCGTCACGGCCATGGCCAAGGCCTATGAAGCCTCGGCGGCCCTGGCCTTCGAGCGGCGCCTGCTGGCGGCGATCGAAGCGGGCCGCGATGCCGGCGGCCAGTCCGGCGTCGACGGTCACCTGCCCGAGCGCTCGGCGGCGCTGATGGTCTATGGCGACTACGATCATGCCGAGATCGACCTGCGCGTCGACCTGCACGACACGGCCATCGAGGAGCTGCGCCGCGCCTTCGAGGAGTACGACCAGTATCGCGGCTACTACAAGGAGCGCGGCAAGAACCCGAAGGACGCGATCCCGCAATACCAGTTCGTCGCCGAGCTCGACAAGAAGCAGCAGCAGGAGGCCGCGCAATGACCTTCTCCCTGATCGGGCGCTGCACGCGCACCGGCCGCCTCGGCCTCGGCATCACGACGTTCTCGCTCGCCGTCGGCGGCCGCTGCGAGGGCGTCGTGGCCAACATAGGGGTCTGCAAGACGCAGGCCTTCCCCAACCGCACCAACGATCCGCTGGGCATCAAGCTGCTCGCCCAGGGCCATCTGCCCAAGCGCGTCATGGAGATGTTCGCGGCCAACGACACCGAGCACAGCTACCGCCAGATCGGCATCATGGATCGCGACGGCCGCATCGCCGCCCATACCGGCCCCGGTTGCCGCGGCTGGGCCGGCCACAAGGAAGGCACGGACTGCGTCGCCTTCGGCAACGGCCTGGTGGGCCCGCAGGTGCTCGACGGGATGATCGCGGGATTCCTGGAGAATCCCGGCGATGCGCTGGAATATCGTCTGATGCGGGCGATCGAAGGCGGTCGCGACGCCGGCGGCCAGGGCACGCCCGACGCACATCGGCCCGAGCGATCGGCGGCGATCAAGGTCGTCGATCGGCGGGACTATCCCGATGTCGACGTGCGCGTCGACGTTCATCCGACGGCCGTGGCCGAGCTGCGGCGCGTCCTCGAGGAATTCAAGCTCTACGAGGAGTTCTATCGCGGCCGCGACACCGATCCCGCCAAGGCGATCCCACAGGACGTCTTCGTCAAGGAGCTCGATGCCCGGCGGAGGGCGCGCGCATGACCTACACGATCCTCGGCCGCTGCGCGCGCACGGGCCGCCTCGGCATCGGCATCGCCACCTTCTCGATCACCGTCGGCCGCTACGCCCACAGCGCCAAGGCGATGGTCGGCGTGACGGTGAGCCAGGCCTTCGCCAACGAGAACAACAACCAGATCGCGCTGCGCCTGCTCGACCAGGGCTTCGGCGCCCGGGCGACGCTGGAGCATCTCAAGAGCAACGACGCCTACTACACCTACCGGCAGATCGGCGTGATCGACCGCACTGGCGCCGCGGCGGCCTATACGGGGCCGGGCGTGCGCGGCTGGTGCGGCGAGGTCGTGGGCGAGAATTACATCGCCACCGGCAACGGCCTCGTCGGCAGACACGTCGTCGAGGCGATCGCCAAGGGCTTCCTCGCCGAGCGCGATGCCGATCTCGAACACCGCCTGCTGATGGGTCTTGAATATGGCCGCGATGCCGGCGGCCAGGGCACGGTCGACCGGCACAAGGCCGAGCGTTCGGCGGCCCTGCTGGTCTATTCGCGCGATCCCTATCCCGACATCGACCTGCGCGTGGACCTGCACGAGACCGCCGTCGAGGAGCTGCGCGCCGTCTGGGCCGAGTACAAGAAGTACGAAGCCTACTACCGGCACCGCGGCGAGCATCCGCGCGGCGCTCTTGGGCAGGAGGCCTTCATGGCGACCCTGAAGGCGGCGGAGTAAAGCGACATGACCTTCTCGATCATCGCCCGTTGCCCGAGGACGCGCCGATTGGGCCTCGGCATCACGACCTTCTCCATCGCCGCGGGCGGCCGCTGCGAGGGCATCCGCCACGGCATCGGCATCTGCAAGACGCAGGCCTACGTCAATCGCGGCAACGACCTCCTGGCGCTGCACATGCTGGAGGCGGGTCTCAGCCCGGCCGCCGTGATGAAACGGCTGGCAGAGAACGATCCCGACCATGAATTCCGCCAGATCGCCATCATGGATCGCGAAGGCAATGCCTGTGCCCATACCGGCTCGGGCACGCGCCCCTGGTCGGGTCACCAGGTCGGCGACGGATTTGCGGCCTTCGGCAACGTGCTGGCCGGTCCGCATGTCCTAGAGGGCATCGTGAAAGGCTTCCTTGCGCGGCCCGGCGACGATCTGGAATTCCGTTTGATGGCCGCGCTCGAAGGCGGCCGTGACGCGGGCGGCCAGGTCGGCCAGGACGGTCACCTGCCGGAGCGATCGGCGGCGATCTTCGTCGCCTCGGAACCCGACCATTTCGATGTCGACGTGCGGGTCGATCTCCATCCCGAGGCCGTCGCCGAATTGCGCCGCGTGCTCGAGGAATTCAAGCTCTACGAAGTCTTCTACCGCGAGCGCGGCCACCGACCTGATCTCGCCATGACGCAGGATCAGTTCGTGGCCACCCTCGCAAACCGCTGATCCGGGAGCCCCAGCGCATGCCCAAGCCGTTCCATCTCGCCTGGTTCCTGAGCCAGGGCTACGGCCCCAAGAGCTGGCGGTCGGACTTCCCCGGCGCCGATCTCTCGCGCTGGATGATGCCCGACATCTTCGTCGACCTGGCGCAGGGCATGGAGCGCGCCTGCTTCGACTACATGATCATCGAGGATTCCTCGAACATCCCCTACACCTACAAGGGCAGCCACGACACCTATCTCCAATATGCCGCCAGCACGCCCAAGCTCGACCCGGCCGTGCTGGTGCCCTACCTCGCCACGGCGACCAAGACCCTGGGCCTCGTGCCGACATTGTCCGTCAGCGAATATCCGCCTTACCTGCTGGCGCGCCTGGTGAATTCGCTCGACCACACGACCGAAGGCCGCGTCGGCTGGAACTGCGTCACCGGCAGCAACGACGGCGCCGCTCAGAACTACGGCCACGACAAGCATCGGCCGCACGACGAACGCTACGACGTCGCCGACGAGTTCGCCGATGTCGTGACGCGGCTCTGGGAGGCCTGGGAGCCCGATGCGGTCGTGCTCGACCGCGAAACGCCGATGTTCGCCGACGGCCGGAAGGTCCATCCCATCAACCACGAGGGCAAGTACTTCAAGGTGCGCGGGCCCATCAACGCGCCACGCTCGCCGCAGGGCCGCGTGCCGATCTGCCAGGCCGGCGGCAGCCCGCGCGGCCTGGAGTTCGCCTCGCGCTGGGCCGACACCATCATCACCGAGGGCGGCGGCAGCCCGGCCTCGATGAAGGCCTATCGCCAGAAGATCCGCACGCGCGCCAGGGAGCTCGGCCGCAATCCCGACGACATCAAGGTGCTGTTCCTCGCCCATCCCATCATCGACACCACCATGGAGGCCGCGCGCGATCGCGCGAAGATGGAAGCCGACCAGGCGGAGCAGAACACCGACATGCTGCTCGCGAACATGTCTCGGCTGACCGGCATCAACTTCGCGCAGTTCGACCTCGACCAGCCCCTGCCTGCCCATCTCACGACAAACGGCCATCAGTCCGCGCTCGCCAAGTGGATCGGCAAGTCGCCGCGCGACCTGGTCCGCTCCTATGCGCGCAAGGACGGCGTCGAGTTCATCGGCACACCGGACTGGGTCGCCGGCCTCATGCAGGA
This sequence comes from Reyranella sp., assembly GCA_035501235.1. Taxonomy (GTDB): domain Bacteria; phylum Pseudomonadota; class Alphaproteobacteria; order Reyranellales; family Reyranellaceae; genus Reyranella. Next base: position 4,297 of record DATJWN010000266.1, read on the forward strand.
CATCATGGAGGAGGTGGGCGGCGACGGCTTCCTGATCTTCAACAGCTACTTCGACCGTCGATACGTCATGGAAGTCTGCGACGGCCTCGTGCCCGAGCTGCAGCGGCGCGGCCTCACCCGCAAGGCCTACGCCCACAAGCACCTGCGCGACAACCTGCTCGAGTTCTGAGGCGGCCATGGCGCAGGAACCTTTCCATCTCGCCTGGTTCCTGAGCCAGGGCTACGGCCCCAAGAGCTGGCGCTCGCGCTGGCCGGGCAGCGACCTCTCGCGCTGGATGATGCCCGACATCTTCGTCGATCTCGCCAAGGGACTGGAGCGCGCCTGTTTCGACTACATGATCATCGAGGACTCCTCGATGGTGCCCTACACCTACAAGGGCACGCACGACGTCTACCTGAAGTACGCGGCGAGCACGCCCAAGCTCGATCCCGCCGTGCTGGTGCCGCATCTCGCCATGGCGACGAAGCATCTCGGCCTGGTGCCGACGCTCTCGACATCCGAGTACCCGCCCTATCTGCTGGCGCGACTGGTCAATTCGCTCGACCACGTCACCGAGGGCCGGATCGGCTGGAACTGCGTGACCAGCAGCAACGACGGCGCCGCCGAGAATTACGGACATGTCGGCCAGAAGCCGCACGACGAGCGCTACGACGTCGCCGACGAGTTCGCCGACATCGTGACCCGGCTGTGGGAAGCGTGGGAGCCGGATGCCGTCGTGCTCGATCGCGAGACGCCGATGTTCGCGGACGGAAAGAAGGTCCATCCGATCAACCACGAGGGCAAGTACTTCAAGGTGCGGGGGCCCATCAATGCGCCGCGCTCGCCGCAGGGCCGCGTGCCGATCTGCCAGGCCGGCGGTTCGTCGCGCGGCCAGGCCTTCGCATCGAAATGGGCGGACACCATCATCACCAACGCGGTGAGCGTCGAGGGCATGAAGAGCTTCCGCGAGGACGTGCGCCGGCAGGCGGCCTCGTACGGGCGCGATCCGGACAGCGTCAAGGTGTTGTTCCTGGCCTACCCGATCATCGACACCACGATGGAGGCCGCACGCGAGCGGCGGCGCCTGGAGCAGGAGGATTTCGGCAAGCACCTCGACCTGCAGCTCTCGGGCATGTCGCGGCTCACCAACATCGACTTCTCGCAATTCGATCCCGACGAGCCGCTGCCCGCGCACCTCACGACCAACGGTCACCAATCCTCGCTCGCCAAGTGGATCGGCAAGACGCCACGGTCGCTCGCCTCGGGCATCAACAGCCGGCAGGGCATCGATATGGTGGGCACGGCCGACCATGTCGCCGGCCTGATGGCGGAGATCATGCAGGAGGTGGGCGGCGACGGCTTCCTGCTGTTCAATGCCCACTTCGACCGCCGCTACATCATGGAAGTGTGCGAGGGCCTCGTTCCAGAGCTGCAGCGGCGCGGCCTCACCCGCAAGGCCTACGCCCACAAGCATCTGCGCGACAACCTGCTCGAATTTTGAGGCAGCTGACGCGCCGAGCGTGAGTCTCGGGAGATCCGAGGCCGGTCCGAGGCCGATGGCATCGGGCTTTCAGCCCCCGAGTCTCATGTCTCACCCACCCTCTCGGCCAAGTGGTTGAGAACCCGCAAAATACGAAAAGGCCCCTAGTCGAGGCTGGCGCCCGTCCGTTTGACGATCGGCTCCAGGCGCACGAGGTCGTTGGCCAGGATCTTGCCGAGCTGCTCGGGTGTGCTCGAAGCCGGCTCCGCGCCCAACGCGATGACTCGTTCGTGCATCGCGGGCGCCGCCAAGATCGGCACCAACGTCGAGTTCAGCTTGGCAATCACCGCCGCAGGCGTGCCTGCCGGCGCGAACAGCCCGTGCCAGCCCGACGCCGCCTCGACGCCCATGATGCCGTGCTCGGCCAAGGTCTTGATCTCGGGCAGCGCCGGCAGCCGGTTGGGACCGATCACCGCCAGTGCCTTCAGGCGTCCCGCCTGGATATGCGCCATGGTCGTGGCCGAATCGAACATGTAGTCGATCTGTCCCGCCAGCAGGTCGTTCACCGCCGGCGCCAGGCCCTTGTAGGGCACGTGGTTGGTCTCGATGCCGACCGTCGTGTTGAACAGCTCCGACGCGATCTGGATCAGGCTGCCGCTGCCGGCCGAGCCGTAGTTCAGGGTCTTGGGCTTGGACTTGGCGAGCGCGATGAAGGCCTCGACCGTGTCGACGCCGAGCTTGGGATGCACGACCAGGATGAAATTGGTGCGCGCCGTCAGCGCCACGGGCGTGAAGCTCTTCACCGGATCGAAGGGCAGCGACTTGTAGAGGAACGGGTTGAGATTGAGCGTGCTGCCGCCGGTCGCGAACAGGGTGTAGCCGTCCGGCGCGGCATGAGCGACGGCCGCGGCCGCGATGTTGCCGTTGGCACCCGGCTTGTTCTCGATCACGAAGGGCTGACCCAGCGCCTGCGACAGGCCCTCGCCGTACGCGCGCGCGATCGTGTCAATCGAGCCGCCGGCCGATACCGAGACGATGATGTGGACTGGCTTGGACGGATACGCATCCTCAGCGCTCGCGCGGTGAATGGCCGCGAACGGCGTGGCGGCCAACAGGCCGAGGACGGAACGGCGTTTCATATTACTTACCTGTACGCTTGAGAAAATCAGTCACGATCGCGTTGAAGGTCTCGGGCTGCTCGAGATAAAGCGCGTGGCCCGCGCCGGGAATCACATGCACCGCCGCGCCCGGCCACTTGGCCGCGATCTCGCGAATGCGCGCGGGCGGTGTGATGACGTCGCCGTCGCCGAAGATCACCTGACCCGGCACATCGGCGGGCAGCTTGGCGATGTCGGCGGCAACGTCGCCCGTCGAGAGCATGCGCGCGGCCTGGGCGTAGCCGTCGGGCCGCACTGAGCCCATCGTATCGACCAGTTTACCGAGCGCCTCCTTGGGCGCGGCCGGGCCCAGCAGGCGCGGCGCGCGCTTCTCGGCCATGCCGCGCGGGCCGAGGTCGGCGACGTCCCGCAGGCGCTGGTCGAGCATCTTCTGGCGATCGGCGGCCGGCAGAGTCGCGTGTCCGCCGGCGATGCTGCACAGCGTGAGCGACAGCACGCGCCCGGGATGGCGCGCGGCGAACGAAGCCGACATCAGGCAGCCCAGCGAATGACCGAGCAGGTGGAAGTCGCCGATGCCGCGCTCAGTCAGGAAGCCTTCCAGCGCGTTCGCATAGTCGGCCGCCGTGGGATGCGCCATCGGCAACGCGTCCGACTGGCCGTAACCCGGCGCATCCCACGCCACGACCCGCCAGCGCGACGACAAGGCATCGAGCTGGGCGGCAAAGGAACGCGCCGCCGAGCCGATGCCATGCAAAAGGACCAGGGGGGTGCCCTGGCCCTTTTCTAGATAGGAGATCGTCACGCCGCGACGAAGGTCACGGGCGCGGGCTTCGGCGAGCCGATCACCATGCTGAACTGCGTGTCGGTGACGCCATCGTTGCGGAAATAGTGCGCGCGGCCCGCCGGATTGAAGATCAGGTCGCGTTCGCCCAGACGCCGCTCGACGATCTCGCCGTCCTCCTCCCAGCCGACGACCAGCGTACCTTCGAGCACGAAGAAGACGTCCTCGACCTCGCGCGTGTAGGGCTTGATCGCGGCCCCGCGCGGCAGGTGGATGAGATCCATGCAGTAGGTGCTCGGCGGCGCGCCGCCCTCGCCGACATAGGGAAGGCGCGCGAAGCCCGCCTTCTCCCATTGCGGCTTGCGATCGCGATAGCGCACGACATGCTTGGCGAGCTCCTGGTGGCGCGAATCGGCGCTTTCCGGCGCCAGCAGATGGATCTTGTCGGCGGTCGGCGCGCCGAAGCGGCGCGACAGTTCGAGGTCCTTGTCCTTGGGGTGGCAGACATAGACCGGCTTCTCGGGCTTGCCGCTGCCGACGGTGATCTGCATCGTCACCGGCTCGACGCCGTCGTTGCGGAAGCCGTGCGGATAGCCGCTCATGTTGAGCAGCAGGTCCTTGGGTCCCAGCTTCACCTCGATGACGTCTTCGTCCCACACCGTGCCGATCGTCAGCACGCCTTCCAGCACCATGAAGTGCTCGACGACCTCGTGCGCATGGCTGGCGGCGAACTTGCCGACCGGCTTGTTGACCAGGCTGAAGGTGAAGTGGTCGGCCTTCAAGGTGGTGGGATCGTTGACCTTGGGCGAGCCGCCGGCGCCGACATAGCGCATCTGGGCGCGCAGCAGATCGGGGAAACCCCGGCTCATCGGGAAAGCGTCCCAGTCGAAGCTCTTCTCGGTGAACAGGCCGATATGGGCCTTCATCTGGGCGGCGAGCGAGTTCGGCATGTTGGTATCAGGCATGTGACTTCCTCCTGCTAGAGAGACGTTCGATCAATTCCTGCGCGCCAGCCAGCGGGCGATCTCGCTGGCGGCGTCCAGAACGGCATCCTTGAGCTCGCCATGCATGGTCTGCTCGTCGATATGGGCGTTGACGGCGGTGACGTTGATCGCGGCCACGATGCTGTCGCCGTCGCGCACGGGAGCGGCAATGGCGCTGACGCCATCCTCGAAAAAGGCCTGGCTGACGGCATAGCCGCGCTTGCGGTCCTGCTCGAGCAGCGCCTTGAGCGCCTTCACGCTGGTCGGCGTCTGGCGCGTGAAGCGCTCCATCGTGTAGCCACGGAAGAGCTGGCCGAGCTGCTTGTCGTCGAGATCGACGATCGTCATGCGGCCCATGATGGTCGCATGCACGGGAAAGCGCGTGCCGATATTGACGCCGCCCGCCAGCGTGCTGCGCCCCGGAAAGCGCGCCACATAGACGATCTCGCGGCCGTCGCGGATCACCATGTGGGCCGAAAGACCGGTCTCGTCGCGCAGGCGCTGCAGGATCGGCTGCGCCATCTCGACCAGGTCGAGCGAGGCGAGATAGGCGAAACCGCCGCGCAGCAGGGCCGGTCCGAGCGTGAACTGACGCTTGTCCTCGCTGCTGCGCAGATAGTCGAGCGACTGCAGTGTCTGCAGCAGGCGAAACACCTTGGTGCGCGGCAGCGACAGGCGGCGGGCGATCTCGGGTGCGGTGAGGCTGCGCGCCTCGCCGCCGAACAGCGACAGGATGCCGAGGCCCTGGACGAGCGCCGGGACCAGGTACTTGTTCGAGGGAGGGAGGGAGGCGTCGGACATGGTCAGTTCAGCACGAAGCCGCCGTTGACCGGCAGGAGCTGCCCGGTGACGAAGCCCGCGCCCTGGCCCAGCAGGAACACGACAGCGCCGGTGACATCGTCCGGAGTCTGGATGCGCTGCAAGGCGCGGCCGTTGACGTAGAGGTCCTTGCGCTCCTGAGGCACGTACTCGGTCGCCTCGACCGCGACCAGGCCGGGCGCGATGGCATTGACGGCGATGTTGTCCGGCCCGAGCTCGCGGGCGAGCGAGCGGGTCATGGAGATCACCGCGCCCTTGCTCGCAACGTAGTGCAGGAGCCGCGGCGCGCCCCACAGCGCCGTGTCCGACGCGACATTGACGATGCGGCCGCCGAGCGCCGACTTGCGCAGCAGCGGCGCCATCGCCTTGATCATGAGCCAGGTGCCGCGGACATTGACCGTCATCACCTTGTCCCAGGTCTCGATGTCGATTTCCTCGAAGGTCTTGCCGCCGATGCCGGTGGCGATCGCGCCGTTGTTCACCAGCCCGTCGAGCCGCCCGTAACGCCGGGCGATCGTGTCGGCGAAGGTCTGGATCGATTGTGGATCGGCGAGATCGACCGGCAGGAACACCGCCTTCGCACCCAGCGCCTTGGCCGTCGCTTCCCCCAAGTCGGCGCGCACATCGGCCACGACGATCCGCTCGGCGCCGGCCGCGACGCAGGCCTCGGCGAAGGCGCGGCCGAGGCCACGGCCTGCGCCGGTGATCAGGATCGTGCGGCCGGCGAGACTCATTGATTGAGCCTCGCCCGCGCCGGCAGATAGTGTAGCACGCGCTTCTCGACCAGCACGACGAGGCCGTAGAGCAGGATGCCGATCAGGGTCAGCAGGATGATGGTGACGAAGACCTTGCCCGTTTCGCCCGAGCCTTCGGCAAAGGTGAGCAGATAGCCGAGGCCCGTATTGCCGCCCACGAGCTCGCCCACCAGCACGCCGATCACCGCCAGGGTGGCGGCAATGCGCAAGCCCGCGAAGAGCGGCGGCATGGCGGCGGGGAATTCGACCTTCCAGAAGACCTGGAAGCGGTTGGCCGTGAAGGACCGGGCCAGCCGCACGATGTCGGGGTCGAGCGCGCGCACCGCACCCAGCACGTTGATCATCACCGGAAAGAAGACGATCAGGATGCAGACCAGGATCTTCGGATAGACCGTGTAGCCGAACCAGATGATGAACAGCGGCGCGAAGGCGACCTTGGGCGCGATCTGCAGCGCCAGGATGTAAGGCGACAGCACGAACTCGGCCGCCGGCGACATGCCTAAAGCGAAGCCGCACAGGATGCCCAGCAGCACGCCCAACAGGAAGCCGACACCCACCTGCATCGCCGTGATGGCCGTGTGATAGAGCAGCTTGTCATGCGCCAGCATGCGCACGAACTCGTGCCAGACCTCGGACGCCGACGGGATGATGAACTGCGGAATGCCGAGTGCCGCCGGCCCCCACTGCCAGGCCGCCAGGAAGACGACGAACAGCAGGGCGCTGCCCGCCATCATCTGGCGCACGCCGGGCTGCAGCATGGCGGCGGCCGTACGGCTCATTTGACGAACTGGTTGGTGTAGAGGTCCTTGACCGGCGTCTTGGCCTTCACCAGCCCTTCCTTGACGTAGAAGTCCTGCAGCGCCGAGAGCCGCGCCTCGTCCATCTCGCCCAGCACCTTCTGGCCGCCATAGACATACTTGTTGTAGAGCTGGAAGGAGAGGGTCACGAACGCCTCCTTGCCGGCGAGCTCGGGCGTCGCCTTGACGAAGTCGGCGGCGGCCGCGGCCGGATCGGCCATGATGTCCTTCATGCCCTTGAGCGTGGCGGTGACGATCTTCTGCACCAGCTGCGGGTTCTTCTGGATCGTCTCGTCGGAGACGATGATCGCCTGCGCCATGCTCTTGAACAGCGAGTCCGACGGGATGATCTCAATGTTCTTCTTCGCGTCCAGCACCAGCGCGGTCCAGTCGGGCGTCGAGGCGAAGGCGTCGGACTGGCCGGCGAGGAACAGTTTCCACACGTTGACCGGGCCCGCTGCCTGCGCGTTCACATCGTCCTTGGTCATGCCCTGGCTGGCGAGCATGCCGAGCAGCGCGAAGTAGGTCGTGTCCTGGTAGGCCAGCACGGTGATCGTCTTGCCCTTGAGGTCCTTCACCGTGTGCAGGTT
>DATJWN010000267.1:0-20835 GCA_035501235.1 Reyranella sp.
GATCGCATGGACAGCTTCAATCCCGACGAACTCTCCTACCGCCCGAGCACCGGCGTCGCCCGCGTGCACGAGACGCCGCTCGTCGCGGCCACCGACCAGAGCGTCAAGGCCTATGGCCGCATCGTGCGCGGCGATCCCCGCGCCTTTCCCATCGAGATCGTGCCGTGGCCGGCGACCGGCACGCGGCCGATCGACAAGAACACCGGCGACCAGGGCGGCGTCACCGAGGGCACGTTCGAGTCCTGGTGGAGCGGCGACACGCTCTATGCCCGCAACGAAGCCGTCAACGACCGCTATCTCTTCGGCTGGAGCCGGTTCCCGGAGACGGCGCGCGCCGACGGGCCGCCCGGTGCACGCACGCACGCCTATCTGTGGCGCGCCAACTACCATCCCGATGGCGGCCAGCTCTTCTTCCCGGTGCAAGGCCAGCCCTTCGCCGTGCCGCTGGCGCCGCCGGGCGACGATGTGACGCCGGAGAAGTTCACGACCTTCGTCTGCGACGGAAGCTGCGGCCTCTACGTCCATCCCGGCACCTGGCACGGGCCGATCATCCCGCTCGAGGACAAGGTCGAGCTGCTCGACCGCCAGGGCCGCGTGCATGCCCGCGTCTCGGTCGACTTCCCGAAGGAGTTCGGCCTTTACCTTGCCGCGCCGTTGCGCCGGCCCTAGGGCGGCATGAAGCTCGCTCCTCCCCAACAGTGGAGGATGCCGTGAGCACGACCGACGTCCACGAGATCAAGGAACAGCAGAAGAAGCTGCATCACGTCTCCGAGCATCTCGCCAACGAGCGCACGATGCTGGCCTGGATCCGCACCTCCATCGCGGTGATGACCTTCGGCGTCGGCATCAACCGGTTCAGCCTGTTTCTGGTCGAGTTCAGCAAGATCGTGCCTGGCGGGCACACGGTAAACGCGCACGCCGAGGAGCTCGGCGCCGGCCTGGTCGCCCTCGGCCTGATGATCATGCTGGGCGGCACGTGGCATTACATCCATGTTGCGCGCACGATCGACGACGATACCTACCGGCCGGCGCGCATCGGCATCGTGCTCACGACGCTTGTCGTGCTCGTCGTCGGAGGAACGAGCCTCGCCTGGCTCTTGTGGTGAGAGACTTCAGACGCCGAGATGGCGGTGCAGGATCTCGGGCTGTTCCTTCAGCGCCTGCTTGCTGAGCGACTCGACGATGTGGCCGTTGTTGATGATGTAGACCCGGTCGGCGAGCGTCAGCGCGGCCGAGATGTTCTGCTCCACCACCACGATCGTCTGGCCGGCCTCGGCGAGGTGGCGGCAGGTCGCGAGCAGGTCCTGCACGATCACCGGGGCGAGGCCCTCGAACGGCTCGTCGAGCAGGATGAGCTTGGGATCGCGGATCAGCGCGCGGCCGATCGCCAGCATCTGCTGCTCGCCGCCCGACAGGTCGGTGCCGCGGCTGGTGCGGCGCTCCTTCAGTCGCGGGAACATCTCGTAGATGCGCTCGAGCGGCCAGCGCTTGGGCGCCGTCAGGCCCGCCAGGACCAGGTTCTCCTCGACGTTCAGGGCGCCGAAGATGCGGCGGTCCTCGTGGACCAGCTGCATACCGGCCTGGGCGATGGCATGGCTCTTCTGGCCGGCGACGTTCCTGCCGTCGAACACGACCTTGCCGGTGCGCGGCGTCACGACGCCCATCAGGCTCTTGAGCGTCGTGCTCTTGCCCGCGCCGTTGCGGCCGAGCAGGGCCACGACCTCGTTGGCTTCGACGCGGAGGCCGACATCGAACAGGATGTGCGAATCGCCGTAGTAGGAATTGAGGCCGTCGACTTCGAGCAGGCTCATTCGTGCACTCCGCCGAGATAGGCCTCGCGGACGGCCGGATCGGCCTTGATCTGGTCGGGCGTGCCTTCGGTCAGCACACGGCCTTCCTGCAGCACGGTGATCCTCTCGACCAGCTCGAACAGCGAGTCGATGTCATGGTCGATCACCACCATGGTGCGACCCTTGGCGATCGACTTCAGCAGCTTCACCGTCGCCACACGCTCGCGCGGGCTCATGCCGGCGAGCGGCTCGTCGAGCAGCAACAGGCTGGGCGAGGTGGCGAGCGCGAGACCGATCTCGAGCCGGCGCTTCTCGCCATAGGCCAATGCCGAGACCGTGGTGTCGGCGCGGGCGGCGAGGCTCACCAGCTCGAGCGTGTGCTCGACCCGCTCCTGCAGGCCCTTGATCTTCATCAGGTTGGCGAAGAGGTCGAGCTTGAAGCGGCCACGGATGTCGGCCAGCGCCGCGATGGTCAGGTTCTGGCGCACTGTCAGGTGCGTGAAGAGCTGGTTCACCTGGTAGCTCTTGGTGAGGCCGAGCTGGCAGACCTCGGCCACGCCCTTGCCGGTGATGTCCAGGCCCTCGAACTCGATGGTGCCCGAGCTCGGCGGCACCTCGCAGGTCAGCATCTTGAAGAAGGTGCTCTTGCCCGCGCCGTTGGGACCGATGACGCCGCGCAGCTCGCCCGCCCGGACGGTGAAGTCGATGTCGCTGTTGGCGAGCAGGCCGCCGTAGCGCTTGCTGAGGCCCTTGGCCTTCAGGATGACGCCGGCCTCGACGTCGCCCTCGCGGTGGCGCGCGGGCATCGACTGCGCATCGGTCTCGATCGCGACCGGCGCCTCCTCAGGCGCTTCCGCGGCCTCGGCTTCGGCCTCGGCGCGGTGGAAGGCGAGCATGTAGAGGTCCTTGATGCCGCCGATCAGGCCGCGCCGCAGGAAGAAGACCAGCAGCACGAAGACCAGGCCCAGCACCAGCTTCCAGGCGCTGCCGATATGCAGCGTGCTCTGCATGAAGTCGCTTTGCAGGAAGTCCCGCAGGAAGAGCCACACCGTGGCGCCGAGCAGCGGGCCGAACAGCGTGCCGACGCCGCCGATCGCGGTCTGCATCACGAGCTGGCCGGACGTGTCGAAGGAGAAGGCGTCGGGCGGCATGAAGCCCTGCAGGACGCCCAGCAGGCCACCCGCGATGCCGGCATAGGCCGCGGCGATGACGAACGCGGTGAGCTTGTAGGCGCCGACCGAATGGCCGAGCGCCTCGGCACGCAGCGGGTTGTCGCGGATCGCGCTCAGGATCGCGCCGACCGGCGAGCGCACGATGCGCAGCGCCACGACGATGCCGATGAAGTAGCAGGCGGCCAGGAACTGGTACATCGACCAGCCGGTGCCGACATGCCAGGAGATGCCGAGAAAATCGAACTTCGGGGTCGGCACGCCCGGAATGCCGTTCTCGCCGCCGGTCCATTCGGAGAGCGGCGAGTTCTCGAGGAAATAGAACATCTCCGCGATGGCGACCGTGATCATCGCGAAGTAGATCCCGGTGCGGCGCAGCGCCAGCATGCCGACCAGTACGCCCACGATCATCGCGGCCAGCGTGCCGATCACCAGCGCGAGCGGCACGCTCTGGATGATGTCCTGCGTGAGCAGATAGGCCGCCACGAAGCCGCCGGTCCCGTAGAACGCCGACTGGCCGAACGACAGCAGCCCGGTGAAGCCGAACAGGATGTCGAAGCCGATGCCGAACAGGCCCCAGACCACGATCTGGTTCACCGTGTTGGGCGCGAAGCCCAGCGGCGGCAGCACGTAGGGCGCCACGATCAGGCCGAGGGCCGTGAGGCCTTCGACCAAGAAAGGGCGGCGATTACGGGATGCGTTCGGGCTCAATCGCGGCTCCGCAGGCCCATCAGGCCGCGCGGCCGCACCAGAAGCACGATCGTCATCGCCGCGAACAGCATGACGTAGGCGTATCCTGGATTGATCATCGAGGTGATGCTGAGGATCTGGCCCGCGATCAGGCCGCCCAGGATGGCGCCCGGAAAGGAGCCGACGCCGCCGATCACCACGACGACGAAGGTCTGGACCAGGATCATCTCGCCGACCTCGGGCGTCAGCGACACGACCGGCGCGTTCACGATGCCCGCGAAGCCCGCGGCCATCGCGCCGATGCCGAACACCACCATGAAGACGCGGAAGACGTTGATGCCGAGCGAATCGACCATCAGCGAATCCTCGATGCCGGCGCGCACGATCATGCCGATGCGCGTGCGATAGAGGATGATGTAGAGCACCAGCAGGGCCACCGCGACGATGCCGACGACCACGAGGCGATAGGTCGGGTAGAGCATGAAGCCGAGCGGCGTCACGCCGCCCGCCCACGAGGGCGGCGGCACGGAGTGCGAGAGGCTGCCGAAGCCCAGCCGCACCAGTTCGACGAAGACGATCGAGAGGCCGAACGTCACCAGCAGCTGGTCCTCGTTCGGCCGCCCGTAGAAATGCCGGATGATCACGCGCTCCATGATCACACCGACGATCATGACGAAGACCGCGCCGGCGACGACCGCAACCACGTAGGAGTGCGTGTACTCGAAGGCGAGGAAACCGGCATATCCGCCCATCATGAACATGGCGCCGTGCGCCAGGTTCAGGACTCCGAGCGTACCGTAGATGATGGTCAGACCGGAGCTGATGAGCGCCAGAAGCGCCCCCAGCACCAGCCCGTTGAACATCTGCGAGACGAGATTAGCCCACGTGAACAAGATCGCTTCCCGTCTCGAGCACTTTCACAAATGGCCGAGGATCAGGTGTAGTCGCCGAGCTTGCAGCCGAACGCATCCGGCTTCTGCATCAGCGGCGCACCCGGGAGGATCTCCATGACGTCCCAGTAGTCCTCCTTGCCCTTCATGTCGGCCTTCTTCTTGCCGCGCACGATGATGACGGGACGGACGAGCTGGTGATCCTCGGGCCGGAAGTGGACCTTGCCGACCATGGAGTCCATCTCGGCGCCCTTCTCGTAGGCCTTGATGACTTCCGGCGGATAGAAGGTGCCGGCGGTCTCCACCATGTTCGCCCACATGGCGATCTGCAGGTAGCAGCACTGGGCGCCCCATTCCGGCATGTAGCCGTACTTCTTGGAGAACTCGGCGTTGAACTGCTTGGCCAGCGGGAACTTGTCCTCGATGCCCCACCAGTAGCTCGTGGAGGCGAGCACGCCGCCCATCAAGTCGCCGCCGACCTCGCGCGCGAGGAACGGGACCTGGTAGGGGACGACCAGCTTCTGCTTGTCGAGCACACCGAACTGCTTGGCCTGCTGGATCGACAGCACCGCATCGTGGCCCCAGTTGATGTTGAGGAAGATGTCGGCGCCCGAGTTGGCGATGTTCAGCAGGAAGGAGCTGTAGTCGGGCGCGCCGAGCGGGCACACCTGGTTGGTGACGGTGCTCCAGCCGCCTTCCTTGTTCAGGAACTCCGACATCGACTTCTGCACGGTGTGACCGTAGGTGTAGTCGGGCGTGAGATACGCGGCCTTCTTGCCCTTGCCGAATTCCTTCAGCAGCACCGGGCCGAGGCCCGCCGCGGCGGTCTGGCCGTAGGTGCACTCGCGGAAGCCGTAGCGCACGCAGTCCTTGCCGGTCGTGTCGTTGGAGCCCGAAACGGCACTCAGGAACAGCACCTTCTCGCGCTGGGCGAGCTTGTTCAGGGCGACGGCGACGGCGCTCGACGTGCCGCCCATCATCAACACCGCCTTGTTCTCGCTGATGAAGCGGGAAATGTTCTGCACGCCCGCGTTGGGCTTGGCCTCGTCGTCGGCCACGCCGAACTTCACTTCCTTGCCGAGAAGACCCTTGGTGGTCTTGGGCGAGATCGCCTTGATCAGCGGATCGCCCGCGTTGATGTGCTCGATGGCGAGCGTGGCGCCCTTCAGCTCATCCTCGCCCTGCACCGCATAGGTGCCGGTGCGCGGCATGGTGAGGCCGACGAACACCGAGCTGCCCGACGAGCCGGCCGGGAAGGTCCCGATCGGCGGATAGTTGGCCGCCCAGGCCGGGCCCGGCATGAAGGCGCGTGCGCCCAGGCCGCCCATGGCGAGGGCGCCCGCGCCCATCGCCGCCGTGCTGATGAATTGACGACGCGAGGTCTCCCGCGAATTTCCGTTGGTTTTCACTGTTTCCTCCGGTTGTTTCTTCACGAAATTTTGGTGGCGACCATATAGCTTAGTCACCGCCATGACACAAAGACTGAGCTTAGAACTTGTGACCCCCCGTCGCAGGATTGTCCACCGGACCGCCCCGCGTGGACCGAGCGTATCGCGGCGCGGCCCGGCTGCCTAGCGCCGTCCGGAGAAGTGGAGATATAGAGAACACAACGGGAGGAAATAGATGACGGATCGGCTGAAGGGCAAGGTCGCCCTGATCACCGGCGGCGCTTCGGGGCTGGGCGCCAATGCCGCGATCCTGATGGCGCAGGAGGGGGCGAGCGTCGTGGTGGCCGACATCGCAGCCGACCGCGGCAAGGCCGTGGCCGACAGGCTGGGCTCGGCGGGCCATTTCGTGAAGCTCGACGTCACCAGCGAGGACAACTGGAAGGCCGCTATCCAGGAGACGATCGACAAGTTCGGTGCGCTTCACGTTTTGCTGAACTCGGCCGGCGTTGGCCTCAGCAAGACGGTCGAGGACATCACCCTCGAGGAATGGCGCCGCGTGCACGCGATCGACCTCGACGGCGTGTTCATGGGCTGCAAGCACGGGGTTTCCGAGATCAAGAAGCACACCCAGCGATTGGGCGGCTCGATCATCAACATCTCGTCGATTTCCGGCATCATCGCCGGCGCCAACATGGCGGCCTACAATTCGGCCAAGGCGGGCGTGCGATTGCTCAGCAAGTCGGTGGCGCTGCATTGCGCCAAGTCGGGCTACAACATCCGCTGCAACTCGGTGCATCCGACCTTCATCGACACGCCGATCCTCGACAAGTACCGCGACCGCTTCGGCAACGACGTGATGCAGCAGAAGCTCGGCCGTCAGGTCCCGATCGGCCGCCTCGGCCGGCCGGAGGAAGTCGGCTGGGCCCTGGTGTTCCTGGCCTCGGACGAATCGAGCTTCATGACCGGCTCCGAGGTCGTCATCGATGGCGGCATTTCGGCGATGTGAGGGGAAAGAACCATGTTGCTTTCATTGAACGGACGGCGCGTCTATTTCGACCTCGCGGGCCCGCAGAACGCGCCGGTGGTCTGCTTCACCCATTCGCTGAACGCCGACGGAGGCATGTGGGTCGAGCAGATGGTGCCGCTGCTGGGCGCGGGCTATCGCGTGCTGCGGCTCGACATGCGCGGCCATGGCGGCAGCGCGCCGGTCGACGGCGACTACACGATGGACCAGCTCGCGTCCGACGTGAAAGGCAGCCTCGACGTGCTGGGCATCAAGAAGATCCATTACATCGGCCTTTCCATCGGCGGCATGATCGGCCAGGGCTTCGCGCTCGCGAATCCGGGCTATCTCTCGTCGCTCTGCCTGTGCGACACGCAGCCCTCGACGCCGCCGGGCTCGGCCGGAACGTGGGAGGAGCGCAAGGCGACGGTCCGCAACAAGGGACTCGCTGCGCTGGCCGACGGCACGATGGACCGCTGGTTCACCCCCGAGTTCAAGAAGGTGAACCTGCAGCGCTGGACCGAGGTCCGCGACACGATCAGCGGCACCACGCCCGCCGGCTCGGCCGGCTGCATGTCGGCGATCCAGAGCTTCGACTATCTCGATCGGCTGCCCACGATCAAGGTTCCGACGCTGGTGATCTGCGGCGACGGCGACGAGGGCACGCCGCCCGAGCGCAACAAGCTCATCGCCTCCAAGATCCCCGGCGGCAAGTACGAGGAGATCGGAAACGCCCGCCACCTGCCCAACGTCGAGCGGCCCGAGCAGTTCAACCGCATCATGATGTCTTGGCTCGCGGCCAACAGGTAACACGATGGATTTCGCCTTCACCGAGGACCAGCTCGCGATCAAGGACAGCGTCGCCAAGCTCTGCACGCCGTTCGACGGCAAGTACTGGCTGAAGAAGGACAAGGAAGGCGGCTTCCCGGAGGAGTTCTACCGGGCGGTGGCGGACGCCGGCTGGCTCGGCATCGCCATGCCGGAGGAGTATGGCGGCGCAGGCCTCGGCATCACCGAGGCCGCGATCATGATGCAGACCGTGGCGGAATCGGGTGCCGCGCTGCAAGGCGCCTCGGCGATCCATCTCAATGTGTTCGGACCCAACCCGATCGTGGTGTTCGGCACCGAGGAACAGAAGAAGCGCATCCTGCCCGACATCATCGCGGGCAAGGTCAAGGGCTGCTTCGCCGTCACCGAGCCGGATGCCGGTCTCAACACCACGGCGCTCGACACCAAGGCCGAGCGCGACGGCAACGGCTACATCGTGCACGGCAAGAAGACCTTCACGACCACAGCGTCGGTCGCCGACAAGATGCTGCTGATCGCCCGCACGACGCCGAAGGACAAGTGCAGGAAGCCGACCGACGGCCTCTCGCTCTTCTACACCGACTTCGACCGCTCCAAGATCGAAGTCACCGAGATCGACAAGATGGGCCGCAAGGCGATCGACACCAACCAGGTGTTCATCGACGGGCTGAAGGTGCCGCTCGAGGATCGCATCGGCGAGGAAGGCAAGGGCTTCCACTATCTGCTGCACGGGCTCAACCCCGAGCGCCTGCTGATCGCGGCCGAGGCGATCGGCATCGGCAAGGCCGCCCTCGCCCGCGCCACGCAATACGCCAAGGAGCGCATCGTGTTCGGCCGGCCGATCGGCAAGAACCAGGCGATCCAGCATCCGCTGGCCGAGAGCTGGATGCAGCTCGAAGCGGCGAACCTGCTCACCTTCAAGGGCTGCTGGCTGTACGACAACAAGAAGGACTGCGGCGCGGAGGCCAACGCCGCCAAGTATCTCGGCGCCCGCACCGCCTACGACGCCTGCGAGCGCGCGATCCTGACCCATGGCGGCTACGGTTACGCCAAGGAGTTCCATGTCGAGCGTTTCCTGCGCGAGGTCATGATCGCCCGCATTGCACCGGTCAGCGAGCAGCTGATCCTGTGCTACGTCGCCGAGCGCGTGCTGGGCCTGCCCAAGAGCTACTAGTCCTCGTCCTCCTCGAGCTTGGGACCCCATTCATCGACCACGCGATGCAGGTCGATCAGATTCTTGTGCATCTGCTCCAGCACGAATCCCACGGCGAAGAAGTGCTCGGCTGATTCGGCCGGCATCTGGCGCGTCAGGCCTTCGCGGCGCACGGCATCCACTTCGGCTTCGTAGGCCTGCAGCGCCTGCTCGAGCGGTTCGAGCGGCGGCGGTCCGGCGGAGGTCACCAGGGCGTCGCCGCTGTCCTGCATGTAGTGACGGATCGCGATCGCGACGGCGTCGAGCCGGGGCTTCACGCGATCGTGCAAGGTGTCGGAGAGCGTGGCGCCTGCCGTGCGTCCCACCATCACGAGATCATGGCGCAGCCGCAGCAGCGTGCGGCAGAGCGGACCGGTGCTGGGCTGGCGCGCCAGGAACGCCGAGCGTTCGCGCTCGGCCTCAGCGCCCACGGTGTTGATCTCGATCAGCGCGGCGCCGATGCCGTCCTGCAGCTGGTGCAGCTCGTCGTTGCTGAGACCCTGGCTCATGCCGGCGAGCAGCGGCGGCACGGCGCGCGCCATGCGGTTGAGCGCCTGCGCCGCGGCCTGGCGCACCTGTCGATGGGCGCTCGCCGGGAACACCAGGAACGACACCGCGAGGCCGATCAGGCCGCCCAGCCCGACCTCCATCACACGATAGACGGCCGACCAGAAGGCCGTGACATGCAGGCTCGTGCTCATGGTCGGCATCAGCAGCACGATGATCGCCGTGATCGGCAGCACGTTCATGTTCGGCCTGAGCGCCGCGAACAGCGCGAGCGGCGCCACGGCGAGCGCGAAGACGATCAGCAGCGTGAGCTCGGTCTCGTGCGGAATCAGGATCGCAATCAAACCGCCATAGACCGCACCGCCGACCGTGCCGAGGAAATAGTCCGTCGTGGCCTTGAGCGACCGGCCACGGCTCAATTGGGTCAGGATCACTGCCGTGATCACCGTCCACATCGGCAGAGGGACATGGACCAGCTGGGCCACCACGAGCGCCACGATGGCGGCGATGGTGATGCGCAGGCCAAGAGCCACCTGGGCGCGGCGGAGGATGACGCGGGCGCGCAGCCAACGCCACAGAATTTCGAGGTTTTTCAACGGTCTATCGGTCTCTCGCAGATGGATCCCAGCCAACCATGGTGACGAAATGACGGCAACCGTCCCGAGCCGCGGGGCGTTTGTCCAATGCACAATTGTTGGAGGAGGACATGACCCGTCTCGGTTTCATCGCGGCCGTCGCTTTGGGTGGCATTGCCGTGACCGCGACCGCCCTTGCCGCCCCACCCTATCCGCCCGTGCCCGCCCAGGGTCGCGCCGAGATCGCCTGCCGCGATCAGGGCGTGGCGCCGCGCTCGGCCGCCTGGGAGGTCTGTCTGTCGCAGGTGACGCGCGCCTACGAATGGGGCGAGTCCGCGCTGGCCCAGCAGCTCGCGAAGGCGGCCGGCGAGGCGCGCGAGTCCTGCCTCGAGCTCGGCCTGCAGCCCGACAGCATGGGCTACCGTTCGTGTGTCGATAAGGAAGTCGATGCGCGCAATCAGCTGCTGATCCTGGGCAACGACACCAGCGGCGAGAACGTGGCCGAAGCGCCGCAGTAGTCGGCCGCGACCGCGGGGTCTGCGCTATTCGCGCCGGCCCCGTCGCGCTCGCCGAAGACAGCCCTCAAAAAGGCCCGTGGGTTGCCGCCCGTGGGCCTTTTTTTGTTCCCGGCGCGCCTTGGAATTGCCCCAACCCACCGGCAACCGTCCCGAAGTTTTCCGCGTTTTTCCGGCAAGCGCCCACCGGCGCCCAAGGAGGAACTTCAATGTCTCGTCAGAACGTCATCTTCGCTGCACTGGGCAGCCTTGCTCTTGCGGCCGTGCCGCTGGTGGCAGCCAACGCGCAGTCAGGCGATGCACTGGCGCATGCCGAGCGCGCCTGTATCGACAGCGGCGTCGGCCCCAATACGGCAGGCTTCAACACCTGCGTCGACCGCGCGGCCTTCGCCTTCGATCGCGGCCAGCCGGGCATGGCCTATCGCGCGGCGGCAATGGTGCGCGACGCGAACAATGTCTGCCTGTCGTACGGCCTTTCGCCGCGCACCCTCGGCTACAAGGGGTGCGTCGGCAACCAGATCGAGAAAGGCACCGTCGCCGCCTACACGGCCGAGCCGATCGTGATCCACGAGCGCCCGCACGTCGCCGTGTCGGTCGACACTTACGGCTTCCGCTACGACCGCGACGGCAACCTGCTCGACCAGAACGGCTACGTGATCCGCTACGTCCCGTAGCTGGCTTCCAATCGACACCCATCGCGAAGCGGCCGGGCAATCTTGCCCGGCCGTCTTCTTTTGTGGGATGGGAGGAGCATGGAGCCGCTCCCCTCTTCCGTCCTTCCCGCCGGCATTCGCAGCCGCATCCTCCACGACATCAACGGTCTCGCCGACGTCCACATCCTGGAGGCGGGCTACGAGACCAAGGGCCGTCCGGCCGTGCTGCTGCTGCACGGCTATCCCGAGCTCGCCTGGAGCTGGCGCAAGATCCTGCCGGCGCTCGCCGCCGCCGGGTATCACGCCATCGCGCCCGACCATCGCGGCTACGGCCGCACCTCGGGCACCACGACCGACTATGACTCGGATATCTCGGGCTTCCGTTTCCTCAATCTCCTGCGCGACGAGATCGGCATCCTCTACGCGCTCGGCCATCGTACCGTCGAGGCCGTCGTCGGCCACGATTTCGGCGCCGCCGTCGCCTCGTTCCTGGCGCTTGTCAGGCCCGACATCTTCAAGCGCATGGTGCTGATGAGCGCGCCCTATGGCGGCATCGGTGCGGTGCCCTTCGACACCGACGGCAAGCCCGCACCGGTATCCAAGGGTCCGGACATCCATGCCGCGCTCGCCGCCCTGCCGCGGCCACGCAAGCATTACCAGTGGTATCAGTCGACGCGGCCGGCCAACGAGAACCAGTGGCACGCCAAGCAGGGCATCCACGCCTTCCTGCGCGCCTACTACCATCACAAGAGCGCCGACTGGAAAGCCAACAAGCCGTTCGAGCTCGAGGGCTGGACCGCCGACGAACTCGCCAAGATGCCGACCTATTACATCATGGACTTGGCCGACGGCATGGCCGAGGGCGTGGCCCAGGAGATGCCGTCGGCGGCCGAGATCGCGAGCAACACGTGGCTCACCGAGGCCGACCTCAAGGTCTACAGCGACGAGTTCGCGCGCACGAGCTTCCAGGGCGGCATGAACTGGTATCGCGTGCGCACCACTGGGCTCGTCGGCCGCGAATACGAGGCCTTCACCGGCCGCACCATCGACCAGCCCTCGACCTTCATCTCCGGTGCCAGCGACTGGGGCAACTACCAGACGCCGGGCGCCCTCCAGCGCATGCAGAAGAGCGCCTGCACCAATATGAAGGAAATCCACATGGTGCCGGGCGCCGGCCACTGGGTGCAGCAGGAACAGGCCGATGTCGTGAATCGGCTGCTGCTCCGGTTTCTCAACTCGACGTAGGGCATGGAAGGTCGCATCGCTTTTGCAATCCGAAGGTGATATCCCCGCTCCAGCACTTAAAAACGGGGGAGGGGGACATGATGCAGTTCAAGACAGCAACGTTGGCGATGGCCATCGCTTTCGCGTACGGCCAGGCGGCCATTGCCGGCGAGCCTGATCCGACGGTCCTCGCGGCCAATGCCGGGTTCTACACGGCGCTCAACAAGCTGTTCGTCGGCGAGGTCGAGCCGATGAAGGCGGTGTGGTCGCATGCAGACGATATCAGCTACATGGGACCGACAGGACAATTCGATGCCGGCTGGCCAGCCATCCTCAAGGATTGGGAAGGTCAGGCTGCGTTAAAGCTTGGCGGCAAGGTCGGACCGTCCGAGATGCGCGTTATCTCCACTGGCGATCTCGCGGTGGTGAGCTGCTACGAGGTCGGCGAGAACACCAATGCCGCCGGCAAGGTTGAGCAGCTCAAGCTGCGCGCGACCAACATCTTCCGCAAGGAAGGTGGCGCGTGGAAGATGGTCGGCCACCAAACCGACAAGTTGCCCTACCTGGCCAAGTAGGTTCGCCACTTCGCGACTTCGGCCGGATCGGCGTTGCAGGCCGCGGCAACGAAGGCGGCCGTCAGCAAGGTCGCCTGCCGCAATTCGCTTTGCGCGACCTTGTCCCGCGTATCGGCCGGCGTCAGGACCTTGTGCAGATGCGCGGTCGGATCGTCGAAGCCCGCGACCAGGCGGATCGCCGGAATGCCGCCCTGGGCGAAGTTGGCGTGGTCGGAGTTGGTCATCAGCGGCCGCACGGTGCGAATGGATTGGCCGTTGTCGGCCGCGACCTTGAGCAGGAACGGCTCGACACCCGCATAGCCACTGGTGAGCGCCGCAAGGTTCGGGCTGCCCGCCACCGAGTCGAGATTCACGTTCAACGCGATGCGTCCACGCTCGGCTTGGCTCAGCGACTGCACGTATTGCGCCGAGCCGGTCAGCGCCCATTCCTCGACCGAGAAGAACATCACGCGCAGACCGCGCCGCCACTGGGCGACATGGGGCGAGAGCGCCCGCGTCACGGCCAACACCGAGGCGAGGCCCGTGCCGTTGTCCATGGCGGACTCCGCGAGGTCGTGGCCGTCGACATGCGCCGACAGCACGACCCATTCGTCCGATGTGCCGGGATATTCGTACATCAAGGTCTCGGTCTCGGCCGGGCTTTCCTCGGTCTCGATCGTCATCGTGACCGACGGCCAGCCGGCCGCCGCGCGTGCCAGGCGTGCCGCGACCTCCGGCGTGACGCCGAGCCCCGGAATGCCCTCGCCGCCCATGCGGCCCGACGAGCCGGTCACGACGTGGCCGGGCTGCGGTCCCGCGATCAGGAAGCCGACCGCACCGTTATCCCGCGCCATGTCGTACTTGCGGCGACGATGGATGGTGCCCGCCGCGAACATCAGCTCATGGCGCACCAGCACGATCCGGCCCTTGATCTCCTGGGCGTGCTCGGCGAACTCCTCGGGCGTGCCGCGGCCGATATCGATCACCTCCGCGGTGAGCCCTTCCTTCGCCGTGGCGATCGAACGGACCAGCGGATGGCACTTAGCCATCGTGCCGTCCGCTAGACGCAAGGTCGCCGTCCTGGCGCGCCATCCGCCATAGGGCACGGGGATCGAGCGGCCGGAATTGGCGGGCGACGCCGCCTTCACGCGCTCGCGCAGCAGCGCGAAGGCCTTCTTCTCGCTCTCGGTGCCGGCGAGCCGGCCACCGGTGTCGCAGATGTCGTTGAAGTCGCGCCACAGCTCGGGATCGGACGCGATGCGTCCGGCGATTCGGTCGTCGAGTTTCATGCGCCGCTTCTAGCATAGGAATTGCTTCCCACGCGCGCGTCTGCGACGCTCGCAAACGGGAAGGGGTTGGACAATGGCCGGCGCGCCGATCATCGTGGCGGACGCGGTGTCGAAGAAATTCGGCGACCATCAGGTGCTGACGCGGGTCTCGCTGCCGGTGATGGAACGCGATGTGGTCTGCATCGTCGGACCCTCCGGCTCGGGCAAGACCACCCTTCTGCGCTGCCTGGCCCTGCTCGAAACGCCGAGCGAAGGCCGCGTCGTGATGCAGGGCGTCCCGATCTCGACGCCAACCCAGGCAAAGCCAGTGCGCGCCGCGGCGCGCGCGGTGCGCTCCGACATCGGCATGGTCTTCCAGCACTTCAACCTGTGGCCGCACATGTCGGTGCTCGAGAACCTGATCGAGGCGCCGCTGCGCGTGAAGAAGCTGTCGCGCGAGGAGGCCGTCGCCATCGCCGAGACGCTGCTGGCCAAGGTCGACCTGCGCGACAAGCGCGACGCCTATCCGGCGCGCCTTTCCGGCGGGCAGCAGCAGAGGGTCGCGATCGCACGGGCGCTTGCGATGTCGCCCAAGGTGCTGCTGTTCGACGAGGCGACCAGCGCGCTCGATCCCGAGCTGCGCCGCGAGGTGCTGCTGGTCATGCGCCAGCTCGCGGCAGAAGGCATGACGATGCTGGTCGTCACGCACGAAATGGGCTTCGCGCGCCATGTCGGCACGCGCACGGTGTTCATGGACAAGGGCGAGATCGTCGAGGAGGCGCCGGGCGCGGCGTTTTTCGAGGCGCCCAAGACGGAGCGCGCGCAGCGCTTCCTGCAGCAGTTCGAAGACCAATAAGGAGAGGCATCATGAGGAAGATCGTTCTGGGGGCGCTCGCGATCGCGGGATTGGCGGCGATGGCCATGCCCGCCGAGGCGCAGCAGACGCAGTCGCGGCTGTTCGAGATCACCAAGAACCACAAGCTCCGGGTCTGCCAGTTCCCGCTCTACTATTCCATCTCCTATCGCAACCCGAAGACCGGCGAGCTCGAGGGCATCGACGCCGATCTCTCCAAGGAACTGGCCAAGGAACTCGACGCCAAGCTCGAGGTCGTCGAGACGAGCTTCGGCTCCTTCATCGCCGACCTGCAGGCGAACAAGTGCGACATCGGCATGTTCGGCGTCGGCGCGACGCTGAAGCGCGCGCAAGCCGTCGAATTCTCCAAGCCCTACCTGATCACCAACATCTACGCCGTGGTGGGCAAGGACGGGAAGATCAAGAAATGGGAGGACATCGACCAGAAGGGCATCAAGGTCGCGGTCTCGCTCGGCAGCTTCATCGAGCCCTTCATGAAGACCTACCTCAAGAACGCCGAGGTCGTGTCGATCGCGCCGCCCAACACGCGCGAGGCCGAGTTGGTGGCGGGCCGCGTCGATGTCGACATGACCGACTTCCCGACCGCGATCAAGGTCACCGACGAATTCGACTGGGCGGCTTACGTGACGCCGGCCGAGAAGCTCGCCGTCACGCCCTACGCCTATGTCGTGGCGCCGGGCGACCAGATCTGGCTCAACTACATCAACCTGTTCGTCGACACGATCAAGATCGACGGCCGGCTGAAGAAGTACGCCGAGAAGAACAAGCTCGGGCCGATCGTGGCGCCGTGACCCATGGCCCGTGCTTCGAGACGGCACCTCACGCCTCCTCAGCATGAGGTATGCGTGACCGACCACCTCACCCTGAGGAGCGCTCCGCAGGAGCGCGCCTCGAAGGGTGGGCAGCCGAAGGCCCGCTGATCCATGTTCAAATACCAGTTCCGCTGGGACATTCTCTTCGGCAGCAACTTCGACTTCCTGCTGTCTGGGTTGCAGATGACCTTGATCATCTCCGCGATCACGCTGGTGCTGGCGATGATCGCGGGGCTGCTCATCGCCCTTCTCGACATGTCGAAATTCCCGCCGACACGCTGGATCGGCATCAGCTTCGGCGAGATCATTCGCAATACGCCGATCCTGGTGCAGCTCCTGTGGGTCTACTATGTGCTGCCGATCGTGTTCAACGTTCGCATCGAATCGTTTACGGCGCTCGTCATCGGCCTGTCGCTCTACCAGGGCGCCTTCATCTCCGAGGTCTATCGCTCGGGCATCCAGAGCGTGCCGCGCGGCCATTCGGAGGCGGCGCAGGTGCTGGGGCTGACACCATTGCAGAGCTTCACGCGCATCGTGTTGCCGCAGGCGATCCGCATGACCCTGCCGCCGCTCGCCTCCAACTTCGTGCAGCTCATCAAGTTCTCCTCGCTGGGCGCGGTGATCTCGGTGAGCGAGATCACGCGGCGCGGCATGGAGCTCTCGGCCTCGACCTTCCGGCCGCTCGAGATCTTCAGCTTCATTGCCGTGGTCTATTTCGCGATCTGCTGGCCGCTCGCCATGGGCATCCGCTGGTGGGAACGCCGTCTGCAAAGCCGCTGACATGGCCGATATCCGCAACGAGCTGGCCCGCAAGGTCGATGGCGCGCTCGATCAGCTGATCTCCGTGACGCAGCGACTGGTCGCCGTCGCCTCGCCCAATCCGCCGAGCGACACCGAGGAGATCGCGAGGGTCGCCGAGGCGCTGCTGCGCGAGATCCCGGACATCGAGGTCGAGGTGATCGAGCCCGCGCCGCGCGTGAAGAGCCTGATCGGGCGTATCCGCAGCGGCAAGCCCGGCCGCCGCCTGATCTTCAACGGCCATCTCGACACCTTTCCGATCCTCGAGCAGCTGCCGTGGACCGTGCCGCCGCTGGGCGGCGTGCTGAAGGACGGCAAGCTCTACGGCCGCGGCGTCTGCGACATGAAGGGCGGCATGGCCTGCTCACTGCTCGCCGCCAAATTGCTCGCCGAGAACAGAAGCGCCTGGTCCGGCGAGATCGTGCTGACGCTCGCGGGTGACGAGGAGAACATGGGCTCGCTCGGCACCGGCTGGATGATGGAGCACGTGCCGCACGCCAAAGGCGACGCCAATATCTGCGGCGATGTCGGCTCGCCCAAGGTCGTGCGCTTCGGCGAGAAAGGCCTGATGTGGGTCGAGGTCGAGGCGACCGGCTCGCCCGCCCACGGCGCGCATGTCCATCGCGGCACCAATGCCATCGACCGCCTGCGCATGGCGCTCGATCGGCTGAAAAATCTCGAGGAGCTGCCCTTCCAGGCGCCGCCCGTCGTGACGGCCGCCATCGCCAGGGCCAAGGCGATTTCCGAGCCCCTGTCGGGCGCGGGCGAGGCTGAGACCCTGCAGCGTGTCACCGTGAACATCGGCACCATCGAAGGCGGCACCTCGCCCAACCTCGTGCCGACGCACGCGATAGCCCGCGCCGACATCCGCCTGCCCGTCGGCATCACGACCGACGTGCTGGCGGCCAAGCTCGACGAATGGCTCGGCCCGATGGAGGGCGTCACCTGGCGCGCGATCCGCCGCTTCGAGCCGTCCTTCACACCGCCCGACGACGAGATCGTCGTGCGCACGGCCCGGGTGGCGCACGAGGTGCTGGGCGCGGCGCCTGCGGTGAACATGCGGATCGGCGGCTCCGATTCGCGCTGGTATCGCCCTGCGGGCGTGCCGACGGTCGTGCTCGGCCTCACGCCCTTCAACATGGGCGGCGCGGACGAGTATGTTCTGGTCGACGAGCTCCTGGCCGTGGCGAAGATCCACACGCTCGCGGCCTTCGACTTCCTGACGGGACGATAGATGGACAAGCTCTCCGACGCCGACCTCTTCACCTCGCCCATGACCTTCATGGGCGCGCCCTACGGCCGGCCGGGCCCGGACAACAAGGCCGCGATCCTGGGCATCCCCTTCGACTGCGGCACCAACATGCGCATCGGCGCGCGCGGCGGTCCTGACTCCGTGCGCCAGCAATCCGCTTTGATGCGGCGCTTCAACCCGACCAACGCCGACTTCGATCCCGTTGCGGCGCTGGGACTGGTCGACTGCGGCAACGTCAAGCTCACGCCGAGCAAGATCGTCGACGCCTTCGAGCGCACCGAGCAGGCTGTCGACCGCATCGTGCAGGCGGGCGCCGTGCCGATCACCATCGGCGGCGACGGCTCGGTGACCGTTCCCGTCGCGCGCGCCGTCGGCAAGAAACACAAGAAGATGGCGGCGCTCCATATCGATTCGCACACCGATTCTTATCCCTATGGCGCCGAGGAGAAGTACAACTCCGCCACCCAGTTCACGCATGTGGCGGAAGAAGGCCTCGTCGATCCGGAATTCTCCTGGCATGTCGGCATCCGCTCGACGACCTACGCGCAGGGCGTCGTGCCGCGCGCCATGAGCCTCG
Source organism: Reyranella sp. (assembly GCA_035501235.1). GTDB lineage: Bacteria > Pseudomonadota > Alphaproteobacteria > Reyranellales > Reyranellaceae > Reyranella. The sequence continues at coordinate 18,539 of DATJWN010000267.1, forward strand.
GCTACAAGATCGTGTCGATCGACGAGCTAGTGCGCGGCGGCTTCGCCCAGCGCATGGCCGAGTTCCGCGACAAGGTCGGCAAGCGGCCGGTCTATCTCTGCTTCGACATGGACGTGTTCGATCCCTCGACCGCTCCCGGCGTCTGCACGCCGTCATGGGGCGGGCTCAGCGCGCGCGAGGGCATCGACCTGCTGCGCTGCCTCACCGATCTCAACATCGTCGCCGTCGACGTCAACACGGTGAGCCCGCCGCAGGACGTGAACGGCATGGCGGCCCATCTCTGCGCGCATGTGATCTACGAGACGCTGGTGCTGCTTTCCCGCCAGATGGGGCTCGCGTGAGGCGCCTTCTCCTTGCCCTTCTCTTCGCGTTCGCCGCTCCCGCAGCGCACGCCGAATATCCCGACCGGCCGATCCGCATGATCGTGCCCTTCCCGGCCGGCGGCGTGACCGACGTCGTGGCACGGCTGATCGCCGAGCGCTTCACGGCCGAATTCGGCCAGCAGGTGATCGTCGACAACAAGGCGGGCGCGGGCAGCGTGATCGGCACCGACCTCGTCGCCAAGGCGCCGGCCGACGGCTACACGATCCTGTTCACCACGCCCGGGCACACGATCAATGCCGCCTTCCGCAAGTCCTTGCCCTACGACACCGAGAAGGACTTCGTGCCCGTCTCCGTCGTGGGCCAGGTGCCGATGCTGCTGGTGAGCCATCCCACGCTGCCGGTCACCGATTTCAAGGGCTTCCTCGACTATGCCCGCGCCAACCCGGGCAAGATCAATGTCAGCCACGCCGGCAACGGCACCTTGCCGCACATCATCATGGAGTACCTGATGGTGAAGGAGCACATCCAGGTGACCAATGTGCCCTATCGCGGTGCCGCGCCCGCGCTGGCCGATCTGGTGGCGGGCCAGGTCCAGGCCAAGCTCGACACCTACACGACCTCGCAGTCCTTCATCGCCCAGAAGAAGCTGAACCCGCTGGCCGTCACCTCGTCGAAGCGACTGAAGCAGCTCCCCGACGTTCCGACCGTCGCCGAGACCGGCCTGCCGGGCTACGAGGGCTATCTCTGGATGGGCATCGTCGCTCCGGCGGGCACGCCGCCGGCGATCGTCGACAAGGTGGCCGCCGCCGTCCGCCGCGCCGTCACGCAGCCCGAGATGCAGGCGCGCTTCGACAAGGACGGCGTGGAAGCGACCGGCAGCACGCCGGCCGAGTTCCGCGAGCTCATCTCCCGTGAACTCGACCAATGGCGTGACCTCCAGAAGCAGACCCACATCACGGTGGAGTGAGATACTTCGCGAAGAAGGCCCTGGTGCGCGCCTCGGCGTCCTTCGCGGCGTCGGAGTCGTAAACGAGGCGATGGCCCTCGTAGGTGCGGGGCGGCGCCGGCATGTCGAAGGAGTGATAGGCGTCGGGGTAGTACACCGCCTGCACGAGTTCGGGCCGCGTGAAGCCCGCAGCCTGCAGGCGCCGGCAGCTGCTGGCGGCCGTCCAGTCGTCCCTGTCGCCGATCAGGATCAGCAGAGGCACGTCGACCTCGGTGTCGAAGGCCGCCTGGCAGAGCGGATAGTAGGCCACGATCGCGCGCAGGCCGTGCGCGGGAAGCCGATAGATCTTCTGCGCCGAGCGCATCGCCGTCCAACCGCCGTGGCTGTGGCCGATCAGGCCGATACGGTCGCGCCGCACGAAGGGCAGCGTCGCCAGGAACTCCAGCGCGCCCATCATGTCGGCGACGCGCTGGTTGCCGGTCACCGCGTTGCCGCGCGAGCAGACATTGCTGACGCCGCGCGGATTGAAGCTGTCCGGCGCGACCACGACATAACCCCAATCGGTCAGGCGCTTGGCCCAGAGCTGGGTATGTGCGTTGACGCCGGCACAGGTGTGGGCCAGCACGATCGCCGGAAACGGGCCCTCGCCCGCGGGCCGATAGAGCGTCGCCTTGATCTCGGGGCCCGCATCGGCCGGGCCGGTCGCGATGCTCGGGAAGCGCACGCTCTCCCCTCGCGCGCCAGACGCGAGGAGAAGGAGCAGAAGGGCGAGGACGGATCTCATTCGGGCTCGATGCCTGCTTCCTTGGCGACGCCGGCCCAGAGCGCGATCTCCTCGCGCACCTGGCGCGCGAACGCATCGGGCGCCTCGCCGCCCGGCTCGGCGCCGAGATCGTGCACCTTGGCGAGCGTGTCGGGCTCGGCGAGCACGGCGGTGAAGTCGGACTGGAGCTGGCGCGCCAGCTCCGGCGCCATGCCGCCCGGACCGAACAGGGAGAACCAGTTCTGCTGCACGATGCCCTTGATA
>DATJWN010000268.1:0-2883 GCA_035501235.1 Reyranella sp.
GCCTTCGACTCTTCGACCCACACCGGATCGCGCGAGTCGAGATAGCCTTCGCGGGCGAGTTCGGCCTTCTGGAGACGAAAAGTACCTGTCGTGTCGAGCGCCGGCGTGAGCCGCACGAACATTGGCCGGGCGTAGCCCGGCAGCTTTTCCGCCAGATACGCATGGAGGCGCGTGAGGTCGAAGGCCGCATCGGTCACCAGCGCGGCCATGCCGGCCTTGCCGTCGTTTCCGGCGACGGCGACGCCATAGACTGCGGCATCGACGACACCGGGGCAGGCGCGGAGCACGGCGGCCACTTCGGTGGTCGCGACGTTCTCGCCCTTCCAGCGGAACGTGTCGCCCAGGCGATCGAGGAAATAGTAGTAGCCCGCCGCGTCCTGGCGCATGAGGTCGCCGCTGCGGAACCAGCGGTCGCCCGGCTCGAACACGTCGCGCAGGATCTTGGCCTCGGTCGCCTGGGAATCGGTGTAGCCGTCGAAGCGCGCCGCGGCGGGCGCGAGCTTGCCGATCGCCTCGCCCGGCTCGTCGGTCGTCGCGCGCGTGCAGCGGCCGGCGGCGTCGCGCACCGGCGCCGACGTCTCGGGATCGACGCGGATCAGTGCGACGGGGAAGCGATGCGCCAGGAACTTCGGCACGTGCCCGATCGCGCCCGGCATGCCCTCGCAATTGGTGAGCGACACGCCGCCTTCGGTGGCGGCGTAGAATTCGAGGATGCGCGGAATGCGGAAGCGCTGCTGGAAGCGTTCCCACACATCGCCGGCGAGGCCGTTGCCGCAGGCGAGCCGCACCTTGTGCTCGATCTTGTCGTCGGCCTCGGTCGACTGGGCGAGGTAGCGGCAGAGCTCGCCGATATACTGGATGATCGTCGAACCGCTTGCCGCGACGTCGCCCCAGAAGCGGCTGGCCGAGAAGCGCTCGCGGATCACGACGCTGCCGCCCGCCACCAGCATCGAGCCCACGGCGACCACGCCGCCGACGCTGTGATAGAGCGGCAGGCAGTCGAACAGCCGGTCCTCGGGCAGCGCGTCCATCATGCCGGCGAACCAGCCGCTCCATTCCAGCACGCGCGCATGCGTCACGGTCGCGGCCTTTGGCAAGCCGGTCGTGCCCGACGTGTAGATGTAGAGGGCGCGATCCGCCGGCCTGGGCGTCCGGCGCTGATGCGTGGCGAGCGGGGCACCCGAGAGGCCCCGGACCGTCTGCACGAGATCGGGCCAGGCGCGGACATCCTTCGGCAGTCGGGCGGCCAGCGCGCCGTCGACGATGACATGACGGGCGCCGGCACTCTTGATCGAATGCGACAAGGCGTCGGTGGCGAGGTTGGTGTTGAGCAGGGCCACCACGCAGCCGATCTGGCTCAAGCCCAGCCAGATCGCGACATAGTCCGGCCGGTTGGGCATCAGCAGCGCCACGACATCGTCCGCCGCCAGCCCTTCGCTCAACGCCCAGCGCGCGTAACGGTTGGCACGGCCCGAGAGCTCGCCGTAGCTCAGCGTCTCGTCGGGTCCGATCAGCGCCGGCGAGTCGCCTCGTGCCGCCGCGTGCTCGTGCACGACGGCGGCCAGGGTCGGCTCCGGCATTTCCAGCAAACGCTGGGTCGTCGCCATCGCCCGCACCCAGTCCTTGGTGACGGCGGCACTGGGGCGCAGCGACATGCGGGAGTTACATGCCGGTCTTGGAGACCAGCACCGGCTCGGCGCGATAGACGTCGGAGAACATCTTCTTCAGCTCCTCGATCTTGGGCAGATCGTTGAAGGCGATATAGGGCTGATGCGGATGCAGCGTCAGATAGTCCTGATGATAAGCCTCGGCCGGATAGAAGGTCTTGCCGGGCTCGATCGTCGTCACGATCTTCGTCTTGTAGACATGCGCCTGGTCGAGCTGCTCGATATAGGCCTTGACGACCTTGGCCTGCTCCTCGGTGGTCGGGAACACGGTCGAGCGATACTGCGTGCCGACATCCGGTCCCTGGCGGTTGAGCTGGGTCGGATTGTGCGCGACCGAGAAGTAGACCTGCAGCAGCTTGCCGAGGCTCACCTTCTTGGGGTCATAGGTGACGCGCACCGATTCGGCGTGACCGCTCTTGCCTTCGCTCACGACCTCGTACTCGGCGGTCTTCTTCTCGCCGCCGGCATAGCCCGAGACGGCGCTGGTGACGCCCTCGACATGCTGGAACACGCCCTGCACGCCCCAGAAGCAGCCGCCGGCCAGCACGATGGTGGCGCTGCCCGCCTGGTCGGGCGGATCGAGCGTCGGCGCGGGAACGGCCGTGGCCGACTCGGCATGGGTCTGGACGATCGCGAAGGCGCCGAGCGCCGCGGCGATGGCGAGAGCGGGAACGATCCGTCGAAGCATGGTCACCTCTCCTGCAGGTGCGATGGGGCCGGCCGGCAGGCCGTGATGTTCTCTGCCGCGCATAGAATACGACGGACGTCGACCTCGCGAGTCACTTCATTGTCAGGACAGAGGACGTTGAATTCACCGCGGCGAATGCCCTCGACGCGGCGGTCGGACAAGCCGTTTGCCGCGTCGCCGGTCGCGACGACACGGCCGCGCCGGGAGTGATCCAAATGGTTCATAAATACATCTGAATGATTCATTTGTTGCATAACGTGCGAACGCGCGGTACGCCTCTGACCGTTATTCATGGGGGGTTACAAGATGCACATTCTGAAGAGCGCGATCGCCGCTTCGCTGGTTGCCTTCGCGGCCTTGCCGGCCTTCGCGCAGGGCAAGTCCAACCTGGACGTGGTGAAGCAGCGCGGCCAGCTGATCTGCGGCGTGAACACCGGCTTGGGCGGCTTCTCGCTCGCCGACAGCCAGGGCAAGTGGAAAGGGCTCGACGTCGACATGTGCGGCGCGGTGGCGGCCGCCGTGCTGGGC
>DATJWN010000269.1:0-8256 GCA_035501235.1 Reyranella sp.
AAGATTTGAGCGGAGCTGGAGCGCCGCGGTCCCGGAAGAGTCACGAGACATCCTTGTCGAGCTGCAGCGACGGTCCCGCGACCATGCCCTGCGCGCGGAAGAAGGAGAGGATCAGATGGTCCTTGCGATCGACGAGCGTACGCACGCGTGTCACGCCTCGTTCCTTGAAGCGCGCGACGAGGGCCTCGAACAGGTCGGTGCCGACGCCCTTCAGCCGCAGCTTCGGATCGATCTGGATGGCGAACACCCAGCCCGCCGCCGGCTGGCCGAATTCCCAGGCGCGGATCTCGCCGGCGATGAAGCCCGCGAGCTTGCCCCCTCGGCGCGGATCGTCGGTCTCAGCGACCAGGAAATGTCGGTCGGGCGCCAGCATGTCCCGCCAGTAATCCGGCTTGGCAACGCCTGTCTCGCGATAGTCGAGGGCGGAAATCGCCTCCAGATCAGCGGCTTGGGCGGGTCGTATCGTGGCCATGATGTCGTGGACAGAATGCGCTTGCGGTGGGTAAAGTAAATAGGTATTTCAGTACCGAATTACAGAAATAGGGAACGCCATGGCCGACGCGTCCGTGATCGACTTCCGCACCGAGCCCAGCCGCTACAGGCATTGGAAGCTCGCGCTCGAGGGCTGCGTCGCCTACCTCACCATGGACGTGAACGAGGATGGGGGCCTCAAGCCCGGCTACAAGCTGAAGCTCAACAGCTACGACCTCGGCGTCGACATCGAGCTGGCCGACGTCGTGCAACGGCTGCGCTTCGAGCATCCCGAGATCGGCGCCGTCGTGATCCGCAGCGCCCGCGACCGCGTCTTCTGCTCCGGCGCCAACATCAACATGCTTGGTCTCAGCACGCACGACCACAAGGTGAACTTCTGCAAGTTCACCAACGAGACGCGCATGGCGATCGAGGATGCGACCGAGCATTCCGGCCAGAGCTACATCTGCTCGATCAACGGCATCGCGGCCGGCGGCGGCTATGAGCTGGCGCTGGCCTGCGATCAGATCCTGCTGGCCGATGACGGGTCGAGCGCCGTGTCCCTGCCCGAGCTGCCGCTGCTCGCCGTGCTGCCCGGCACCGGCGGCCTGACGCGTCTGGTCGACAAGCGCCTGGTGCGGAAGGATCACGCCGACTTCTTCTGCACCACCGCCGAGGGCATGCGCGGCAAGCGGGCGCAGCAGTGGCGGCTGGTGGACAAACTCATTCCTCCGAGCAAGCTCGCCGACGAGACGAAGAAGATCGCCGAGGAGATCGCGGCCAAGTCCAAGCGACCGAAAGATGCCAAGGGCATCGCGTTGCCGAACGTCGAGCGTGCGATCGATGGCGATACGATCCGTTACGGCCATCTCACCGTCGAGATCGACCGCGAGCAGCGCGCCGCGCGCTTCAAGGTCAACGGCCCCTCTTCCGCGCCACCTACCGATGCCGCTGCGATCCGCGCCCAGGGCGCCGCCTTCTGGCCGCTCGCGCTCGCCCGCGAGCTCGACGATGCGATGATGCATCTCCGCCTCAACGAGACCGAGATCGGCACCTGGGTGCTGCAAAGCCAGGGCGATGCCGCGCTCGTGGAAGCCTATGACGCGCTGCTCGCCAAGCAGTCGTCGCACTGGCTGGTCCGCGAGATCGTGCTCTATTGGAAGCGCACCCTGAAGCGCCTCGACGTCTCCTCGCGCAGCCTGATCGCGCTGGTCGAGCCCGGCTCCTGCTTCGCCGGTACGCTGTTCGAGCTCGTGCTGGCCGCCGACCGCTCCTACATGCTGGACGGCGTGTTCGAGGGCTCGAATCTGCCGGCCGCCGCGGTCAGGCTCACCGACATGAACTTCGGCCCCTATCCGATGGGCAACGGCCTGACGCGTCTCGCGACGCGCTTCCTTGCCGAGCCTGCCCATGTCGACGAGCTCAAGGACGAAATCGGCGAGGCGATCGACGCCGAAGCCGCCGACGAACTCGGCCTCGTCACCTTCACGCCCGACGACATCGACTGGGAAGACGAGGTGCGGCTCGCCATCGAGGAACGCGCCGGCTTCTCGCCCGACGGGTTGATCGGCATGGAAGCCAATCTGCGCTTCGCCGGCCCCGAGACGATGGAGACCAAGATCTTCGCCCGCCTCTCGGCCTGGCAGAACTGGATCTTCCAGCGCCCCAACGCCACCGGACCGGAGGGCGCGCTGAAGCTCTACGGCACCGGCAAGCAATCCAAGTACGACCGCAAGCGGGCTTAAGGAGGCAACCATGGCCATCGACTACAGCCAGCGCATTCCCAACAACGTCGACCTCTCGTCCGACCGCCGTCTCCAGCGCGCGCTCGAGAACTGGCAGCCGCGCTTCCTCGACTGGTGGAAGGACATGGGGCCGGACGGCACGCTCAATTTCGACGTCTACCTGCGCACCGCCATCTCGGCCGAGGCCAATGGCTGGGCGAACTTCGGCTACGTGAAGATGCCGGACTACCGCTGGGGCATCTTCCTCGCCGCGCAGGACGCCAACCGCACGATCGCCTACGGCGACAACAAGGGCAAACCCGTGTGGCAGGAAGTGCCGGGCGAGCTGCGCTCGACCCTGCGCCGCCTGATCGTGACCCAGGGCGACACCGAGCCCGCGTCGGTCGAGCAGCAGCGCCTGCTCGGCAAGACCGCGCCCTCGCTCTACGACCTGCGCAACGTCTTCCAGATCAACTGCGAGGAAGGCCGCCACCTGTGGGCCATGGTCTACCTGCTGCACGCCTATTTCGGCCGCGACGGCCGCGAGGAGGCGGAGATGCTGCTGGAGCGCCATTCAGGCGATCCCGACAAGCCGCGCATCCTGGGCGCCTTCAACGAGAAGACGCCGGACTGGCTCTCCTTCTTCATGTTCACCTACTTCACCGACCGCGACGGCAAGTACCAGCTCGCCTCGCTCGCCGAATCGGGCTTCGATCCGCTGTCGCGTTCCTGCCGCTTCATGCTGATCGAGGAAGCGCACCACATGTATGTGGGCGAGTCGGGCGTGCAGCGCATCGTCGAGCGCACCTGCCAGCTCATGAAGGAGCACAAGACCGACGATGTGCGCGCCTTCGGCGCCATCGACCTCGCGACCATCCAGAAGTACCTGAATTTCCACTTCTCGGTGTCGCTCGACCTGTTCGGCCAGGAAGCCTCCACCAACGCCGCGAATTACTACACGATGGGCGTGAAGGGCCGGTATCTCGAGACGCGCATCGACGACGACCATGTGCTGACCGACAGTGCCTTCGAGATGGACGCCGTCGAGGATGGCCGCATCGTGCGCAAGCAGGTCCCCGCCCTCGCCGCGCTGAACGAGCGGCTGCGCAACGACTATGTCGAGGATTGCGCCAAGGGGCTCAGGCTCTGGAACAAGGCGATCGCCGATGCGGGCATCGCCTTCGAGCTCAAGCTGCCGCACCGCGCCTTCAACCGCCGCATCGGCGCCTTCTCCGAGCTGCACGTCTCGCCCGACGGCAAGGTGATGAGCGAGGCCGATTGGAAGGCGAATGCCTCGAAGTGGCTGCCGACCGACGAGGACCGCGCTTACGTCACCTCGCTGATGGGCCCCGCCGTGATCGAGCCCGGCAAGTTCGCCAACTGGATCGCGCCGCCCTCGCGCGGCATCAACAACCAGTCGACCGATTTCGAGTACGTGCGGTTCAACTGAGATGCTGCACGGCGTCGGCCGCGGCGGCAACGCTTGGAAAGACCAGCTCTTTCCCGGCGTCGACCGATTCCAAACCGCGCTCGATGTCGCGCCGCACGCGGTCGCGGAGATCGCCGAAGACGAGGTGGATGCCCCGCGCGGCCAGCTCGTCGTAGAGCTCGGCCAGCATCTCGCAGGCCATCAGGTCGACGTCGTGGATGGCGGCGCAATCCACGACGACCGCCCTCGCGCCCGGTGTCGCCGCGATCAGCGCCTCGATGCGCTCGCGGAAGAGATTGCTGTTGGCGAAGAAGAGCGGCGCCGAGAAGCGATAGGCCAGCAGGCCCGGCACCGGCTCGGCGTCGGGCCGATGCGCGGGATCGTGCCAGCCGCCGTCGGACGTGCGCCCGAGCACGGCGTCGGCGGGAAAGGCTATGGCGCGCAGGAGCAGCACCAGCGAGAAGACGACGCCCAGCAGGATGCCTTCCATGACGCCCAGCACGACCACGCCGGCCAGGGTCACCAGGGCGCCCGCGAGATCGACACCCCGGAAGCGCCAGAGGCGCGCGAATTCGTGGAACTCGCACAGGCCCCAGGCCGAGGCGACGAGGATGCCGCCCAGCGCCGCCGACGGCAGGTAATAGAGAAGACCGGCGAGCCACAGCATGGCGGCCGCGACGACGAGGGCCGCGATCACGGAAGTGAGCTGCGTGCGGCTGCCGGCGGCCTCGGCGACGGCGGTGCGCGAATCGCTGGCGCTGATCGGCAGGCCCTGGCTCACGCCGGAGACGAGATTGGCCACGCCCAGCGCCACCAGCTCCTGGTTGGCGTCGATGCGATAGCGGTTTCGCGCGGCGAAGGCGCGGGCCGCGATCATGGTGTCGGAGAAGGAGACCAGCGCCGTCACCAGCGCGATCGGCAGCAGGAGATCGAAGTCGCCCAGAGTCAGGACGGGCAGCGAGAGGCTGGGCAGCCCGGTCGGGATGCGGCCGACCACCGCCACTCCCATCCTGTCGAGGCCGAGCAGCGCCACGGCGAGACCCGAGCCCACCAGCGCCAGCACGGCGCCGGGCACTCTTGGCAGGAAGCGGCGGCAGAGCAGGATGACCGCGAAGCACGCCGCGCCGATCGCGAGCGAGACGAGGTTGGTGTCGCCGAGACGCCGGAAGGCGTTGGCGAACTGCTCGACCGTCGTGTCGCCACCCGACTTCACGCCCAGCACCTTGGGCAGCTGCGCGCCCACGATCACCAGGGCGAGCCCGTGCATGAAGCCCACGATCACCGGCTTGGACAGGAAGTTGGCGATGAAGCCCAGACGCAGCGCGCCGCCCAGCAGGCAGAGCACGCCGACCATGAGGCTGAGGATCGCGGCCAGCAGCGCCAGCCGGCCAAGGTCTCCCATCGCCAGCGGCACCACGACGACGGCGACGATGGCGGCCATGGCCGAATCGGGACCCACGACGAGCTGCCGCGAGCTGCCGAACAGCGCATAGGCCAGGAGCGGCAGCATGCTGCTGTAGAGGCCGGCCAACGGCATGCCGGCCAGCTCGCCATAGGCGAGGCCGATCGGCACCATCAGGGCGCCCAAGGTCAGGCCTGCCGCCAGATCGTGCGGCAGGAAGGACGCCTTGTAGGTCTTGAGCGTGGCGACGCCCGGCACCCAGCGCGCGATATCCATCCGGTCACCCCCGTGCCCCGCTTGACGATATTACACGCGGCGGCGAGTTAGGCTACACGAGGCCCCACCATGGCACTTCCTCCCGGCATCTCCTTCGGCCCCGATCACAAGGTCCATCTGCCCGAGCGCTTCAATGTCGCCGTGCCGTTCGTCGATCGCCATGTCGGCGAGGGACGCGGGACCAAGGTCGCGATCCGCACCGTGCACGGCGAGGACGTGACCTACGCCCAGCTCGCCGAGCGCGTGAACCGCGCGGGCAATGCGTTGCTGGCGCAGGGACTCAAGCCTGGCGATCGCCTGCTCATGGTGGTGAAGGACTGCCCGGCCTTCTTCTATCTCTTCTGGGGCGCCATCAAGGCGGGTATCGTGGTCGTGCCGCCCAACACGCTGCTGCGCGCGCCCGACTACGCCTACATGTTCGAGGATTCGGGCTGCAGGCTCATCGTCTATTCGAGCGAATATGCCGGCGAGATCGATGCGGCGCTGCTGATGACGCCGGTCAAGGCGCTGACGGTCGAGAAGTTCCTGGCCGAGATGGACAAGGCCTCGGCGAAACTCGAGCCGCATCTCGCCAAGCCGACCGACGACTGCTTCTGGCTCTATTCCTCCGGCTCGACCGGGCGCCCCAAGGGTGCGGTGCATGCCCATCGCGACATGGTCGTGACCAGCGAGCTCTACGGCACGCGCGTGCTGGGCGTCGGCGAGGCCGACGTCTGCTACTCGGCGGCCAAGCTTTTCTTCGCCTTCGGCCTCGGCAACGCCATGACCTTCCCGCTGTGGGCGGGCGGCACGGCGATCCTCGACGACCGGCGGCCGACACCGGATCTCACTTTCGAGAACATGGAGACGTTCAAGCCGACCCTGTTCTACGGCATACCGACGCTCTTTGCCGCCCAGCTCATGGCGCTCGACGCCAAGCCGCGCTCCTTCCCCTCCTTGCGCGCCTGCGTCTCCGCAGGCGAACCGCTGCCGGCCGACATCTTCCGCCGCTGGCAGGAGAAGACCGGTACGATCATCCTCGACGGCATCGGCTCGACCGAATGCCTGCACATCTTCATCGGCAACCGGCTCGACGACTATCGGCCCGGCACTTCCGGCAAGCCGGTGCCCGGCTATGAAGTGAAAGTGGTCGACGACAGGCGCCAGCCGGTGAAGAAGGGCGAGAGCGGCGCGCTCTGGATCAAGGCCGAGTCGGCCGCCAAGTACTACTGGAACAAGCCGGAGAAGACGGCGGAGACGATGGTCGACGGCTGGATGAACACCGGCGACACCTATCGCGAGGATCCTGACGGCTACCTGATCTACGAGGGCCGCAGCGACGACATGATGAAAGTGGGCGGCATCTGGTGCTCGCCGGTCGAGATCGAGAGTTGCTTGATCACCCACCCCGCCGTGCTAGAGGCCGCGGTGATCGGGCAAGCCGACGCCGAGCAGCTCATCAAGCCCAAGGCGATCGTGGTGCTCAAACAAAAAGGCTCGGGCGGCGACGCCCTGACCGAGGAGCTGCGCACGCTCTGCCGCAAGACGCTGGCGCCGTACAAATATCCGCGCTGGATCGAGTACGTGGACGAGCTGCCCAAGACCGCGACCGGCAAGATCCTGCGTTACAAGCTGCGGGCATGACAGGACGGTGTTTTTCGGCTTCTATACAGGCGAACTGAAACAGGGAGCGGGATCATGAACGGCAAATTGTTTGGGGTCACAACAATCGCGGCCATAGCGCTCGGCCTGCCTCAGGCGATGGCGCAGGAGAGCATCAAGATCGGCTTCGTCAGCACCTTTTCCGGCCCGCAGGCCGCGATCGGCGAGGACATGCGCCGCTCGGTGGACCTCGCGGTCGAGCACCTCGGCGGCAAGATCGCCGGCAAGAAGATCGAGATCGTCTACGAGGACGACCAGTTCAAGCCGGACGTCGGCAAGGCGCGCTCGGAGAAGCTCGTCCAGCAGGACAAGGTGAACTTCATCGCGGGCTACATCTGGTCGAACGTGCTGCTGGCCTCGCTCAAGACCGTGACCGACGAGGGCGACACGATCCTGATTTCCGCCAATGCCGGGCCGTCGCAAATTGCCGGTGAGCTCTGCAACAAGAACTTCTTCTCGACCTCCTGGCAGAACGACCAGACGCCGATGGCGATGGGCGACTACCTCAACACCAAGGGCGTGAAGAGCCTCTACGTCGTCGGCCCCAACTACGCCGCCGGCAAGGACATGCTCGCGGGCGTGAAGCGCACCTACAAGGGCCAGATCGTGGGCGAGGACTACACCAAGTGGCCCGACCAGCTCGACTTCTCGGCCGAGCTCACCAAGATCGGCGCGGCCAAGCCGGGCGGCATCTTCATCTTCTATCCCGGCGCGCACGGCGTTCAGTTCGTGAAGCAATGGGTCGGCGCGGGCCTCAACAAGACCGTGCCGCTCTACCAGGTCTTCTCGATCGACGCGATCACGCTGCCCCAGCAGGGCGAGCTGGCGCTCGGCACGCTGGGCGCCCAGGAATGGGTCAACGACCTGCCGAACGACCAGAACAAGAAGTACGTCGCGGACTTCAAGAAGAAGTACAACACCTACCCGTCCTATTACGGCGCGCAGAGCTACGATGCGATCATGCTGATCGCCTCGGCCGCCGAAGCGTTGAAGGGCGATCTCTCCAACAAGGACAAGGTCCGGGCGGAGATGAAGAAGGCCAACTTCAAGTCGCTGCGCGGCGGCTTCAAGTTCGGCAACAACAACTTCCCGATCCAGAACTTCTACATCCAGGAGACGGTGAAGGACCCGCAGGGCATGATGACGGTGAAGACCATCGCCACCGCGCAGACCGCGGCGGTCGATCCCTACGCCGCCAAGTGCCCGATGAAGTGACAACGACGCGCAGCGTCGTTGTCATCCCGAGCATTGCGAGGGATCTTTAAGCCGCAGGAAAGATCCCTCGCCTTCGGCTCGGGATGACAAGGTACGCG
>DATJWN010000270.1:0-11665 GCA_035501235.1 Reyranella sp.
CGGCGCCTACATGACCGTCACGGTCGCCAACGCGACCGGGCACCTGGCCCTCGGCTTCCTGGTGGCGGTCGTGGTGAGCGGGCTCGCCGGCGTTGCCATCTACCGGCTGGCCTACCAGCCGATTCTGCAGCACTCCGCCTTCGTGCCCATGGTGGTCTCGATCGGCCTCTTCATCGTGATGCAGGAGGGCTTTAGGCTGATCTTCGGCGCCTATGGCATCGCCTTCGACAACAACCCCTGGTACGTGGCCAACGTCAATCTGGCGGGCCTCAACCTCACCTATGTCGAGGTCGCCATGGTGATCCTGTCGGTCGTCCTGCTGGTGGGCTTCGGCCTGTTCGCGGGCCTGACCCGCGCCGGCATCGGCTGGCGCGCGACCGTCACCGATCCGCAGATGGCGACCAGCTTCGGCGTCGATCCGGTGCGGGTGCGCTACCTCAACTTCCTGTTCGGCTCGGCGCTGGCCGGCATCGCGGGCGGGCTGGTCGGCCTCCTGAACAACTATGTCGAGCCGACCATGGGCGGGGCAGTGAGCTACAAGGCGCTGGCCATCGTCGTGCTGGGCGGGCTGGGCTCCGTGCGCGGCACCCTGATCGCGAGCCTGGTGCTGGGCGTCGTCGAGGCCTTCGGCGCGATCTACCTCGCCGACATCTTCGATCGAGACGCGATCGGCTTCCTGTTCCTCATCGTCGTGCTGATGGTCCGCCCGCAAGGGCTGCTGGGCCGCAAATGAGCGCCTACGTCGCGAGCCTCGTCAGCGTCATCGGCATCAACCTGATCCTGGCGCTCGGCCTCAACATCATCACCGGCTTCTGCGGCCAGGTGAGTCTCGGCCACGCGGCTTTCTACGGCCTCGGCGCCTATACCGCGGCCTATCTCGCCAAGCTCGGCGCGCCGCTGCCGCTTACGCTGCTTGCGGGCGCGGTGATGGCGGGCGCGATCGGCATCGTGGTCGGCCTGACGTCGCTCCGCGTGCGGCACGACTTCCTTGCCGTCACGACCATGGGCATCGGCTTCGTCTTCCTGGGCTTCGTGCGCAAGCAGAAATGGCTGGGCGCCGAGCTCGGCATCTCCGGCATCCCGGGGCCCGGAATGGATCCGCTGGCCTATGCTCTGTTGATCTCGGCCTTCGCGATGGCGGTGCTCGTCTTCAGCCTCTGGATCAAGCAGAGCTGGATGGGCTTCACCTTCGACGCCGTGGCCGACGATGAGGACGCGGCCCGCACCGTCGGCGTGAACGTCTCGACCTACAAGCTCACCGCCTTCGGCATCGGCACCGCGCTCGCGGGCCTGGCGGGCGGGCTCTACATCTACTTCGCCCGCATCATCCTGCCCGACACGTTCGACTTCGTTGAGTCGATCGCCGTCCTGACCATGGTCGTGATCGGCGGCACCGGATCGGTCTGGGGCGTCTTCGCCTCGACGGTCGTGCTGACCCTGCTCCCCGAAGTGTCGCGCGCGGCGGCGGACTATCGACTCCTGATCTTCGGCGCCCTGCTGGTGCTGGTGATGCGCTTCAGTCCCGGCGGGCTGGCGGGCCTCGTGAAGCGGCGGCCGGCATGAGTGCGCTCGCCCGCATCGACGACCTGCACATCAGCTTCGGCGGCGTGGCGGCGGCCAACGGCGTCAGCTTCGCGGTCGAGCGCGGCGAGTTCCTGGCGGTGATCGGCCCCAACGGCGCGGGCAAGACGACGGCGCTGCGCATGGTCGCGGGCATCCTGCGGCCCGACAGCGGCCGCGTCTTCTTCGACGATCGCGACGTCACGCGGCTCCCCGTGCATGCCCGCGCGCGGCTCGGGCTCGGCTTTACGCACCAGATCGTCCGGCCGTTCTACGGCTTCAGCACCGTGGAGAACGTCATGCTGGCGGCGGGCCATCGCGAGACAAGCAGCCCATGGCGCGCCCTCACCAGCCGCTCGCGCGACCTGGCGCGGGAGAAGGCCCGGACGATCCTCGAACGCATCGGTCTGTCGGCGCAGGCTGCCTCGTCTCCGCGCGCACTGCCGCTCGGCCAGCGCAAGCGACTGGAAGTGGCGCGCGCCATCGCGCTCGATCCCAGGCTGCTGTTGCTCGACGAGCCGCTGGCCGGCCTCAGCAGCGCGGAAGCCGCGGCCATGGCCGACCTGATCAGCGGCTTGCCTGCGCAAGGCATCACCGTCGTGCTGGTCGAGCACAATCTCGGCGAGGTCCTGCGCGTCGCCGACCGGCTGGTCGTGCTCGATGCCGGCAAGGTGCTGGCGGAAGGAGTTCCGGCCGAGGTGATGAAGCGCGCCGATGTGCGGCAGGCCTATACCGGCGTGGTATAGTCGTCGCGAACGTCGAGTGCGGGGATCATGACTTTCGGTGGCCGGCGCAGTTTTCTTGTCGGCGCGGGTGGGCTCATCGCCGCACCAGCGATCGTGCGCGCGCAGGCCAGGGCCAGCGGTGCCGCATTGGTCATCGGCAATTCCAAATACAGATGGGAATCCTCGCTGCCCAACGCGCGGCGTGATGTGGTCGACGTCGCGAAAAAATTCCAGGCGCTGGGACTCAAGGCCGAGCTCCTTCAGGATGTCTCCCTGGACGGCATGCGCAAGGCCATCGAGAAATTCGCCGCAAATGCTCGTGGGGCCGATCTCGCCGCCTTCTACTTCGCGGGACATGGCGCGTCCTGGAACAACGACACCTATCTCGTGCCCGCGGATGCCGATCTCGCCGATCCGGCCACGGTCCCCAATCTGGTGTCGGTGACGTCGGTCGGCGCGGCGGTCAAGGAAGCAAGGCATCGTCTGCTCCTGTTCGACAATTGCCGCAACAATCCAGCCGATGGATGGCGGCAGCGCGCCGCCCTGGGGCAGGCATCGGTCAACACGACGACACAGAAGATCGCGGCGACGTTCAACGGTCTTGACACGCTGGTCCTGTACTCGACGGCGCCCGGTCATCTGGCGTTGGATGGTCCGGCCGGAGAGAACAGCCCCTTCGCGGCCGCATTCCTGCGCCAGCTCGGGAACCCCTCGGTCGATCTGAAGGGATTGTCGACGACGCTTCGGCGGGAACTGCTCGTTGCCACGGAAGGCCGGCAGGTCTTGTGGGACCAGAACAGCTACGTGCAGCCCTTCTCGTTCCCGGGAGTTCGCGACTCCTCATCGGCCGCGCCGCGTGGCGATGCTTCCCGGATACTGGAGCTGCCCAAGGCCTACGAGTTCGCCAGACAGAAAGGGCTGATCTTGCCCCCCGGCTTGATCGCGTGGCGTCAGCCCGACGGCTCGCCGCTCAATTCGATGATCGGGTCGTTTGCGTTCGACATCCGCCTGCAGGTTAGCGCCAGCGGCGGCGAGATGATCGCGCCCGGCATCATCGTCGTGATGGCGGCGTCCAATGGCGCGGCCGAGGCTGTCATGTCGGTCAAGGGTGCCGCCGGCGACCTGCTGCAGCCCTGGAATCTGGTCAGCACGTCATTCTCGGGAAACGTCCTCGACTATTCCTGCGGCAGCAACGATAGGTACAGATGCCAGCTGAAATGGCGTGACGCGAATTCCGGGACATTCGCGGTTCTGCCCGGGTCAAACGCCGGCGGCCGCGTCCATAACAGCGCTCTCACCCGATTCGACTAGTGAGCCACCCCATGTTGCAAGCCCCCGGCTAGCCCCCCTACGATTGCGCACGGGGAGGCTGGCGATGGGGCGGAAGGGCATTGGGCGGCGCGGGGCTGTGATCGGTGCGGCGGGTCTCCTGACCGCTCCCGGCTTGCTTCGCGCACAGGGACAATTCGGTGTCGCGCTGGTGATCGGCAATTCGAAATACCAGTGGGAAGCACAATTGCCGAACGTGCGGCGCGATGCGCCCGACATCGCCAAGAGCTTTCAGGCGATGGGCTTGAAGACCGAGCTGCTTCAGGATGTCGGCCGTGAGGCCATGTCTGCGGCGATCACGAGATTCGGATCCGCTTCTGCAGGCGCCAATCTCGCAGCGCTTTATTTCGCGGGTCACGGTGCGTCGTGGGACAAGGACACATATCTCGTTCCGATCGATGCCGACCTCAGCAGTCCGAGCACGGTCAAGTCTCTTGTTCCGGTTCCTTCCATTGAGGCGGCGATGCGGGCTGCTTCCCATCGTCTGCTGGTGTTCGACAACTGTCGCAACAATCCTGCCGATGGTTGGCGTCAGTTGGCGGCGGAACGGACCGCGGCAACCAACCAGGACCAGCAACGGGCCGACGCAGCGGACGCCAATCCCAATTCTCTCACGCTCTTTTCCACAGCCCCTGGCCATGCGGCCCTCGATGGACCGCCCGGAGAGAACAGCCCCTTCGCTGCCGCGTTGCTGCGACAGTTCGCGACGCCGTCCGTCGATCTCCAGGCGCTTGCCGCCAAAGTGCGGCGTGAGGTGTTGATTGCGACCGCAGGGCGGCAAGTTGTTTGGGATAGCAATACATACCGCGACCCATTTGTACTGGGCGGGCGCGGCAAGTCGGCCGCCCCTACGGGCCCCGCCGGCTGGGGCGCAGATCCATCGAGGATCATCGAACTTCCCAACGCCTACGCATTCGCGCGCAAAAACGGCTTGCCCCTGCCGGAGGGTCTCATCGCCCATAGACCGGCAGGCAATTCGAGCAATTTCCAGAAAGTGGGATCCTTCGAGTTTGTAGCTCAGACCATCAACGGACCCAGTCCTTTTTTATTCATTGTGATGTCCGTCGATGAACAGGGAAGCGCCCAAATGATCACCTCGGTACAGAACGAGATGGGTCGAATCTGGCGATTCACGACTGGCACCGTTGCTGGAAGCCGCCTGACGTTCACGGCCAACTACGGCCGGCCGGATCGTCTGATCGACTGGAGCGATGCCAATTCAGGGAGTGTCGGCTCGCTGGTAGGAGATAATTACCAGAAAGCCACGGGAAGAAATTTGGTCAAATCCATTCGCTTCACGCGGCTGGATGGATGAACGGCCGCGCCTCATTTCAGGCCGCGACGCCGGTGTAGGAGTGCAGCAGATCGACATCGCGGCGCGCCGTCTCGGCGGGGCCGGTGAACACGCTGCGGCCTGAAGCGAGCACGCAGACCTGGTCGGCGACGTCGAGCGCGCGGGCCGTGTTCTGCTCGACCAGCAGGATGGCAAGGCCTTCCTTGTTGAGGCGCTTCAGCGCGTCGAGGCAGAGGTCGACCATCTTGGGCATCAGGCCGAGCGACAGCTCGTCGACCAGCAGCAGCTTGGGCGACGACATCAACGCGCGGCCGATCGCCAGCATCTGCTGCTCGCCGCCCGACAGCGACGCCGCGAGTTGCGCGCGCCGCTCGCCAAGGCGCGGGAACAGGTCGAGGACATGCGCGAGGTTGCGCTTCTCGTCGGCGCGGCTGCGGCTGTAGCCGCCGACGGTGAGGTTCTCGGCGACGGTGAGATCGGAGAACAGGCGGCGGCCCTCGGGCACCAGCGCCAGGCCGAGCTCCGTGCGCTTCAACGCCGGCAGGCGCGTCGCATCGCGGCCATCGACCGACAGCGTGCCCGCCTTGATCTGCACATGGCCCATGATGGCGAGGATGGTCGAGGTCTTGCCGGCGCCGTTGGGCCCGAGCAGCGCCAGGATCTGCCCGGGCTCGATGGCGAAGGAAAGGCCGCTCGCCGCGACCATCTCGCCGTAGCCGCAGGAGAAGTTCTGGAGTTCGAGCAACGCCATGGCGCAGTATAGGCGCCCATGACCGCGATCTACATCTCCTATCTCAATCGCCTCGACATCGAGGAGCTGGCGCTCACCGACGACGAGATTCTCGCCGCTATCGAGACCAGCCTGGCGGCGCAGGGCCGCGGCGAGACGGTGATCGAGCCGCGCATGCACATCGAGCCGGGCGTCGCGAACGGCCACTTCAACGTGCTGCGCGGCGCCATCCGCGAGCCGATCGATTCGGCGGGCGTCAAGGTCGTCGGCGACTTCGTCGACAACTACAAGCTCGGCTACCCGTCGGAGTTCGGCGTGCTGGTGCTGTTCAATCCGCGCAACGGCGCGCCCAAGGCCTTCATCGAGGCGGGCGGCATCACCGACATGCGCACCGGTGCGGTGACGGCGGTCGGCGCCAAGTATCTCGCGCGCAAGGGTTCGCGCGTGCTGGGTCATATCGGCGCGCGCGGCACGGCCTACTGGAACGTGCGCCTGCTCGACCATCTGTTCGATTTCGACGAGATCCGCGTCCATTCGCGGCGCAAGGAAAGTCGCGATGCCTTCGGCGAGAAGCTGCGGCACGATCTCCAGAAGAAGATCGTCGTCACCGACGACTGGCAGAGCTGCCTCGAGGGCGCCGACATCGTGGTCGAGGCCTCGCGCCTCGACGCACCGCAGCCGATCCTGAAGACTTCGTGGATCAAGCCCGGCGCGCTGGTCGTGCCCTACGGCACGATGAGCGCCGTCGAGCTCTCGCTGACCGACATCATGGACAAGCTGGTGGTCGACGATTGGGGCCAGTGCAAGGGCGGCAAGTTCGGCAGCCTCAGGGCGCATGTCGAGGCGGGCAAGCTCTCCGAGAAGACGCTGCACGCCGAGCTCGGCCAGATCGTCGCCGGCCTCAAGCCCGGCCGCGAGAGCGACACCGAGACGAACCTTCTCTGGCATCGCGGCCTGTCGCTCTCGGACATCGCGCTCGGCCACGCCATGCTCGCCAAGGCCGAACGCCTCGGCATCGGCCAGCGTCTCCGCTTTTTTTAGCCTCAAATGAGCTGCGGGTGCGCAGCGCCGTCGATCAGGATGCTCTGGCCACTGATGTAGCCTGCGTGCGCGCTGCAGAGATAAGCGCACAGGCGGCCCACTTCCATCGGATCGCCGAAGCGCTTGGCGGGGAGTTCCTTTTGCCGTGCCGCCAGCGCCTTTTGCGGTGAGATTCCCTTCTGCTTGGCCTGGAAGGTGAAGTTGCTGACCAGCCGATCGGTCGCGAACGGTCCCGGCAGGATGTTGTTGATCGTGACGTTGCGGCCGACATAGCCACGCACGAGGGTGCTCACCAGCCCGTGCAGGCCCGCGCGCGCCGCGGCGCTGAGGCCCTGCACGTCGATCGGATGGCGCACGACGCTCGAGGTGATGTTGACGACGCGGCCGAAGCCGCGCTCGGCCATGCCGTCCAGCACGGCGGCAAGCAGGGCTGCCGGCGCGCGAAGATTTCCCTCGATCGCTTTTTCCCAGTCGGCCTCGGTATATTTGGCGAGCGAGCCGGGCGCGGGACCGCCCGCATTGTTCACCACGATGTCGGGTGCGGGGCAGGCGGCCAGGATCGCCGCACGGCCCTCGGCATCGGCGATATCGGCGGCGACCGCCGTCACCTTCACCTTGTATTTGCTGCGCAATTCCCCTGCGGTTTGCTCCAGGGCCGCCGCGGTCCGGGCGTTCAGCACCAGATCGACGCCCTCGGCCGCCAGCGCCTCGGCACAGGCCCGGCCGAGGCCCCGGCTCGAGGCGCAGACGATGGCGGTCTTTCCCTGCAATCCAAAATCCATGGCGGACTCCCTTTGACAAGAAGGTAGCGAGTCCCTAGCGTGGTTCAAATAAGAACTGTTGTTTCATTAGTGGAACGAACGCGTGAACGACACTTCGCCCGAAACGATGCTGCTGACGGTCTTCCTGCGTCACGACCAGTCGAACAATCTCGACGCGGTGCAGACCAAGCTGAAGGATGCCGGATGGTGGGACCGCTTCCCGCCCGCCGGCGTGGAGATCGTGTCGTGGACGGTGGCGATGGGCTTCGGCCAGATCGTGACCTTGCGCCTGCCGGCCTCGAAGCTCGCCGAGGTCAATGTCGAGCTCGAGCGCTCGGCCTGGGGCGTGTTCCGCACCGAGTGCTATCCGGCCTACGATTTCGTGCCGGTGCGCGAGCGCATCAAGGAACGCGTGCGCAAAGGAGGCAAGTGATGGACAAGCCCCCGTACTTCAACCCGCACCAGGCGCGCGATCGCGAGCCGGACGATTATCAGAACCTGCTGGGCGACGCGATCGAGCGCGCCTATGCCGCCGGCATCCACGATCTCACTGGACTCGTGGCGAGCCTCAACGAGGCCGCCGTGCCCGCGCCGAACGGCGAACGCTGGAGCGCCGAGCTGTTCCAGCGCGAGATGAAGCGGCTGGGCGCTTAAAGGGGAGGCGACGATGACCGAAGTGACCACCCAGTCGATCAACGCGCTCCTGACGAAGGGCGTGCGCAACGTCTGGTACCCGATCTGCCCCTCGCATTTCCTGGGCGAGCAGCCGATCTCGCTGCGCCGGCTCGGCCTCAAGGTCGTTCTGTGGCGCGATGAGGCGGGCAAGCCGGTCATGCTGGAGGATCATTGCCCGCATCGCGGCGCGCCTCTCTCGCGCGGCATCCCGATGGGCGATCGCATCGCCTGCGGCTATCACGGCGTGCAGGTGCGCAAGGATGGTACGGTCACGGCAGTGCCGGGCAGCCCGGGCTGCAAGCTCGAGGGCCGCAATTGCGTGAAGTCGTTCCCGACCGAGGAGCGCCACGGCGTGATCTTCGCCTATGTGGGCGACGCGCTGCACCCCGAGCCGATCGAGCTGCAATTCCCCGAGCAGCTCGGCTCGCCCGAGTTCAGCTCCTTCCTCTGCTACTGCGAATGGGAAGGCGACTATCGCTACGTCTACGACAATGTCATGGACCCGATGCACGGGACCTTCCTGCACAAGCAGTCGCATTCCATGTCGTTCGGCGACACGACGGCGACCTTCAAGGTGCGCGAGACGCCGACCGGCTTCGTGTTCGAGAAGGACGGCCAGCGCAACGTGAACTTCGACTGGACGGAATTCCTCGACACCGGCGTCCATTGGATGCGGCTCGAGATCCCCTATCCCGCGACCGGCGGGCCCGGCGGCAACTTCCACATCATCGGCGCCTACACGCCGATCACCGAGAAGCGCGCCGCGGTCTTCCACTGGCGCTGCCGCAGGGTCGAGGGCTGGCAGCGCGACACCTGGCGCTTCCTCTACAAGAACCGTCTCGAGGCCCGGCACTGGAAGGTGCTCGAGCAGGATCGGGTGATGCTCGAGGACTTCGAGCCCGACGCCAACCAGCGCGAGAACCTCTACCAGCACGACATCGGCGTCGTCCGTCTGCGCCGCGCCTTCCGCAACAAGGCCGAGGCGCAGCTCAAGGCGCTCGAAGCCGCGGGGCTGCCGGTCCAATGATCGAAGGCATCGACCGCATCACCTACGGCGTCGAGGATCTCGCGGGCTGCCGCAAGTTCTTCCTCGACTGGGGCCTGAAGCTCGTGCGCGAGGATGCGAACGGCCTCGACTTCGAGAGCCTGAACGGCTGCGAGGTGCGCGTGCGCAGGAGCGACGACGCTTCGCTGCCGCCGGCCGTCGAAGCCGGTCCGACCCTGCGCGAGGTGATCTGGGGCGTGAAGAGCGCGGCCGATCTCGCGGCCTTCACGGATGCGCCCAAGGTCGATCCCACCGGCATCGGTCTCGGCTTCCGCGTCTCGGCCAAGCGCGCGGTCGCGATCGAGGGCACGCCCGCCAATGTCTGGGGCCACACGGCGCGCATCGACAAGGCGAGCCCGGTCTACGACCGCGCCGAGCCGGTCGAGGTCGGCCATGTCGTGTTCTTCACCGACAAGCTCGCCGAGATGACTTCCTTCTACGAGAAGCTCGGCTTCCACGTCTCCGACCGCTATCCCGGCCGCGGCGTCTTCCTGCGCTGTGCCGCGCGCGGCGGGCATCACGACCTCTTCCTGCTCCAGTTGCCCGACGGCAAGCGCGGCCTCAATCATGTGGCCTTCGCGGTGCGCGACCTGCACGAGGTGATCGGCGGCGGCCTCGCCATGGCGCGTCACGGCTGGGAGACGCAGATCGGGCCGGGCCGCCATCCGATCTCTTCGGCGATGTTCTGGTACTTCAAGTCGCCCGCCGGCGGCCTGGTCGAATACTACGCCGACGAGGACGTGCTGACCGAGAAGTGGACGCCGCGCGACTTCACGCCGAGCCCCGAGATGTTCGCCGAATGGGCCGTGGTCGGCGGCATCGACGGCAACACCCGCCGCCAGAAGCAGGGCGCGTGATGAACCGGCTCGAATTCCACGGCGTCACCAAGCGCTTTGCGAACCCCCGGCAAGGCGGATTTGTCGTGGCCGTCGAGGGCGTGACCTTGTCGGTCGCCGACGGCGAGGTCGTGTCGCTGATCGGCCCGTCGGGCTGCGGCAAGAGCACGTTGCTGAACATGGGCTCTGGTCTCGATCCCGCCTCGTCCGGCGAGGTCTTCGTCGATGGCGAGCTCGTCACCAGGCCCAACAAGCAGGTCGCGTTCATGCTGCAGAAGGACCTGCTGCTGCCCTGGCGCACGATCGTCGAGAATGTCGAGCTGGGCCAGGAAATCCAGGGTCTGCCGAAGGGCGAACGCCGGGCGCGGGCGCTCGATCTGCTGGCGAAGTGCCGGCTGCCCGATTTCGCGCATCACTATCCGCATCAGCTCTCGGGCGGCATGCGCCAGCGCGCGGCGCTCGCGCGCACGCTCGCCGTCGATCCCAGCGTGCTCCTGATGGATGAGCCGTTCTCCGCGCTCGATGCGCAGACCAAGATGGTGCTGCAGCAGGACCTTGCGCGCACGCTTGCCGAGACCGGCAAGACGGCGCTGTTCATCACCCACGATCTCGTCGAGGCGGTGGCACTGTCGGACCGCATCCTGGTGATGAGCCAGCGGCCGGGCCGGATCATCGAGGAGATCAAGGTCGAGATAGGCGATCGCGACAATCCGATGAAGCGCCGCCAGGCGCCGCAGGTCGGCGCCTATGTCGTGCGATTGATGAACTTGCTGCAGATCGATCAGGCGGCGGCATGAACATGAAGAAGAGGGGGCTTGCGATGTTGAGACGCGTTCTTCTGGGGATTTGCGCCGCGCTGGCGCTGGCAATGCCGGCGTCGGCCGAGACGATCACCTATCTGCTGCCGGCTCCGCTGTCGCTGCCGGCCTTCGGGCCGTTCGTGGTCGCCAAACAGCGCGGCTACTTCAAGGCCGAGGGGCTCGACGTCGAGTTCCAGGTCGCCAAGGGCGGCGTCGATGTGGCGAAGCAGGTCGGCGCCGGCAACGCCGTGATCGGCGGCGGCATTGGCGACACGCCGATCATCGTGCGGCCCAACGGCGTGCCGGTGAAGGCGGTGGCCGTACTGGGCGGCGGCGCGCTGATGCAGCTCGTCATGGACAAGGACAAGGGCCTGCACACGGTCAAGGATCTCAAGGGCAAGACCATCACGGTGCTCGCGTACCAGGACACGACCTACTTCGCACTGCTCGGCATGCTGGCGAGCCAGGGCATGACCAAGGACGATGTGAACGCGCAGGCAGCGGGCCCGGTCAACGTGTGGAAACTGTTCCTCGCCGGCCAGTCCGACGCCTTCGCCTCGACGCCGGATTGGACGGCACTGGTCCTTCAGGCGAAGAAGAACATCGAGATCATCCCCTCCGACCAGCTCTTCAAGAGCATGGCGCAGGCGATCATCGCGTCCGACGAGACGATCCAGAAGAACCCGCAGCTCATCCAGAAGGTCGTGCGCGCGACGCTCAAGGGCATGAAGGACATCATGGCCGACCCGGCCGCCACGGCCGCGGACTTCGTCAAGGCGACGCCCGAACTGGCCGGTAAGGAGCCGTTCGTGACCCAGGCCTTCAGGCTCTACAACCAGTACGTCTATGGTGGCCAGAAGGTGCTGGGC
>DATJWN010000271.1:0-14033 GCA_035501235.1 Reyranella sp.
TCGCGGCCGCGATCGACGCGATGTTGTCGACCGGCGGCGCGGCCGAGCGTCCGCTGCTCGGCAAGCGCGCCTTGGTGACGTCGGGTCCGACGCGCGAAGCGATCGATCCGGTGCGCTACATCTCCAATCATTCGTCGGGCAAGCAAGGCCACGCCATCGCCAGCGCTCTCGCGCGGCTCGGCGCCGAGGTGACCTTGGTGAGCGGTCCGGTGACCGTCGCCGATCCGGCGGGCGTCAAGGTCGTGAAGATCGACTCCGCCGACGAGATGCTCGCGGCCTGCCTGGAGGCGGGCAAGGTCGATGTCGCGGTCTGCGCCGCGGCCGTCGCCGACTGGAAGGCGGCGAGGCCGGCCGACGCCAAGATCAAGAAGAAGCCGGGCGCGCCGCCGCCCGCTCTCGAACTCGCTCCCAATCCCGACATTCTCGCTACTCTCTCAAGGCCCGGCCCCAAGCGGCCGGCGCTGGTGGTGGGCTTCGCCGCCGAGACCGAGAACCTGGTCGCCAACGCCATCGACAAGCGCAAGCGCAAGGGCTGCGACTGGATCCTGGCCAACGACGTCTCGCCCGCCACCGGCACCTTCGGCGGCGAGCGCAACACGGTGCATCTGGTGGGACCCGAAGGCGTCGAGGACTGGCCGACGCTCAGCAAGGATGAGGTGGCCGTGCGCCTGGCCGACCGCATCGCCCGCCAGCTCGGCCAACCCCGCCCCGCCGCCGCTGCAGAATGAACGCACCGGAGAGCGTCGAGATCGCGGTTGTCCGCCTGCCGCACGGGCGCGACCTGCAACTCCCCGACTATGCAACCGAAGCCGCGGCCGGCGCCGACCTGCTGGCCGCCATCGACCAGGACATCGAGCTGGGGCCGCTCGAGCGCAGGATCGTGCCCACGGGGATCGCGATTGCCCTGCCGGTGGGCTTCGAGGCCCAGGTACGCCCACGCTCCGGGCTCGCTGCTCGGCACGGCGTCACCGTCGCCAACGCGCCGGGCACCATAGATGCCGATTATCGCGGCGAAGTGGGCGTGATTCTCGTCAATTTGAGCAAGGCGCCCTTCAAGATCAGCCGCGGCATGCGAATTGCACAGCTTGTCATTGCGCGGCATGCCCGAGCGGTCTGGCGCGAGGTACCGGCACTCGACCAGACGGAGCGGGGCGCCGGCGGCTTCGGATCCACGGGTACTGCAGCGAGGTCGACACCGAAACGGGCCTGAGAGGGAGTGGGGATGCCTCGGCTCAGCAAGAAGACGATGTTCGCCATCGAAGCCGTGCTCGATGTGGCGTGTCACGTCGGAGATCATCCGGTGCGCAGCGGCGACATCACCGAGCGCCAGCGCATCCCCAAGCGTTATCTCGAGCAGGTCCTCCAGCATCTGGTGCGCGCCGGCATCCTGGCCGGCAAGCGCGGCCCGCGCGGCGGCTATCGCCTGGGCCGCGACAAGAGCCGCATCACCCTGGGCGAGGTCGTGCGGGTCGTGCGCAATCTCGAGGTCGAGAGCGAGCCCAACGACACCTCGGTCGGCTCGCCGCTCGCCCATCTCGTCGTGTGGCCGATGTGGGAGTCGCTGCGCGAGGAGATGATGACGCAGCTCGACACCATCACCATCGACGATCTCTGCCAGCGCGCCCGCGCCAAGGGACTGGCCGGCACCGCTCCCGCGAAATCCGCGCCGAGCCACGCTGTCGCTTAAACGCGACCTGTCGCTTAAGAGCCGGGCAACGACTATGCTCCGCCGTCTTTTTGACGAAGGAGCGAAACGATGGCCAAGGCCAGGACGAAGGCGAAGCCCAACCCGCGCAACAAGAAGCTCTACGACGAGGGCATGAAGATGCGCAAAGCCGTGCTGGGCGCGGCCTATGTCGACAATTCGGTGGCGAGTGCGGCCAACGACGACTTCATGATGGCCTTCCAGGACATCACCACCGAATATTGCTGGGGCTATGCCTGGACGCGGCCCGGCCTGCCGAAGAAGACGCGCTCGATGCTGAACCTCGCCATGCTGGCGGCGCTCAACCGCGGCCCGGAGCTGAAGCTGCACGTCAACGGCGCGCTGAACAACGGCCTCACCAAGGACGAGATCAAGGAGATCTTCCTGCAGGTCGCGATCTATTGCGGCATCCCGGCGAGCCTCGATGCCTTCAAGACCGCGAGCGCCGTCTTCAAGGAACGCGGCCTCTAAAGCACGATGACTTTTCCTGGAATCAAGTCGCCGCCCCGTCGGGAACGCCGCTCCGCTGCGACCGACAGGGCGGCGACCGAAGCAAAAGTCATCGTGCTGTAGCAGGCGATGGCCGCGATCCGAGTCGCGATTCGGGCCGCGCGTCCCGGCGAGGCGGAGAGCCTGACGGCTCTCTGCCTGCGCTCGAAGGCGCACTGGGGCTATGACTCGGAATTCATGCGCCTCTGCGTGCCCTCGCTCACGATGCCGGAGGAAAGCATCGCCGAGGGCCGCGTGCTGGTCGCGACCGACGACTCGGGCAAGACGATCGGCACGGTGAGCGTCGGCCGCGACGGCTGCGATGCCGAGCTCGCCCTGATGTTCGTCGAGCCGACGGCCATGGGCGGCGGCACGGGCCGTGTTCTTTTCGAGGCCGCCGTCGCGCTCGCCCGCAGGCTGGGCTATCGGCGCATGACCATCCTGGCCGACGTGAACGCCGCCCCCTTCTACGAGCGCATGGGCGCGCGATTCCTGCGCCACGCTCCCTCGGATGCCATTCCCGGCCGCACCTTGCCTTTCTACGAGGTCGACCTCTCTTGATTGCCTCCCCATTCGGATGGGGAGGTGGCGCGAAGCGCCGGAGGGGTCAGATGGCGGGCCTTCGGCCCGCGTTTGACCCCATCGCCGCCCAGGGGGCGGCACTTCCCCGTATGAATGGGGAAGAGGTTGCAAGCCTTTGACAGGCCAAGGCGACTTCCCATATAAGTCCCGCCCAAGGGCTCCTGGCGCCGCCGCCCGGTGGTGATCGACGGGGCCCCCTACGAACGACACGATGCTCAATTTCAAGCTTTTGGCCGCTCCGGCCGCTTGAGCGCGTGCGTCATTTCCCAAACCGGCTGAAAGACAATGAATCTCCAAGAACTGAAAATGAAGAAGCCGCCCGAGCTCCTGGCCTTTGCCGAGGAACAGGGCGTGGAAGGCGCCGCGCAGATGCGCCGCCAGGAGCTGATGTTCTCCATCCTCCAGAAGCTCGCCGCCGCCGACCAGGTGATCACGGGCTCGGGCACCATCGAGGTGATCCCCGACGGCTTCGGCTACCTGCGCTCGATGGAAGCGAATTACCTTCCCGGCGCCGACGATATCTACGTGAGCCCGACCCAGGTCCGTAAGTTCGGCCTGCGCACCGGCGACACGGTCGAGGGCGAGATCAGGGCACCCAAGGACGGCGAGCGCTACTTCGCCATGATCGAGATCAAGAAGATCAACTTCGAGGATCCCGACGCGCTGCGCCACCGCATCGGCTTCGACTCGCTGACGCCGCTCTATCCCGACGAGAAGCTGAAGCTCGAGATGGAGGGCGCCGGCGTCATGGCGCCGACGATCTCGGAAGAGCAGAGCTCCTCGCGTGCCACTTCGTCGGGCCGCGTATCGTCTGCGCGGCGCACGACCGGCACGCTCACCAAGAAGGCCTCGACCTCGACGCCGCAGCAGCAGCTCGACATCTCGACCCGCGTGATCGACCTGATCGCGCCGATCGGCAAGGGCCAGCGCGCGCTGATCGTCTCGCCGCCGCGCACCGGCAAGACCGTGCTGATGCAGAACATCGCGCACGCCATCACCGCCAACAATCCCGAGGTCTATCTCATGGTCCTGCTCGTCGACGAGCGGCCGGAGGAAGTGACCGACATGCAGCGCACGGTGAAGGGCGAGGTCGTGAGCTCGACCTTCGACGAGCCGGCGAGCCGCCACGTCGCCGTCGCCGAGATGGTGATCGAGAAGGCCAAGCGTCTGGTCGAGCACAAGCGCGACGTCGTGATCCTGCTGGATTCCATCACCCGCCTCGGCCGCGCCTACAACACCGTCGTGCCGAGCTCCGGCAAGGTGCTGACCGGCGGCGTCGACGCCAACGCCCTGCAGCGGCCGAAGCGCTTCTTCGGCGCGGCGCGCAACATCGAGGAAGGCGGCTCGCTCACCATCATCGCCACGGCGCTGATCGACACCGGCAGCCGCATGGACGAAGTGATCTTTGAGGAATTCAAGGGCACCGGTAACTCCGAAATCATCCTGGACCGCAAGGTCGCCGACAAGCGCACCTTCCCGGCGATCGACATCACCAAGTCGGGCACCCGCAAGGAAGAGCTGCTGGTCGACCGCGCGACGCTCTCCAAGATGTGGGTGCTGCGCCGCATCCTCATGCCGATGGGCGCCGTCGATGCGATCGAGTTCCTGCTCGACAAGCTGCGCACGGCGAAGACCAACCAGGACTTCTTCAGCTCGATGAACCAATAAGCCGCTGCGCGGCTTATTGGTGGTGGGCGGCAGCGCATTCATATGCGCGAGAGCCCACGCCGCGCAGAATAGACAAGAAAGAGCGCCCCCATCGGGCGCTCTTCTCATTTCAGCAACCGCCCTCTCCGCGTTCACCGGCGGACACCACATCTTGTGCCTGCCCGGCGTTTTTCCTGTATTGGGTACGAAATTTAACGGGCCTCTTGTGCCGATCGGGCGCCCTTGAAGGAAATCATAGATTGACTATATAGTAATCTATGATTAACTTGTCCAGAGCCGACGAGAAGGAGCGCCTCATGCCGAGATTCGTCAAAGGACAGCCAGGCGGACCTGGCCGGCCGCGCGGCAGCCGCAACAGGACCACCGTGCTGATCCAGTCGCTGATGCCTCTGGGCGAGGCGGGTGTGCTCAAGGCACTCGCGGAGGCCGCGGCTGACGGCGACGTAGCCGCCGCCCGGGTGCTGTTCGCGCGGGTCTGGCCGCGGGACCGCGCGCGGGAGCGCAAATGCCGCTCCGCCTCTGTCGAGAGGCAGCTCGAGGCGCTCGGCGTCGAGATAGGCAACCCCGTCCAGAGGCGCTAACCCCCTCCCTTGACAGATGAATGTCGCTGCCTAATTAGCGCCACATGGGGTGCCCTCGTGGGCCCCAGAACCGGTTTGAACAACATGTTGCTCCCAGGAGGACGTGATGATCCAACTCGATGGCGAAAAGCACAGAAATCACCTCTCGAGGTTCAATCCAGCGGCGGAAGAAATCCGGAGCGAAGCGGGTGGCCGAAACGGCGACGTTTCCACCTTGAACGCCTCAACGGCGTCGAACCAGGCTTCGGAATGCGACGACGTCTTTGTTTACGTCTCGCCTCCTCCCGCTCCCTTTCCGAGAGTGTTTCCCGGTCTCTGAAAACCGAGGCATTCCACCCCTAAAGACTACATCCCCGGCCGGGCAGGAGGCGCTCGACTGAGTCGATCCAGCACTGCCTGTCGCCGGGTTCCATCCCAGGAGGCAAATATGTCAATGCTGTTGACCGATCCGTTCGATACGCTTTTTCAGTTTCAACGGGCGCTCGATCAGTTGCGCGAGAGCGACTGGCTCGACACCGGCCCGAGCGGCCAGGGGGCCTACCCGCCGCTGAACGTGTTCCGCAAGGGCGATGACATCGTGATCATCACCGAGGTGCCGGGCGTTAAGAAGGCTGACCTGCGCATCGAGGCCAAGGGAAACACGATCCGCATCGCGGGCGCCAAGTCCGTCGGCCACGACGGCAAAGCCAGCGTTCACCGGCTCGAACGCCGGGGCGGGACCTTCGATCGTGCCCTGAGCTTGCCGATCGAGATCAATGCCGACGGCGTCAAGGCCGAATGCCGCGACGGCATCTTGGCTCTGTTTGTGCCGCGCGCCGAGCAGGACAAGCCCCGCGCCATCACGATCTCTTGAACCAAACCCATTTTCAGGGAGAGACAGTCATGTCCAATCAGTCGCTGGAAGTGCAGCAGAAGAAGGAGGTGGTCACCAAGGGTGAAAAGACGGTGCCTGCCCGTTTCTATGTCCCCGGCACCGACATCTACGAGACCGAAGAGGCGTTGCAAGTTGTGATGGAGGTGCCGGGCGTCGACCGCAAGAACATCGACGTGAAGCTGGAGAACGACGAGCTACATGTCGAGGCCCGCATCGATTTCTCGAACTACGAGGGCATGGAGCCCTTGTACACCGAGTACAATGTGGGGCACTTCGCGCGCTCGTTCAGCCTGTCGCAGCAAATCGACCAGAACAACATTGCGGCGAATCTTTCGGACGGCGTGCTGACGCTGACCTTGAAAAAGATCCAGCAGGCCCAGCCGCGGCGGATCGAGATCCGCTGATTCGCTCGGCCGGCGCCGCCCCGTGTCCGTCAGGCAACCGCCGGCGGACACGGGATCGTTGGCATGGCGCCGACGTGAGCGACAACAAATCAACATGACCGTCCGGACAACCGATCGACAGCAAAGTGTCTGTGGATTTGCCCATGGGAAGCACGATGGCGGGGACTTTTGGCGCTCGCTACTGACGTGTGCCAAAAAAATTGTGGCGAACTCTTGACGACAAAAAATCCAATTTCTAAATAGCCTTTCGCCGGCGGCGCGAGCGGCCGGGTTACATGACCATTGTTCTGCACCAGGAGGATTTGCATGCATTTCCGCCCGCTGCACGACCGTGTCGTCGTGCGCCGAATCGAGGTCGACGAGAAGACGGCCGGCGGCATCATCATTCCCGACACTGCCAAAGAGAAGCCGATGGAGGGCGAGATTATCGCCGTCGGCCCTGGCGCGCGCGATGAGAGTGGCAAGTTCATCCCTCTCGACGTGAAAGCCGGCGACCGCATCTTGTTTGGCAAGTGGTCGGGCACCGAGGTCAAGATCAACGGCGAAGAGCTTTTGATCATGAAGGAAAGTGACGTGATGGGCGTGCTCGACAAGAAGCCGGGACTGCGCCGCGCTGCCTGAACTGCAAGCGACACTCATCATTGGAACCCCGGAAGGAGGTAGGGTCAGATGTCTGCCAAGGAAGTGAAGTTTTCGACAGAAGCGCGCGAGAAGATGTTGCGCGGTGTCGACATCCTCGCCAATGCGGTGAAGGTCACGCTGGGCCCGAAGGGCCGCAACGTCGTGCTCGACAAGAGCTTCGGCGCTCCGCGCATCACCAAGGACGGCGTCACCGTCGCCAAGGAGATCGAGCTCGCGGACAAGTTCGAGAACATGGGCGCCCAGATGGTGCGCGAAGTGGCCTCGAAAACGAACGATCTGGCCGGCGACGGCACCACCACGGCCACCGTGCTCGCCCAGGCCATCGTCAAGGAAGGTGCACGTTCTGTTGCCGCTGGCATGAACCCGATGGACCTCAAGCGCGGCATCGACCTGGCCGTCGAAGCCGTGGTCGAAGACCTCAAGAGCCACGCGCGCAAGGTGACCAGGAACGATGAGATCGCTCAGGTCGGCACGATCTCGGCCAATGGCGACAAGTCGATCGGCCGTCAGCTCGCTGAAGCCATGGAAAAGGTGGGCAATGATGGCGTGATCACGGTTGAAGAGGCGAAGAGCCTGGAGACCGAACTTGAGATCGTCGAAGGCATGCAGTTCGACCGCGGATACGTGTCGCC
Organism: Reyranella sp.; assembly: GCA_035501235.1. Lineage (GTDB taxonomy): Bacteria > Pseudomonadota > Alphaproteobacteria > Reyranellales > Reyranellaceae > Reyranella. The sequence goes on from DATJWN010000271.1 coordinate 7,578, forward strand.
GTATTTCGTCACCAACCCGGACAAGATGAAGGTCGAACTTGAAGACCCCTACATCCTGATCCACGAAAAGAAGCTGACGGGTCTACAGGCGATGCTCCCAGTGCTGGAGGCCGTCGTCCAGACCGGAAAGCCGCTGTTGATCCTGGCCGAGGACATCGAAGGCGAGGCGCTGGCCACCTTGGTGGTCAACAGATTGCGTGGCGGCCTCAAGGTGGCAGCCGTCAAGGCGCCGGGCTTCGGCGATCGCCGCAAGGCGATGCTGGAGGACATTGCGATCCTGACCGGTGGCACGCACATCGCCGATGATCTCGGCATCAAACTTGAAAACGTGACCCTGCAGATGCTTGGCCGCGCCAAGAAGGTCGTGATCGACAAGGACAACACGACCATCGTCCAGGGCGCGGGGTCCAAGAAGGACATCACCGGCCGCATCGCTCAGATCAAGCAGCAGATCGAGGAAACGACCTCGGACTACGACCGCGAGAAGCTCCAGGAGCGGCTGGCCAAGCTGGCGGGTGGCGTGGCGATCATTCGCGTCGGCGGCGCCACCGAGATCGAGGTCAAGGAAAAGAAGGACCGCGTCGACGATGCTCTGCATGCGACCCGGGCGGCTGTCGAGGAAGGCATCCTGCCGGGCGGTGGCATCGCGCTGCTGCGTGCGAGCAAATCGCTCGACAAGGTGCGTGTGTCCAACGACGACCAGCGCGCCGGCGTGGAGATCGTGCGCAGGGCCATCCAGGTCCCGGCACGGCAGATCGCCGTCAATGCCGGCGAGGACGGCTCGTTGATCGCAGGACGCCTGCTGGAGAAGGATGACTATGCCTGGGGATACAACGCGGCAACCGGCCAATATCAGGACCTCGTTGCTGCGGGCGTCATCGACCCGGCCAAGGTTGTTCGCACTGCTCTCCAGGATGCGGCCTCGGTTGCGTCTCTGCTGATCACCACAGAGGCGCTGGTGGCGGAGGCTCCGAAGCCGGAGGCCTCCACCGGAGCAACTCCTCCCGGAGCTTTCTAACCTTCATAACAAGGAGAGGCTGGGAGAGGGCGCGGAGGAGCTGGCAGGGGCTCCTCGCGCTTTCCCGCTCAACCTATCGAGAAGAGCGAGCCAAATGCGTCCGATCATTGGATTTATTGTGCCAGTTGTTTTGGCGGCCTTCTTCGTGGCCCTCGCCGCGAGCGCACTCCAGCTTTGGGAGCAAACATCTGCAGCGAGATCCGAGGTCTTGCAGGCCGGTGTTTCGAGCATGAACAGCGGCCGGCCGACCTCTTCATACTGGTCGGGGCGTATATGAGAGCCAGAGGATGTCGGACATAATCTTGCCCCTGGCCGTCGCCATTTCGCTTACGGGTGTGGCTTTGTTTGCCGTTGCCCCAATGCTCGACTTTATCGAAAGACGCTTGCTTACCAGGAACTGGAAGCTTGGCGTCAGAAAGGTGGACCGGCAGCTTTCCTGATCGAGTCCCACGCCGCTTGGAATAGACCAGACGCGGCAAACACGTCCGAAAGCCGCCAGACGGCGGCGACGCGAACCTTTAGGTCATCCTCCTCTTCGAGGGGGGATGACCGATGTCGAAGACTTACGGCACAGTGCCTGCCGAGCAACAGAGCGAGATGGCGGGCCTCGATTTCGTGCGCGGGCTGGCCGACGGCAGCCTGCCGCTCAACACCATCGCCGAGACGCTGGGCTACGACATCGTCGAGGCCGAGCGTGGCCGCGTGGTCGTCACGGCGTCGCCCGGCGCGCACCATCTCAATCCCGCCGGCACGGTGCATGGCGGGCTGGCGGCCACGATGCTCGACAGCTGCATGGGGCTTGCCGTCCAGACGATGCTCGACAAGGGCGTCGGCTCGACGACGCTCGAATTCAAGATCGCCTTCATGCGGCCGATCACGCCGGAGACCGGTTTGATCCGTGCGGAAGGCGTCGTGATCAATTGCGGCCGGCGCGTTGGCACCGCGGAGGGTCGCGTCACGGATGCCAACGGCAAGCTGCTGGTCCACGGCACGACGACGTGCCTGATCTTTGAGCGCTGAGCAGCAGTCTGTCGTCCTGAGCGTAGCGAAGGACCTGGCTGATCGACCAAAGACTCCGTTGAAACGCTAGATCCTTCGCTGCGCTCAGGATGACAGGACTACGCGCCGCTGCTCTTCCGTCACCTCGACGTCCTGGCCGAACCACGCCGTGAAGCCCATGCGGCCCTGATGGAGCAGCATGCCGAGGCCGTCGACGCAGCGATGGCCGCGCGCGCGGGCGGCGGCGAGGAGCGGCGTCTCGAGCGGGATGTAGACGATGTCGTCGACCACGCCGCCCTTCGGCAGGCGCGCGAGATCGATGTCGAGCGGCGGCTGGCCCTTCGTGCCGAGCGAGGTCGTGTTGACCAGCAGGGCGGCGCCGTCCAGCGCCGCACTGCGCTCGCTCCACTCGCGGACGACGATCCTCCCTCCTTCGAAGGCCTTGGCGGTGGCGAGCGTGCGATTGAGCAACCGCAGCTCCGGCACGCCCGCCTGGATCAACGTGGCGATGACCGCACGCGCCGCTCCTCCGGCGCCCAGCACGACGACGGGACCGGTGGTGGCCTTCCACTCAGGCGCGCCTTTCTGGAGGGCGGCTAAAAAACCGAAGCCGTCGCTGTTGCGGCCTTCGAGTGTGCCGTCGGCTTGCTTGATCACCGTGTTCACCGCGCCGATGCGCGCGGCATCGGGATGGATGCGGTCGAGCAGCGGCATGATCTCGATCTTGTGCGGCAGGGTGAGATTGCAGCCGCGCGCGTTGGGCGTGCGCTTCAGGAAAGCGACCAGCGCTTCGAGAGCCGCCTTGTTCGGCTCAACGGGCAGACGTCCGTAGTGGCCGGAAATGCCGTGCTGCTTCAGCCAGAAGCCGTGCAGGGCCGGCGAGCGTGAATGCTCGACGGGCCAGCCGACAATGGCGGCGAAGGGCCGGCCGGCGGCCTCGGCCAGGAGAGAGTCATAGGCGCTCATGCTGCCTTCATCAGGCCGATGCCATGGCCGGCCAGGAACGATAAGAGCGGCAACAGAGGCAGGCCGAGGATGGTGAAATAGTCGCCGTCGACCCGGCTGAAGAGATGGGCGCCCAGCGCCTCGAGCTGGTAGGCGCCGACGCTGGTCAGCACGTCCTCGCCCGCCCGCGCGAGATAGGCGTCGAGGAAGGGCTCGTTGAAATTGCGCATGGTGAGCCGCGCCCGCTCGTTCCAGTGCCACAGCCGCGTGCCGCCCCGCGCCACGACCACCGAGGAGAAGAGCTCATGCGTCTGGCCGCGCAGCGCCAGCAGCTGCTTGCGCGCGGCCTCCATGGTCGGCGGCTTGTCGAACAGCCGGCCCTGCACGGCGAGGGTCGAATCGCCGCCCACCACCATGGCCTGGGGGTGCCGGGACGAGACGCGCAGCGCCTTCATCTCGGCCAGCGCCTCGGCGATCCCCTGCGGCGAGGAGCGCTGGGCGAGCAGGCTGCGCGTCATTTCGGCCTCGTCCACGCCCGATGTCTCGACGTCGAAACGGAGCCCGGCATTGGCCAGGAGCTTGGCGCGCGAGGGGCTGGCGGAGGCGAGGATGAGGGTCGGGCTGGGCATGGGAAACGCTTACACGAGGTCTGGCACGAGGTCTGAAAGCCGGGAGGACTATAGCGAACTCGGGCGCGCCCACTATACTTGGCGGCGACGTAAGCAAATCTTTCGGGGGGAGCCCAGATGTCGAAGTCCATCCTGATTCACGAGAATGGCGGTCCGGAGAAGATGAAGCTCGAGGACGTCGAGGTCGGCTCGCCCGGTCCCGGCCAGGTGAAGATCCGGCATACCGCGATCGGCCTCAACTTCATCGACGTCTATACGCGCTCGGGCCTCTACCCGACGCCGATGCCCAACGCCGTGGGCCGCGAGGCGGCGGGCGTCATCACCGCCGTCGGCCCCAAGGTGAAGGGCTTCAAGAAGGGCGACCGCGTCGCCTATTGCGGCGTGCTGGGTGCCTATTGCCAGGAGCGGCTGATGGGCACCGAGCAGCTCGTCCACGTGCCGAAGGGCGTGAGCGACGAGGAGGCCGCGGCCCTCATGCTGAAGGGCATGACGACGGAATATCTGGTCGATCACACGCCCAAGGCCTGGCTGAAGAAGGGCGACACCATCCTGTTCCATGCCGCCGCGGGCGGCGTCGGCCTGCTGTTCGGCCAATGGGCCAAGGCGCGCGGCTACAAGGTGATCGGCACCGTCTCCTCGCCGGAGAAGGCCGCGCTGGCCAAGAAGAACGGCTACAAGTGGGTGATCGACTACACCAAGCAGGACATCGTGGCCGAGGTGAAGAAGATCACCAAAGGCAAGGGCGTGCCGGTCGTCGTCGACGGCGTCGGCAAGGACACCTGGGCCGCCTCCCTCGACTGCCTGCAGCCGCGCGGCCTGATGATCTCGTTCGGCAATGCCTCGGGTCCGGTGCCGCCGCAGAATCTCGGCATCCTCAACGCCAAGGGCTCGCTCTACGTGACGCGGCCCAGCCTCGGCGCCTACACGTCCGACCGCAAGTCGCTCGAGGCGGCGGCCAAGTCGGTGTTCAAGATGGTCAAGAACGGCAAGGTCAAGATCGCCATCGACCAGCGCTATCCGCTGGGCGAGGCGGCCCAGGCGCATATCGACCTCGAGAGCCGCAAGACCACGGGACAGACGATCCTCGTGCCGTAGCCATGGCGCCGAGCGACGACTCCTCCTCGACCGACGAGGTCACCGAAACGACGGAAACGTCCTGGCTGCAGCGGCTCGGCCAGGCGTTCGTGGGCATCGTCATCGGGCTGATCCTGGTCGTCGTCGCCTGCGGGCTGCTGTTCTGGAACGAGGGCCGCGCAGTGAAGACCGCGCGCTCGCTGACCGAGGGCGCGGGCCTGGTGCAGTCGGTCGCGGCCGACAAGGTCGATCCGGCGCACGAGGGCAAGCTGATCCATGTCAGCGGGCCGCTCACCTCGGACCGCCCGATCAGCGACCTGGCGTTCGGCGTCAAGAGCTCGGGGGTGCGCCTCGTGCGCCATGTCCAGATGTTTCAGTGGACGGAGACCGAGGAAAGCGAGACAAGCAAGAAGCTGGGCGGCGGCGAGACCACCCGCAAGACCTACAAGTACAAGCGCGACTGGTCCGAGCAGCGTGTCGATTCGAGCAAATTCCATGAGCGCGGCGGCCACACCAATCCGTCGATGGCCCAGAAGACGGGCGAGGTGATCGCGCCGGAGATCAAATTGGGCGCCTTCTCCGTGCCCACTTGGCTCCTCGGCAATTTCGGCGCCGAGCAGGCTGTGCCGCTGACGAACGATCTGGTGCAGGCACTGCAGGCTCGCTTCAGTTTGCCGCTTCAGATCGTCGACAACGCGATCTATGTCGGCAGGAATCCGGACGATCCCGAGGTGGGCGACTACAAGATCCGATTTGGCGAAGTGCCGCTGCAGGACGCGAGCGTCGTCGCGCGCCAGGCCGGCCCGTCGCTCGATCACTACCAGACCAAGGCGGGCCGCGCGCTCGCGCTGATCGAACCCGGCCGCGTGCCGGCGGCCGACATGTTCAAGGAGGCGCAGGACGAGAACCGCCTCATCACCTGGCTCGTGCGCCTGGGCGGCGTGTTGCTGATGTTCATCGGCTTCGTGCTGATCCTGCGGCCCTTGTCGGTGATCGCCGACGTGATCCCGATCCTGGGCGACGTGGTCGGCGCGGGTGCGGGCCTTGTCGCCTTCCTCTGCACCTTCGCGGTCGCGCCCGTGGTCATCGCCATCGCCTGGTTCACCTATCGGCCGCTGGTGGCGATCGGCGTGCTCGTGGTGGGCGGCGCCATCGCCTTCGGCTTCCACTATCTGTCGCGCCAGAAGGCGGCGGCGGCCAAGGCGGCTAAGCCCGCCGCAGCCTGATGGTTGGGACGTGATGGTCATCGTCGGACTGACCGGCTCCATCGGCATGGGCAAGTCGACCGCGGCTTCCATGCTGCGGCGCATGGGCGTGCCGGTCTACGACGCCGATGCCGCCGTCCATGCCCTGCAGGCGCCGGGCGGCGCCGCGCTGCCGCCGATCGAGGCGGCCTTTCCGGGAGTCGTGCAGGGAGGCGTGCTCGACCGCCAGGCGCTGGGCGCGCGCGTGTTCGGTCATCCCGAGGCGCTGCGCCGGCTCGAAGCCATCGTCCATCCGCTGGTCGGCCAGCGCCAGCGCGCGTTCCTGAAGCGTGCGGCGGCGCGTGGCGTGCCGCTGGTCGTGCTCGACATCCCGCTCCTGTTCGAGGGCCGCGGCGAGCGTCGGGTCGATGCCACGCTGGTCGTGAGCGCGCCCGCCTTCCTGCAGCGTCGCCGCGTGCTGGCGCGGCCCGGCATGACGGCGGAGAAATTCGCCGGCATCCTGCGCCAGCAGGTGCCCGACACGGTCAAGCGCGCCAAGGCGAACGTGGTGATTCCCACCGGGCTGGGGCTCGCGCCGACGCGGAGC
>DATJWN010000272.1:0-2021 GCA_035501235.1 Reyranella sp.
CGCGACCGCCGTCTCCACGGTGGCGTAGGCCGTCATCAGGACGACGAGCATCTCCGGGTATCGGCCCCGGATGCTCTCGAGCAGCTCGAGGCCGTTGATCTCCGCCATGCGCAGGTCGGAGAGCACGAGCCGGACGTCGGGCTCCTCGGCAAGCACGACCAGCGCCGCCGCGCCGTGGGCGACCGCGCGCACCTCGTGCCCGCGCGACTCGAGGAACAGGGCCAGCATGCGGCGGATGTTCTTGTCGTCTTCGACGACGAGCAGCTTGGCCATCGACGCGACCACCGGAGGCCCGGTTCGGGCTTGTGCTCACACGGCTACGAGGCCGGCGTCCCGTAGCGCTGGCTGAGCTCGAGGTTGACCTCGAGGACGTTCACGATCTTCTCGCCGACCAGGCCGCCGTAGGGGGCCGTAGTGTGCGCTGCGAGGATGCGCTCGATCTCCGCGCGCACCTCGGCGGGATCGCGCTTCAGATCGGCAGCCCACCTGCCCGCGACGCGATCGAGCTGGAAGCGGGCGTTCTGGAGCGTGATGTGCGGGTCGAGGCCCGAGCCGGAGGCCATCACCAGGTCGCCGGGGACGTCCTGGAGGGCGATGTCGGCGTGCTCCTGCCGCCACATGTCGAAGAAGGTCGACTGGATGTCGGCGCCCGCCGCGACCGGCTGGATCACGCTCTGGGTCTTGCCGTCCGGGGTCGTCTGGTCGACGGCGGACGGGAACTTGCCGGGGTTCTCCTTCGAGAAGCTCTCGAAGAAGACGACCGCCAGGTCCGCGGCCTTCGGCTCCGGCGTCCCGGGGTTGCTCTTCACGAACTCGGCGACGTCGGCGGGATGCGCCTGGGCCCAGGCGTCGACGTAGGCGGCGTGGCTCGGATCGGCGCCGACCCACGCGGCGGCCACCGCGTTGTGTGCATCGGCCCACTGCGCGACCAGGTGCGGCTGCCCCTGGTACTGGTCCTGCGCGAACCAGGCCTCGACGTCGGGTGCCACGAGCTGGCCCGCCTTCGGGCCCGCCGCGTACTTCACGATCGGCCCGAGCGTCTTCGCCACGCGGTCGCGCAGCAGGTAGTTGGAGGCCGCCAGGTTCGAGGGCCCGGAGGCGGAGGCGTCGTACGACACCGCCGAGGGGCGCGGCTGGAAGTACTCGTCCTTGGTGAAGGGCTGGGCGATCAGCACCGACCCAACCACCTTGCCGTCGGGACCGCGGACGAGGCTGCCGTTCGCCTGGAACGGGAAGAACGTCTGGCCGATCACCCACAGCACGGCCGGATACAGGCCGCAGGTGATGGCGACGGCGAAGCCCATCAGCCAGAGGCTCTTCGCGAGATGCTTGGACACGGCTTTCTCCTTGCTCCTTCTCTAGATCAGGCGGCCAGGTGGAGCGCCACCATGGCGACGTCGATCAGCTTGATGCCCGCGAACGGGACCAGGACGCCGCCCACGCCCCAGATCAGCAGGTTGCGGCGCAGCAGGGCCTCGGCCCCGATCGGGCGGAACTTGACCCCGCGCAGCGCGATCGGGATCAGGGCCGGGATGATCAGCGCGTTGAAGATCACCGCCGACAGGATCGCCGAGGTCGGCGAGTGCAGGTGCATCACGTCCATCGCCTTGAGCCACGGCAGCGTGCCGGCGAACAGCGCCGGCACGATCGCGAAGTACTTGGCGACGTCGTTGGCGATCGAGAAGGTGGTGAGCGCGCCGCGCGTCATCAGGAGCTCCTTGCCGATCTCCACGGCCTCGATCAGCTTGGTCGGATCGCTGTCGAGGTCGACCATGTTGCCGGCCTCCTTGGCCGCGTTGGTGCCGGAGTTCATCGCGAGGCCGACGTCCGCCTGGGCGAGCGCCGGCGCGTCGTTGGTGCCGTCGCCCATCATCGCGACCAGCTTGCCCTCGGCCTGCTCCTTGCGGATGTAGGCGAGCTTCGACTCGGGCGTCGCCTCGGCGACGAAGTCGTCGACGCCGGCGTGGCGCGCGATGGTGGCCGCCGTGAGCGGGTTGTCGCCCGTGATCATCACCGTGCGG
>DATJWN010000273.1:0-3149 GCA_035501235.1 Reyranella sp.
CCGGCAGGCGGCGCACGACGATGGCCATGTCAGGGCGCCATCTCACAGTGCCGCGAGCTTGTAGCCCACGCCGTGCACTGTCTCGATCGGGTCGCCGCCCAGGGCCTGGAACTTGGCGCGGATGTGCCGGACATGGCTGTCGATCGTGCGGTCGCTCACGAAGCGCGCATTGGCGTAGGTCGCCGTCATCAGATTGTCGCGGGTGAAGGCGCGGCGCGGCTGGGCGGCAATCGCCTTCAGAAGCGCGAACTCCGTTGCCGTCAGCGCGACCTCGGTGCCGGCCCAGGAGGCGACATGCGCCTCGAGATCGAGGATGAGGCTCCCGCGCACCAGCCGCTCGCTCTCGCCGTTCGACGAACCGCCCTTGCGCCGCAGCACCGCCTTCACCCGCGCCACCAGCTCGCCCGGGCTGAAGGGCTTCACGACGTAATCGTCGGCGCCGAGCTCGAGGCCCAGGATGCGGTCCATCTCCTCGTCCTTGGATGTGAGGAAGATGATCGGGACGTCCGACGATGCCCGCAGGCGCCTGCAGACTTCCGCACCATCGAGCTCGGGCATCAGGATGTCGAGCACGACCAGCGCCGGCAGCTCGCGCGCCACCGTCTCCAGCGCCGAGCGGCCGTCCGTCGCGGTCAGCGGCCGGTAGCCGGAACGGCGGAGCGCAAAGCAGACGACGTCGCGGATATGGGCATCGTCGTCGACGACCAAGACCTTCTGCATGGCTTGAGTCTAGCGCGTGCGCCCGCCCTGTCGACCGCCGGAGAGGGATTTGCACCGATTCTCCACGACTTCTGTACCCTCTCTGCATGGCATCGCGGCAAAGGTCGAAGGCCATCGCACCGAGGAGGCTTTCATGACCGCCATCGCCCGGATCGTGTTCTATTTCATGCGCGGCGGCGGCATCGTGCCCCGCGCCATCCTGCTCGCCCTCCTGGCGCTCGCCCTGAAATTGCCGCTCAGCCTCGTAAGCGACATCGTCACCGATCGGCAGAGCTATGAGTCCGAGGCCGTGAAGAACGTCACGGGCGCCTGGGGCCAGTCCCAGACCTTGCTCGGCCCGATGGTGCGGGTGCCCTATTCGACGACCGACGGCAGGCACCGCACGGTCACGCTGCTGCCGGACAAGCTCACGATCAACGGCAAGCTGGCGCCCCAGCAACGCCGCCGGGGCCTGTTCGATGTCACCGTCTATGCGGCCGCGCTCGACGTCGTGGCCGAGTTTCCCGTCAAGTCGATCCGCGACGTGCCATCCGACGGCCGCGTCATCGATTGGTCCTCGGCCACGCTGGGCGTCGGCCTCAGCGACGAGAAGTCGATCGATGCCGGCACCGTCGAGATCGACGGTCAAACCGTCGAGTGGGCGGCCGAGATACCGACGCCGCTGCTGTCGTTGAAGGCTCCGCTCGGCGCCGTGCCACTCGATCGACGCGATACGATCACTGTCCGGTTTCGTCTCACCTTCGGCGGCAGCACCAGCTTCGCCGTGGCGCCCGTCGGATGGCGCACCGAGGTTTCGCTGGAGTCCCCGTGGCCGTCGGTGAGCTTTATCGGGCGATATCTCCCGATGGCCCAGTCGACCGATGACACCGGCTTCAAGGCCAGGTGGGTCGTGCCGCCACTGGGGCGTGGCTACGGTCAACTTTGGGACGGCGTCGACGATTCGAGTGCGACGATGCTCGCAAGATCCGCGCTCGGCGTCGCCCTCATCAATCCTGTCGACGCCTATCGCGAGACCGATCGCGCCATCAAATACGCCGTGATGCTGATCGGCCTCACCTTCGCCGCTTGTTTGCTTTTCGAGCTCGCAATCGATGCGCGGCCTTCCTTCGCGCAGTACGGGCTGATCGGACTCTCGCTCTGCGTTTTCTACCTGCTGCTGCTTTCTTTCGCCGAGCGCATTGGTTTCGCGCCGGCCTATCTTGCGAGCGCTTCCGCCGTCGTCGCTCAGGCGACGGTCTACAATTGGTTCTTGTCCCGCCGCTGGCTGCTGGCGGCGGCATTCGCCGCCACGCTCACGTTTCTCTATGCCGGGCTCTACACCCTGCTGCAGCTAGAGGAGGCCTCGTTGCTCTCGGGCTCGCTGGTCCTCTTCGCCGTGCTGTCGCTCGCGATGTGGTTGACGCGCAATCTGCATCGCGAGCGACCGGCGTAGCCGTTCACTCGGCCGGCTTGGCCGCCGCGCCGCCGTGGCCGTGCATCACCTCGGCCTCGTCGGCGCGCGGCACGATATCCGTGAACTTGGCGCAGGCGACCAGGATCGCCGCGACGCCAAGGTAGCTGATCACCATCAGCGGCGTGCGGCCGATGCCCATTGCCTCGGCGTGGATCAACCCAAAGAAGGTGCAGGCCGCACCAACAGCGGCGAAGGCCGCACCCTTGATGAAGTCGCGCTCGATGATGAACACCGTGATCGCGCCCAGGATGATGCCGGCGAGCGTGGCGCCACCGCCCAGGATCTCGAGACCCTGGTAGAGCACGCCCTGGTCGCCGAGCTTGTCGATCACGCCGGCCACCGAGGCATCGGTGCCGGCGGCGTGGAGGGCGCCATCGATCTGCGTCTTGCCCCAGGCTGCGATCTGCGGCACCAGCGCCAGCACGATCGCCGGAGCATGCCGCGCCGGCGTCTCCTGGAAGGCCTGCGAGCCGATCAGCATGCCGATGTAGAGCAGGATCGGCAGGATCGCGACGACGGGGATCAGGGCCATCATCAGCGCGATGACGCCGAACCAGGCGAGCACGATCACCAGCACGCCGGTCGCCGCCGAATAGCCGATGCGGCCGCCCATCGCCTTCCAGCCGGGATGGCCGATATAGACCGCGTTGATGAACGGATTGCCCATCAGGCAGCCGATCAGGCTGACCACGCCGTCGGCCGTCAGCACGCGCGTCGTCGGGAACGAGTCGCCCGCCGCGGCAGCGCTCTCGACATTGTCCATCGCCTCCACGAGGTCGTAGATGCCGAACGGGATCGCCGTCACCAGGATGATGCCGACATACTGGAAGCCGCCGAACACGTGGCCGACCGCCGGCATGGGATAGGAGAAGCCGAAGCTCGCCACCGCGCCCTTGAGTCCGGCAAGCGTCAGCCCGCCGAAATTGTAGCCCAGCGCCGTCGAGCCCCAGGCGATGATCGCACCCAGCACGATCGC
>DATJWN010000274.1:0-4944 GCA_035501235.1 Reyranella sp.
CGTGCCTGACCTTCTGGCCAATGCGCCAGCCCTGCCAGGCGAGCTTTACGTATATCTTGATCTTCTTCCACGACTCGACGGCGAGCTTCCAGTGGAACACGCCGACCGGCTCGATCGGCATGCCGTAGCGGCGGTCACGCCGGTACTTCAGGCGAATCACGCCGCCCTCGAGCGGGTGGATGCCCTCGGCCTCGAACATGATCTTGAACATGGTCATGAACTGGGCCGGCTCGGCGGGATTGCGGCCGCGGATCGAGCCGTGGCGGCGCGCCACCGTCTCGATGTGCTCGGGCGTGTAGTAGGCCTTCCAGGCGTCGCGATAGGTCTGGTCGTATTCCGCGTCGCTCATCTTCGGGTGATGCACGACGCGGTGGTGCAGGTCGTACTTGTTGAGGTCGGGATCCATCCATACGCCCTGCTTCCACAGGGTCTGGTGATCCTCCGAGCCCGGCAGCGGCGTCAGCATGAACAGCTCGAGGATGTCGAGCGGCAGTTCCTTCTTGATGATCTCCATGTCGCGCAGGATCGAGTCGCGCGTGTCGCCGGGGAAGCCGAGGATGTAGCCCGCCCAGGTCGAGGCGCCCGACGTGTGCCAGGCCTGGAGCATCTTGCGATACTCGGTGATCTTGTTCTGGCGCTTCTTGGCGGCCAGCAGATTGTCCGGGTTGATGTTCTCGAGACCGATGAACACGCGGTAAACGCCCGCCCAGCGCGCCTTCATGATGAAGTTCGGGATGCGATGGCACTGCGTGTCGACCTGGATGATCAGGCTGACCTCGATGCCCTCGTTCTCCTTGAGCTCGATCAGCCGGTCGAAGAACTCTTCCCAATGGCGGTTGCGCGCCATGTTGTCGTCGGTGATGAAGAACGACGTGATGCCCTGGCGATAGTTCTCGCGGACGATCGCCTCGAGGTCGTCGGCGTTGCGGAAGCGGCTCTTGCGGCCCTGCACGTTGATGATGGTGCAGAACGAGCACTGGAACGGGCAGCCGCGACCGAGATCGAAGCTCGACTTCTTGCCCTCGTTGCGCACGAGCGCGGAGGTGGGCAGCCGCGGCGTCGGCGCGTTCTCGATGCCCGGCAGATCGTCCATGTAGTTGTAGAGCGGCTTCAGCGTGCCGTTCCACGCATCCTGCAGGATCTGGTCGAAGCGGCCTTCTTCGGCCTCGCCGGCGAAGACCGCCACGCCCATGTCCATCACCGCCTGAACCTCGGGCTGTATGCCCGGCAGCATCGAGATGGTGCCGGCCGCGTGGAAGCCGCCCAGAGCCACCGGCACACCGGCCTTGATGAACTTGCGCGCGAGATCCGTCGCGCGCGGGAATTGATTGCTCTGCACGCCGACCAGGCAGACCAGGCCCTTGCCGCCGTTGCGCCGGAAGTCCTGCACGATCTTGTCCACGCGCACGCGCGTGTTGGTCTCGTCCATCGGCTTCACGACGATATCGACGTCGGGTCCCAGCACCTGCCGCTCGCGGCAATCCTCACCCAGGCCATAGAGCGCGGCCAGCGTGTTGGACGGGATGTGCGACAGCTTCCACGTGATCGGATAGCCGTCGTCGTCGTAATGCGTCGGCTTGATCAGGACGAGTTGGAAGGTCGTCTTCTTGGCTGAACCGTCGATTGCGGACACGAAATCTCCGAAACATTAAGTCCGCGTGCGGCCAAAGGCCCGCTCTCGACGGTCGGTCGGCTGCACACTGCTCCGGGACGCCCCTTGAGGCAAGCGCAATCCCGTGACGAAAAAGGCTGTTCTTTCAGTACGTTATCACTGCAATGAACATCCCTATGGCAGAATGTCAATCAGGGCAGCCATGAACAGGAGTTTATTGCGCCCCTGATTTGAACGGCGCACTTTCCCGCGTCCAGAAGCGCCTGAAGGCGCCGGGCGGAGGAAACAGGCAAGACGTGACGGTGATCGCGCGCGTACCGGCGCTGGCTCCCTTCGAGGTCCGGAGCTTCCGCTTCCAATGGCCGGCCGACCTGCTGGCCTCGTGGGCCTTCGAGATGGAAGGCGTGATTCTCGGCTGGTTCGTGCTCGTCTCGACCGGCTCGGTGCTGGCGCTTGCCGTGTTCGGCTCGCTGCAATTCCTGGGAACCCTGATCTCGCCTTTCTACGGCATGGCGGGCGACCGCATCGGCAACCGCAACCTGATCTGCCTGATGCGGGCGAGCTATGTCGTCATGGCCTCGGCCCTGATGGGGTTGTTCCTGGGCGGATTCGCCGCGCCCGCGCCGGTCTTCGTGCTGGCGACCTTGATGGGGCTGGTGCGGCCCTCGGACATCACCATGCGCAACCTGCTGGTCGGCGAGACCATGCCGACGCCGCTGCTCATGCGCGCGATGAGCGTGTCGCGCATGACCGCCGACAGTGCGCGCGTCATCGGCGCCTTGAGCGGCGCCACGCTGGTCGCGACGCTGGGCGGCCCGGGACTGGCCTACATCGTCGTGACCGCGGTCTATGGCGTGAGCTTCCTGCTGTCGCTCAATGTCGGCATCAAGCGCGTGCGCACCGTGCGCGATGCCTCGCTGTTCGCCTCGCCCCTCAAGGCCCTGCGCGAGGGCTTCGCCTACGTCTGGTCGACGCCCGACGTGCGGGCGGCGACGTTGCTCGCCTTCCTGATGAACTTCGCCGCCTATCCGATGGTCGGCTCGATGCTGGCCTATGTCGCGAAGGACATCTACCACCTCAGCCAGACCGGGCTGGGCTGGATCACGGCATGCTACGCGGTCGGCTGCCTGATCGGCTCGATCGTGCTGTCCATCCATGGCGCGCGTGTGCGCGCCGCGCGGACGATGATCGCGGGCGCGATCGCCTGGTTCTCGCTCAATCTCATCTTCTCCTGGATCGCCGCGCCGGCCTGGGGAATCCCGATGCTGGTGGCGATCGGTCTCGCCCAGAGCCTGTGCATGGTGCCGATGGCGGTGATCCTGCTGCGCACGGCCGATCCCGCCTTCCGCGGCAGGGTCATGGGCGTGCGCATGCTGGCGGTCTACGGCATGCCGCTCGGCCTGCTGCTGAGCGGCCCGATGATCGAGCATCTCGGTTTCACCGCGAGCGGCTCGCTGTTCAGCCTGGTCGGCATCGCCTTCACCCTGGCGATCGCCGGGCGCTGGCGTCATCACCTCTGGCATCCCCAGTCGGCGGCCAACGCCATTTAGTCGAGGAACCTTCACCCCGGGATGGCGTTGCTTGCCCACATGGGGGAGCTTCCTTGAAATCCGCCGTCCTGGTCGCCGCGTTGCTCGCCGCCGCGGGGCCGGTCGCCGCGCAGCCCATTCCCATCGACACCACGCCGTCGGCCGACGAAGAGCGCAGCATCTTCACCCTCCAGGTCGAGAACGACTACTTCAACCTCTTCGGCCGCACCGACCGCGATTACACCAATGGCCTTCGCATCGCCTGGCTGTCGCCGGCACTGCCCGACCTGCCCGACGGGGTGGCGAGGCTCGTCACGCTCCCGACCGTCTTCGGCGAGGATCCGGTCACGTCGGTGACGCGCCGGCTTGGCCTCTCGATCGGCCAGAA
Source organism: Reyranella sp. (assembly GCA_035501235.1). GTDB lineage: Bacteria > Pseudomonadota > Alphaproteobacteria > Reyranellales > Reyranellaceae > Reyranella. The sequence continues at coordinate 3,530 of DATJWN010000274.1, forward strand.
CCTCTACACGCCGGCCAATACCGATACGTTCCAGCCGGTTTTCAACGACCGGCCCTATGCCGCCTGGCTCTATGCCAGCGTGGCCCTGCAATCGACCTACAAGCGCTCCGACCCCAAGACCGGCGAGGACGATCCGGTGCGGCTCGACACCCTGCAGCTCGATCTCGGCATGGTCGGCCCGGCGGCGGGCGGCGCGTTCGTGCAGAACAACTTCCACCGTTTCATCAACGACAACACGGCCAATGGCTGGGCCTTCCAGCTGCACAACGAGCCCACGGTCAATCTCGACTTCGAGCGGCGTTGGCGGGTGGCGCACGGCGTGGTCTTCGACGATCCCAAGCTCGAATACGATTTCGTGCCGATCTTCGGGCTCAATGCCGGCAACGTGCTGGATGCGGTGAGCGTGGGCGGCATCGTGCGCATCGGCAAGGAGCTGCGCGCCGATTTCGGTCCGCCGCGCGCGCGTCCGGCGCTGCCGGGCTCCGAAGGCTTCATCGGCGAGGGCTTCGGCTGGTATGTCTTCTTTGGCCTCACCGGCGAGGCCGTGGCGCACAACATGTTCCTCGACGGCAACACCGACGGAAACGACATCGTGCATGTCACCCATCGTCCCTTCGTCGGCGAAGGGACGTTGGGTGCGACGATCCTGTTCCGCGGCGTACGGGTGAGCTTCACCCAGGTGTTCCGCTCACCGGAGTTCTACGAGCAGGACCGGTTCGATCAGTTCGCGTCGATCAACGTGTCGTTCCGCTACTGACAAGACTCTAGATTCGTCCCATCAGCAGCAAGATGACGACGATCACGATGATGAGACCGGCGCCGCCGCTCGGATAGTAGCCCCAGCCGCTGCTGTAGGGCCATGTCGGCAAGGCACCGAGCAGGATGATGATCAGCACGATCAGCAGAATGGTGCCCAGCATGGACGTCTCTCCTGTTCAGCCGCAGTTCTTCTCGGCGAACGACCAGTTCGCGAGCTTGTCCAGCCATGCGGCGATGTGGTCCGGACGACGGTTCTGGTAGTCGAGATAGTAGGCGTGCTCCCACACGTCGGCGGTGAGGAGCGGCGTGTCGCCGTGCGCCATGGGCGTGTCGGCATTCGACGTGGTGGTGATCTTGAGCCTGCCGTCCTTGGTCCGGACGAGCCAGGCCCAGCCCGAGCCGAACTGCGCGACCGCGGCCTTCTTGAACTCTTCCTTGAATTCCTTCAGCCCGCCGAAGCTCGACTTCAGCGCGTCGGCGAGCTTGCCCGCGGGCTCGCCGCCCTTCGGAGCCATGCCGTGCCAGTAGAAATTGTGGTTCCAGATCTGGCCGGCATTGTTGAAGATCGCCTTGTCCTTCTCGCTCTTGGCCGACTTCCTGACGATCTCCTCGAGCGACATGCCGTCATAGTCGGTACCGGCGATCAGCTCGTTCAG
>DATJWN010000275.1:0-13828 GCA_035501235.1 Reyranella sp.
GCATCGGCCAGGTCACCAGCCGGAAGCGCTCGAAGCCGCGCCCCGCCCCGTCCATCGCCGCGGCCTCGTAGAGCTCGCGCGGCACGGCGGTCAGCCCGGCCATGAACAGCACCATGTTGAAGCCGACGCTCTGCCAGACGCCGATGCCGCAGAGCGTGAACAGCACGATCTTGCGGTCGTGCAGGAAATCGACCGGCTTCCAGCCGAACGACTTGATCACGACGTTGACCACGCCCAGGCGCGGATCGAGCACGAACTCCCAGACGATCGCCATGGCGATCAGGGTCGCCATCACCGGCAGGAAATAGGAGGCGCGGTAGAAGCCGCGCAGCGACGGCTCGGCCTCGATCAGGAGCGCGGCGCCGAGGCCGAGCGCGACCGAGGCCGGCACCACGACGGCGGCATAGACCAGCGTGTTGCCGAGCGAGACGCGGACGGTCTCGTCCTCGGCCATCTCGAGATAGTTGGCGATGCCGACGAAGGACAGGCTGGGCTGGCCGAGCTGGTAGTTCGTGAACGACAGGGCGACCACGGCCAGCAACGGCCCGATCAGGAACACCGCCATCAGCAGCATGGCGGGCGCCGTCAGCAGCAGGACCGAGCCGCGGCCGCTCATGGCCGGATCCTGCGGCCGCCGCCGTCGAACAGCAGCGCATGCCGCGGCTCGACCGCGAGGCCCAATTCGTCGCCGATCGCGAGCGTCTCGCCCGTCGTCGGATCGGTGCGTGCGATCAGCGGCGCCGGCACGCCCGGCACGTCGATGTGCAGCAAGAGGTCGGCGCCCAGGTTCTCGCGATGCACGAGGCGGCCCTTCAGCTTCCCTCCCCCGTCATCGGGGGAGGCGAGGATCTCGAGCCGCTCCGGCCGGACCGCGACCTGTGCGGCACCCGCCGCACGCGCCTGCGGCAGGTCGAGGCGATCGGCCGGCAGGACGTTGATGCGCGGTGTGCCGACGAACTGCGCGACCGCCAATGCGTCGGGGTCGCGGTACAGCCTGTCGGGCGAGGCGACCTGCTGCAGCCGGCCGCCCAGGATCACCGCGACGCGGTCGGACATGGTCATCGCCTCGACCTGGTCGTGGGTCACGTAGATGAAGGTCGCGCCGATCTGGCGATGAAGCTGGGCGATCTCGGCCCTCATGTGCACGCGCAGCTCGGCGTCGAGGTTGCTGAGCGGCTCGTCCATCAGGAACACGCACGGCCGGCGGACCATGGCGCGGGCCAGCGCCACCCGCTGCTTCTGGCCGCCCGAGAGCTGGGCGGGCTTGCGGCCGAGCAGAGCCTCGATCCGAAGCATCGCGGCGACCTGGCGCACGTCCGCCGCTATGCGGTCGCGCACCTCGCGCGGCGCGAGGCCGGTCAGGCGCTGGAGCGGCGTCAGCGCCCGCATGCGCAGCGGCACCGCGATGTTCTGGGCGACCGTGAGGTGCGGATAGAGCGCGTAGGACTGGAAGACCATGGCGATGTCGCGCGCATTCGGCGCGCGTCCCGCCATCGCCACGCCGTCGATCGCCACGCCGCCCGCGGTTTCGGTCTCGAGCCCGGCGACGATGCGCAGCAACGTCGACTTCCCGCAGCCCGACGGTCCCAGGATGGTGACGAACTCGCCGGCCTCGATCGAAAGGTCGATGCCGTCGAGCACGGTGGTGTCGCCAAAGCGCTTCGTCACGCCCGCAATGCGCACGGCGCCCCGCGAGGGACGCGCGCCGGCCGCCGCATCGGGCTTGGTGACGAGCATTCGGGCGAGCCTCCCACTCACCTTCTTTCGGCGAATGCTACCGGCCGTTCCCCGCATTGAAAAGCCCTCAAATTGCGGCGTCCTGTAATTGAGCTTTTCTCATTCGGTCACAATCCCTATGCTCGGCGCATGCTTGCCAACGCCTCGATCCTGATGCGCATCCGTCATCTCAGCGACGAGCTGCCGCCCACGGCCCGGCGGATCGCGGCCTATATCGAGGACCACGCCAACGAGGTGATCCGCATGTCGATCACCGAGGTGGCCGAGCAGGCGCACGCCAGCGAAGGCAGCGTCGTGGGCCTCTGCCGGCGGCTCGGCGTCTCAGGCTTCCAGGAGCTGAAGATCCTGCTGTCGCGCGACCTGGTCGAGCCGATGCGCTTCATCCACGAGGATTTGCGCCCCTCCGACACCGTCACCGACGTGAGCGAGCACGTCTTCGCCGCGCACATCGCCTCGCTGCAGGAAACGCTGAAGCTGTTGTCCGCCAGGACGCTGTCGCGGGCGGTCGAGATCCTGCGCGCCGCCAAGAGAGTCGAGGTCTACGGCATCGGCAGCGCCGCGCCGATCGCGCAGGACCTGGGCTATCGCCTGCTGCAGCTCGGCTACGACACCAAGACCGTCACCGATTCCCACATCCAGGCGGTGAGCGCGGCCATGACCGACTCGGGCACGGCGGTCATCACCATCTCGCATTCGGGAAGCACGGTGGAGACCGTGCTGGCGACGGAGCTCGCCCACGACGCGGGCGCGCGCACGATCGGCATCACGCGCATGGGGAAGTCGCCTTTGGCACGCCACTGCGACGTCGTGCTCCACACCATCGCCAACGAGACGCGCTACCGGCCCGAGGCCATGAGCAGCCGCGTCGCCCAGCTCGCGATCATCGACACGCTGGTCTCCTGCTGCGCGCTCGCCGACGCCAAGCGCTCGATCAGCAGGCTGCAGCTCAGCGCGCGCGTGCTCGCCGGAAAAAGATTCTAGTGCGCGCCATCATCATCGGCGCCGGCCGCGGCAGCCGGCTCATGCCGACGACCGAGAACGCCCCCAAATGCTTTGCCGAGATCCGGGGCAAGCGCATCCTCGACTGGACGATCGAGGCGCTGAGGGACGGCGGCTGCACGGAGATCTGCTTCATCGGCGGCTACCGCATCGAGGCGGTGCAGCGGGAATATCCCGGGTTCGTCTTCCGCGAGAACAGGGACTGGCGGAACAACAACATCCTGGTCTCGCTGATGTGCGCAGAAGACCTGATGGACCGGCCGTTCATCGCCTCCTACTCCGACATCCTGTTCACCGGGGACATCGTGCGGAAGCTCGTCGAGAGCGGGTCCGAGCTCGCCCTCGGCGTCGACACGGATTGGCGCGAGCACTACAGGCCCCGCACCCAGCATCCGCCGCACGATGCCGAGAAGGTCATCACCCGCAACGGCCATGTCGAGCGCGTCTACCGGACCATTCCCTACGAGGAGGCGACGGGCGAATTCATCGGCGTCGCCAAGTTCGGCCGCGGCGGCGGCCAGCAGCTCCGCGACTTCTATCACCGCCGCAAATGGCAGTTCTGGGACAAGCCCTATCGCGAGGCCGCGATCTTCCAGAAGGCGTACCTGATCCACATGTTCCAGGACATGATCGAGCACGGCATCGCCTTCGGCCACGCCGACACGCCGGGACGCTACCGCGAGATCGACACGCAAGAGGACATGAACCTCGCCCAGACCCTGTGGGCGCCCTGACATGCCCTCGCTCCCGCTCTTTCCCGCTTCGATCGTGGGCTCGATCCCGCGTCCGCAGGTCATCCGCGAGCTGATCGGGAAGCCCGACTGGGACGACACCGACCGCAACACGATGGACGCCGCGATCCGCTTCGTCGTGGCGCTGCAGGAGCGGGCCGGCCTCGATGTCGTGAACGACGGCGAATGGCGGCGGCGCTCCTATATCGGCGTCATCGCCGAGCTGGCGCATGGCTTCACGCTGGAGATCAATCCGGCCGACGGGCGCCCCTGGACCGTGGTGACCGAAAAGCTGGCGCCCAGGCCCGCGGGCTTCATCGCCGCCGAAGCCAGGTTCGTGAAGCGGATCACCAGGCTCGCCACCAAGATCACGCTGCCGGCGCCCGCCCTGCTCGGCGAGCGGCTGTGGGATGCCGAGCGCTCGCGCAAGGCCTATCCCGACCGCGAGGACTTCGTGCGCGATTGCGTGGCGCCGCTCCGGGCCGAGATCGCGCTGTTGCAGAAGCTCGGCGTCGACATCGTGCAGATCGACGATCCGCATCTCTGCCTGTTCGTCGATCCCGACGTGCGCCGCCGCTACGACGACCCCGACAGGGCCGCCGACTTCGCCGTCGACATGATCAACGCCACGGTGGCGGGCTTCAAGGGCATCAAGTTCGCAGTCCACCTCTGCCGCCGCGCCGGCGCGCGCGTGCGCGGCGAAAAGCACCATGCCGGCACCTACGGCCCGATCCTAGCGCAGCTCAACCGGCTGAACGTGCAGCATCTCACGATGGAGTTCACGGCGGCCGGCGCCGACGATCTCGCCAGCCTGGCGATGCTGCGCGAGGACTTCGAGCTCGGCCTCGGCGTGGTCGACGTGACGCCGGGCGAGCCGCAGACTGCGCCGATGATCGCCGCCCGCGTCGAGCGGGCCATCGCCTGCATCGAGCCCTCGCGCATCACCCTCAATCCCGATTGCGGCTTCGCGCCGGGCTCGGCCGCCAAGGTCGACACCGACGAGGTGTACCTGAAGCTCAAGGCGGAGGCCGAGGCCTCGCGGCTGCTGCGCGACAAGTACCGGTAGAGGCCGCGTTCAGAGAAGGAACGTGTTCGTCCGGTCGAGGAAGTCGTGCATGTGGATGACCATCTGGTCGGCCTCGAGCAGGCAGACACCATAGGCTGGCGGCTCGTGGCTGCCCATGATGCGGCCCTCGATGACGAAATCGAGCGCCACCTGGTGGCTGGTCGCGCGCAGGGTCGAGATCGGGATGCCGCGCCAGCTTCCCGCGACCGGCCGGTGCAGATGGCCGAAGAACAGATGGCGGATGTTGGTCCGGCCCGCGATGGCGTCGTGGAAGGCCTTGGGCTCGAGCAGCGAGATGTCGTCCATGCGCTTCAGCCGTACCTTGAAGGGCGGATGGTGCATGAAGATCATCACCGGCCCGTCGCCGGCCTCGGCGAGCGCCTTCCTGAACCAGGCGCCGCGCTGCTCGCAGAAGCTGCCCCACGGCTTGCCGGGCTCGTTGGTGTCGAGGCAGATGCCCAGCACGCCCTCGCCCATGTCGAAGGCGTACTGGATGAAGCCGTTCTCATCGACGGGCGTCGCCGGAAACATCGCGCGGAAATTCGCGCGATCGTCGTGATTGCCGACCATCAGGTGATAGGGAATGACGAGCTTGTCGAGCTCGCGCTTCAGCGCCTCGTAGGCCTCGGGCTGCCCTTTGTGCGCGAGATCGCCGGTGAAGATCGCGAAGGCCGCATCGGCATGATTGCGGTTCACGTCGGCGATGCACAGCGCCAGCCGGTCGATGGGATTGAGGCCGTAAAGAAGATTGCCTGGCGGCACGAAGTGCGTGTCGGTGATGTGGATGAACTTCTGCATTGAAACGAAACTGTCACATCGAGCAGCAGCACGAAAGCCCTGCGTGCGACAGACTCTCCAGTTGCATGCCAGCCACTCGGATAGCCTCCCCATTCAAATGGGGAGGTGGCCCGGAGGGCCGGAGGGGTCGTGAGCCGCAAGCGCGATCCCGTTTGCAGCTCATGACCCCATCGCCCCGTATGACGGGGCACTTCCCCATCTGAATGGGGAAGAGGATGAACTTTTTCATGATCTCGTCGAGAAACCGGACTTTTGTACTGATCCAGATCGATCGTCATCACGATCGCCTGCCGCGAGTACGGCGTTCCGGCAAACTCCGGCACCAGATCGTCCGGTGTCCACCCTGCCCTCGCGATCCCGATTGTGCGGCGACGGCAGAGAGACCAGCAGAACGCGATGCACACACATGCGGCGCCAAGGAGAATGGCGATCCGCACGGCGTGCGCGGACATCAGTCCGGCGCCTTCGGGTAGTGCGGCATCGACTCGGGGAACGGCAGCCAGCCGTGCTTGCTCTCGGTCCACACGGTGCGCACCGGCGGCGGGAAGTTGGGGTCGGCGAAGGTGCCGACGGCGATGGTCACCATGCCGGGCAGGCTCGGGCGCTCCCAGTAGAGGGTCGAGCCGCAGTTCGGGCAGAATTCGTGGGTCACGGCGGTGCCGCTGTCGGCGGTGCGGACGAAGGTGCGGTGCTCGCCCTCGACCGCGACGAGCTGCTCGCGGCGGAAGAAGGCCTGGACGCCGAACAGGCCGCCGGTGCGGCGCTGGCAGCTCTGGCAATGGCACGAGGAAACCATCGCGGGCTCGCCCCGGAGGCGAAGCTTGAGCTGGCCGCAGGCGCAGCTGGCAGTACGTTCGGTAGTGGCGGAGGTCATGCCGGCAGGCATACCATGGCGCATGGCTGAAATCCTCGCCCTTGGACTGACCCACTATCCGCCGCTCTGGGGTCCCGACGAGAACATGTCGCGGATCTTCCGGCGCATGCTCACCAACCCCAAGCTGCCCGAGACGCTGAAACATCCCGGCGGCTGGCCCGAGCCGGCGCGCGCGCAATGGAGCAACGACCAGGGCACGGCGGAGGCCGGCCGCCATCGCGCGGCGATGGTCGAATGGTTCGGCAAGACGCGCGCGGCGCTCGACGCCTTCCGGCCGGACTTCGTGCTGATGTGGGGCGACGACCAGTACGAGAACTTCAAGGAAGACGTCGTGCCGCCCTATTGCCTGTTCGCCTACGAGCGGCACCAATTCAGAACACCGCCCGGCAATGTCTGGGGCGAGACCGACAAGGCCTGGGACCTCGCGGGCCATCCGGCGGCGGCGAAGCTGCTGGCCTCGCGGCTGATCGAGCAGGGCTTCGACACGGCCTACGCCTACAAGCCGCTGCACCATCCGCTCGGCCACGCCTTCACCAACGCGATCCTCTATCTCGACTACGAGCGGAAGGGCTTCGACTATCCGTTCGTGCCCTTCGCCATCAACTGCTACGGCCGCAAGGTGCTGGCGCAGAAGGGCGGCCTGCCGGTGTTCGACCGCGAGATCGGCGAGAGCGACTGGGATCCGCCGGCGCCGACGCCCAAGCGCCTGTTCGATCTCGGCGCTGCAACGGCGCGCATCCTCCGGGAGTCGCCCTGGAGGGTGGCGCTGATCGCCTCGTCGGGTTGGAGCCACGCCTTCCTGACAGCGAAGAACAACTACCTGTGGCCGGACTCGGCCGCCGACAAGCGCATGTTCGACGCGCTCCAGCGCTGCGACTGGGCCGCGTGGCGCGACCTGCCCGCGGCTTCCGTCGAGGATAGCGGCCAGCAGGAAATCCTGAACTGGTCCTGCCTCGCCGGCGCCATGAGCGAGCTGGGTCTCAGGCCGCAGGAAATGGGCTTCCTCGACACCTGGATCTTCAATTCCACCAAGCCCTTCATGATCGCGCCGCCCAATCGGGGGTGACCCGAGGGGGTGGGGTGAGGTCGTGAGACTTTGGCGAAAAGGCCTTGTGGAATGGGCATCGGGGCGGTCTCAGGGGGACTGAGACTGGCGGAGACAGCTCCTTCGGACCGCGGGCCTCCAGGCCCGCATCATGATCTGAGCGGGCCTGGAGGCCCGTGGTCCAATGAAACCGAGTGGGCTATCCAACTCCTACCCTGCTCACCAACCCGAAACTTGATCGCGTGCTTGCAGGCGCCATTTTAGGCGCCAAGAGGTAATTCCCATGATCGAACTCAGACCCTTCGAGAAGCTCGGCAAGTCGGACCATGGTTGGCTGAAGGCCAACTTCCATTTCAGCTTCGCCGACTACCGCAACCAGGACCGCGTGCATTGGGGCGCGCTGCGGGTGTGGAACAACGACCGCATCGCGCCGCAGTCGGGCTTCCCGCCGCATCCCCATCGCGACATGGAGATCGTGACCTACGTCATCAAAGGCGCGATCACCCACCAGGATCACCTGGGCAACCAGGGCCGCACCGAAGCGGGCCAGATCCAGGTGATGAGTGCCGGCCGCGGCATCCAGCATGCCGAGTACAACATGGAGCAGGACGAGACCGAGCTGTTCCAGATCTGGATCCTGCCCAACAAGGAAGGCGTGCCGGCGCGCTGGGAGACCGTGCAGTTCCCGGCCGATGCGCGCGACGGCAAGCTGGTGCCGCTGGCGTCGGGCCGCGGCCATGACGGCGCGATCCCGCTCTATGCCGACGGCGCCCTGTTCGCGGGCAAGCTCAAGGCGGGCGAGACGATCAAGCAGAAGCTCGCCGGCAAGCCCGCCTATCTCGTGCCCGCCAAGGGCAAGATCGAGGTCACGGGCAGCGACGGCAAGGTCATCACGGCCAACGCCCGCGACGGCGTCGCCGTGGTCGATCAGGACGAAATCGAGCTCAAGGCCGTCGAGGATGCCGAGATCGTGCTGGTCGAGACCGACAAGCTGAATTGATGCGAAGCCATGCCGGGCACGTCATAGTGCCCGGCATGATCAAGACCCTGACCGGCTTCGCCTACCAGGAAGCGTTCGAGAACGATCCGACGCACGAGAAGCCCAAGCGCATCGGCAGCTCCTTCTTCCGCGGCGAGCACTGCAACTTCTATCCCTCGCACGAGGATCATCACCTGCCGCATTTCCTCGAGCGCTTCGTGCTGGGTGGCCTGTCGCCCGCCGCGCCGCCGATCGGGCGCTCGACGCGCGTCACGGCCTTCGGCAGCTGCTTCGCCGACAATATCGCCAAGCACCTCGCGGGGCTGGGCTACGACCTCTCCAAGTCGCGCAATCCCGACATCTACGTCTCGGCGTTCGGCGAGGGGCTGGTGAACGTGCATGCGCTGGCCGGCCAGTTCGAATGGTCGCTCGAGAACGCGCCGGTGCCGCAGGGCCTGTGGCACGGCTACAAGGCGGAGGAATACGGCTACGACGAGGGCGTGCGCCAGCGCACCAACGAGGTCTTCCGCAGCACCGAGTTCTTCATCATCACGCTCGGCCTCTCCGAGGTCTGGTACGACGAGCCGACCGGCGGCGTGTTCTGGCGCGCCGTGCCGCTCGATCGCTACGATCCCACGCGACACAAGTTCCGCGTCTGCTCCTTCGCCGAGACCAAGGACGCGCTCGAGCGCATGTACGGCCTGATCCGCAAGCACGCGCCGCAGGCCAAGGTGCTGTTCTCGCTGTCGCCGATCCCGCTGGTCGCGACCTTCCGGCCGATCCCGGCGCTGGCGGCGAGCTCGGCCTCCAAGGCGATCCTGCGCGCGGCGCTCGACGAGTTCATGCGCGAGCACGCGGCCGACCTGAACGAGCGGCTGTTCTATTTTCCGGCCTTCGAGATCATCAACGAGCTGTTCTTCCAGAAGTACAGCCCCGACGGCCGCCATATCGGGCCCGACATCGTCGAGTTCGTCATGAAGCTGTTCGAGATGAAATACTGCGACAGCACCCTCACCCCGGACGAGGTGGCCGCGCTCTATCGCACCGTGCGCACGCGCAACGCGCAGGAGCTGGGCGGCATCACCCCCTGATCGCCCGCAATCCCTCGCGATAGGTCGGGTACTTGAGCGTCACGCCCAGCACCTGCTTCATCCGCTCGTTCCGCACCCGGCGATTCTCGGCGTAGAAGGAGCGCGCCATCGCGCTCATCGACGCCTCGGCCTCGGCCCACGGCACGACCGGCGGCGGCTCCAGCCCCAACAGGCGGGCGGCATAGGCGATCACCACGGGCTGCGGCGCGGGCTCGTCGTCGGTGACGTTGTAGATCGTGCCCGGCGCCATCGCCGGCCGCTCCATCGCCGCGAGCACGGCGCGCGCGAGATCCTCGACATGGATGCGGCTGAACACCTGCCCCGGCTTGTCGACGGCGCGCGCGGTGCCGGCCTTCACCTGATCGAGCGCGCTGCGGCCGGGCCCGTAGATCGCGGGCAGGCGGAAGAGGTCGACGGCGAAACCCTGCCGCGCGCCCAGCTCCCGCCAGGCCCGTTCGGCGGCGAGGCGCCATTGGCTGCGCGGCTGGCCGGGACGCGGCGTCGCCGTCTCGTCGACCCAGGCGCCCGCCGTGTCGCCATAGACGCCGGTGGTCGAGAGATAGCCGAGCCAGCGCGGCCGGCAGGAGGCACAGGCCGCCAGCACCGGATCGCCCGCCTCGGTCGGCGGCGCGGTGCAAACGACGTGCGTCGCCGAGCCGAGCGCGCGAGGGGCGCCCGCGCCGATCGGCTCGGCCGCGATGCCGGCCCGCGCGAGCTCGCGCGCCTTGGCCTCGCTCGTCGCCGTGCCCGCGACCTGCCAGCCCGCCGCCTGCGCCTGGCGCGCGATCTCGGCGCCCGCATAGCCGACGCCGAACAGGAACAGGCGCCCCGCCATCAGAGGTGCTTCAGCAGATCGACGATCTGGGGCGGCAGGCCCTGCGAGGTGCCGTCGGGCCGGCCCTTCTCGTCCGACATGTGCATGCGGCGGAACTGGGTGACGGGATCGACGTCTTCCGCCTGGCCGTCGGTGCGGGCCTTCACCGCATCGGCCGAGAGCCTGGCCGCGACCCGCTCGATCGTGGCCTCGTCGAGCGCGATGCCGAGGCGGCCCGCGATGAAGCGCGCGAGGGCGGCGCCGTCGCCGTAATAGTCCTCGTAGCGGATCGTGTGCATGGGGAAGCGGTCGGCGCAGTAGCGCTCGAACAGCGCCTGCCAGGTGATCTCGCTGGCGGCGAGATCGCCCAGCGCCCAGTCGTCGTTCGTGCCGTCGCCGAAGCGCGCGCGGCGGCGGCGATGACCGATGAAGGAGCGGCCCATATCGGCGAGGTTGCGCGTGGTGTGGAACACCGTGACCCGCGGATCGGCCTCGACCGGCATCCAGCGATGGCTCTTGATCGTGAGCCAGCCCGTGCCCGAGGCGAGATGCTGGGCGATCAGCCGGTCGACATGCTGGAAGCTCGCGCCGGCCGACTGGAATTTCTGGCCGCCCGCCTCGAGCACCGCTTGCACGGCATAGAAGGCAATGGTCGAGCCGGTGCGGTGGAAGCCGTTGACGACGACGACGCGGGGTAAAGCGACCGAGGGCTCTGGTGACGGCGCGGGCGGCGCGCTCGTGAGAGGCGGCGCGGCCGGCGCCGCGACGGTTTTCGCCAGGGCTTCCTCCGCCCGGAACAAAGACCTGAGCCGTCCGACCATGCGGTCGAAGCGCGCCTCGGCGGCGCGGAGCTTGCCCTCGTCGGAGGGCGCGATCCGGCCGGCTGCGAATGCCGCCAGCACCTCGTCCACGGCGGCGGCGCGCGCCACGCCCAGCTCCCGGCTCATCCTGTCGACCTTCAGGACGAATTGCGGCGCCTTGGGAAAGGGCGGCACGAGACTGATGACCGGCGTGCGGGTCGACGCGGCGAAGACCAGCGGATGCAGGCGGCCGATCGAGACCACCACGCCCACCGCGCCGATCATCTGCTTGACCCGCCGCGGGTTCCACCACGCGGCGCGCATCGGGGCGAGGGTGTGAAGACCGGTCTGGCCGAGAAAGCGCTCGTCCTCGGGCGCGAACGGCAGGAAAAAGGGCTGCCGGCCGAGGGCGCGCAGCCCCTCGACCAGGCGCGTCACGGCGGACAGGTAGTCGTAGGGGATGTTGGTCAGCGCCCATTCACGCACCACGACGGCCACCGCCTCCGGCTCGGGCTGCACGTCGGCCGCTTCGTCCTTCTTGAGGCCGAGCGCCCAATCGGCGCCATGCGCGACGAACAGGCCGCCGAGCAGGCGCTGCCTCCACGACACGGCATGGCGCACGGCCGCGTAGTCGAACAGCCGCGCGTGCCGGGCGTTGACCCGCACGGCATCGAGGCGCGGCTGATGCATGTCGACTCCGACCAGGGCCGAAGGCGCATGCTGGTAACGCGTGACGAGGGCATGGTTGGCGCCGAAGCCCGGCCCCAGCCCACCGCCGCAGACCAGGAAGCCCGCGAGGGGAAAATGCCGTTCGCCGAGCGCAGTCTGATGGACGATCCGGCACCGGTTGTAAGGATACCAGTTCCAGAAGCCGGGATAGGCGCCGTGCTCGTCGACGGAGGCCACGATGTCGAAGGCGTCGCTGAAGGTCTCGTAGGCGACCTGGAACATCGCCTCGTCGCCGCAATTGCCGCGTCCCAGGAAGCCCCCGATGACGAGCTTGCGCCTTGCCCGCGGGTCGGGCTTGGGGCGCTTGCTGCCCCACAGCGGCTCGACGGTCGATACCTTCGCCGGATCGACCGACGGCGGCACGAGCAGCATCACGAGCTGATCGCCGTCGAACACGAAGCGCCAGGCGATGGCAAAGCCGGCGGCGCGCGCACCTTCCTCGAACGCGGCGACCGAGAGCTCGGTGCGCCAGGCCCCGGGACGGCCGGCTTCGCGCTCGCCCTGGCGGGCAAGATCGGCTGCCTTGTAGGTGACCAGGGCCGGTCGGCCGGCGCGGGCAACCTGCTCAAGAAGCGCGAATGGATGCTCGAGATATTCGAGCAGGCCCAGCATCACCACCAGCTCCGCCCGCTCCAGCAGCTCGGTCGGCAGCGGCGTGCGATTGAGATCGACGACCCAGGTCCTGGGCTCGCGCGCGACGCGATCGACGGGAAGGTAGAGGCGCGGCTTGAAGATGCGCTCGACCGCCTGCCTGCCGCAGCCGACATCGAGGACGGCGAGGCCCGGGCGGACGAACTGCGCGGCAAACGACGCGCGCTCCTCCCAGTCCAACGGATGGGGAGGCAGATTGGACGTCACCGCCGGCGCCCCTCAGAAATCTCAGCGGACGACACGACTGCAATCTAGGTGCGGCCACTGGATGAGTCCATCGGCCCCGCTATGATGGCCGCCATTCGAATGGGGGAAACGACGATGGCCTACACGGGCTTCGATCTCACGGGCAAGGTGGCGCTGGTGACCGGCGGCAATGGCGGCATCGGCTTCGGCATGGCCGACGCCATGGCCGAGGCGGGCGCCGATGTCTGCATCTGGGGCACGCGCAAGGAGAAGAACGACGCGGCTGTCGAGAAGCTGAAGCGCCACGGCCGCAAGGTCCACGCGCAGACCGTCGATGTCGGCGACGAGAAGCAGGTGCTCGACGCCTTCGCCGAGACGCTGAAGGTGATGGGCCATGTCGACAACTGCGTCGCCAATGCCGGCGTCTCGGGCCGCGGCAAGGGCTCGATCCTGGAGATGGACTACGCCGAATGGCGGAGGGTGCTGCAGGTCAATCTCGACGGCGTGTTCTTCACCTTCCGCGCCGCGGCCAAGCACATGGTCGAAAGAGGCAAGGGCGGCTCGCTGGTCGCCATGGCGAGCACGGCGGCGATCGAAGGCGCGGCGCGCTCGAGCCACTACGGCGCGAGCAAGGGCGGCGTCTGCGCCATGGTGCGGGCGCTGGCCGTCGAGCTCGCGCGCTACAAGATCACGGTAAATTCAATCCTGCCCGGCTGGATCGAGACCGAGATGACGGCCCGCGCCGTGGCCGATCCGAAGTTCTCGGGCAACGTTTTGCCGCGCATTCCCGAGCGCCGCTGGGGCACCGGCGCCGATTTCGGCCCCATCGCGGTCTATCTGGCGAGCGGCGCCACCGGCTACACGACGGGGCGCGACTTCGTCATCGACGGCGGCTATACCTTGTTCTAGGCGATAGGCCGGAACCAAGGCGGGAGCGAGCGATGGTGCGGATGTTGGCAAGCCTCGTGGCAGTGGCTGTGATGGCGATCGGAGCCGCCGCGTCGGCGCAGACCAAGCCCGTGCCCAAGGCCGACGCCCCGCGCGAGGACCGCTATGTCGGCTACTATTACGGCAAGCCGACCGTGGTCGATCCGCCTTTCGAATCGGCGCAGAAGACGATCGACGGCGTCGACCGCGCGCAGCGGGTGCAGTTCGTCACCGTGATCGCGCAGGGCACGCTCCAGTCCAACTATCGCGTGCCCTACGCGGTGTTCGTGAAGGGCGACAGGGCCGAGCACCTGATCGTCGTCGGCCTGCAGAACGGCGAGCTGAACACCATCTACCGTGTCCGCGCCCTGCTCGCGAACATGACCACCATGGCCCGCCTC
>DATJWN010000276.1:0-21299 GCA_035501235.1 Reyranella sp.
GTCATGCAACTGCTGCAGTACGCGCCGCGCACCGATGAAGTCTACGCGATGCCGCTGCTGATCGTGCCGCCGTGGATCAACAAGTTCTACATCCTCGACCTCAAGCCCGAGAACTCGTTCATCAAGTGGGCGACCGAGCAGGGCTACACGGTGTTCGTGATTTCCTGGGTCAATCCCGGCGAACGGCTGATCCACCTGACCTTCGAGGACTACATGAAGCAGGGGCCGCTCGCCGCGCTCGACGCGATCGAGCAGGCGACCGGCGAGAAGAAGGTCTCGGCCATCGGCTACTGCATCGGCGGCACGCTGATGGCGACCACGCTCGCCTACATGGCGGCGCGCGGCGACGACCGGATCGCGGCCTGCACCTTCTTCACCGCCCAGGTCGATTTCACCGAGCCCGGGGAGCTCGGCGTGTTCATCGACGAGGACCAGCTCGCCGGCCTCGAGGAGGTCATGAGCAAGAAGGGCTATCTCGAAGGCACCGAGATGGCGACGACCTTCAACATGCTGCGTGCCAACGACCTCATCTGGTCGTTCGTGGTGAACAACTATCTGATGGGCAAGGATCCCTTCCCCTTCGACTTGTTGTTCTGGAACGCCGACGCAACGCGCATGCCCGCGGCGATGCACATGTATTACCTGCGCAACATGTATCAGAAGAACCTGCTGGCGAAGCCCGGTGGGCTGGTCATCGACAATGTGCCTATCGACCTCCACAAGATCGCGATCCCCGTCTATCTGCAGGCCGGCAAGGACGACCACATCGCGCCCGCCAGGTCCGTCTACAAGGCAACGCAGCTCTTCTCGGGCCCGGTGCGCTTCATGCTGGCGGGATCGGGCCATATCGCGGGCGTGGTCAATCCGCCGCGCAACAAGAAATACCAGCACTGGCTGAACGAGACGGCGACCAACCCACCGACCCTCGACGACTGGCGTGCGGGCGCCACGGAGTATCCGGGCTCGTGGTGGAACGACTGGGACAAATGGCTGTCGGCGAAGTCCGGCCCGAAGGTGCCGGCGCGGGTACCCGGCCAAGGCGGCCTGCCGGCGCTCGAGGACGCGCCGGGTTCCTACGTCAAGGTGAGGCTGATCGACGAATGATGAAGCCTGTTCTGCTCGCGCTCGCCATGGCCATGGTCGCCGCAAGCGCTCGGGCCAACGAGATTCAGATCATCGCGGGCGGTGGCATTACCGGCCCGATGAGGACGCTGGCCGCCGAGTTTGAAAAGGCGACCGGCCATAAGCTCGTCATCCGCTTCGCCGCGACGCCGGACCTGATCAAGATGGCGACGGGCACGCCTTTCGACATGGCCGTCGTGCCGCGCGAGGTCTTCATGAACGACGCCGCGAAAGCGATGTTCGTGCCGGGCCCGACGATCGACATCGCGCGCGTGGGTTTCGGCATCTGCGTCCGTTCCGGCGCTCCGAAGCCCGACATCGCGACGCAAGCTGCATTCAAGAAGACCCTGCTCGAGGCGCGATCGATTGCCTTCCTGCCCGAGAGCGCCGCCGGCGCGCAGGTCATGCGGACCTTCGACAAGCTCGGCATCACAGACGCGATGAAATCCAAGACCAGGCCGCAGAAGATCCCTGGCGACATCCCCAAGGCCGTCGCTCAGGGCGACGCCGAGTTCGGCATCTTCCTGCTGAATGTGCTGGCTGCGCCCGGCGTCGACATCGTCGGGCCCTTCCCCGCCGATCTTCAGCAGGAACTCGTCTTCACGTCGTCGATCGCAGCGAAGTCGGACCAGACGGCCATCGCCAAGGCCTTCGTCGATTTCCTGCGCACGCCGGCCGCCGTTGCCGTAATCAAGGCGCAGGGGATGACGCCGGGTTAGCCGCACGCTCGGCCGGTCCGTAACTGCGGGCAAGCTCGACATACTGGCCGGCGATCCGGCGGAAGGTCTCGAAGTCCTTCTCCGTGAGATCCCGCAGCTTCTGCGCCGGGTTGCCGGCCCAGAGCTCGCCGCGGCGCACGATCTTGCGCGGCGTCACGACGGCGCCGGCTGCGACCATGGCCTGGCTCTCGACGACCGCGCCGTCGAGTACGGTCGAATGCATGCCGATGAAGGCGCCGTCCTGCACCTCGCAGGCGTGCAGCAGCGCCATGTGGCCGACGGTGACGTCGCGCCCGACCGTGGTCATGAGGCCGCGCGAGGCGACGTGAACGACCGTGCCGTCCTGCAGGTTGGAGTTCTCGCCGATCCGGATGCCCGGGCCGTCGCCGCGCAGGATGACGCCGAACCAGATGCTGGCGTTGGCGGCGATCTCGACGTCGCCCACCAGGGTCGCATTGGCGGCAATGAATGCCGATGGGGCGACCCTGGGCGTGACCCCCTTGTGCGGGACGATGAGCCCCGGCACGGGAGGCTTTAGCGCTTCGAGAACTGGAAGCGGCGACGCGCGCCGGCGCGGCCGTACTTCTTGCGCTCGACGACGCGGCTGTCGCGGGTGAGGAAGCCCGAGCCCTTCATGGCGCCACGCAGCGCCGGCTCGAACTTCGCCAGCGCCTGGGCGATGCCATGACGCACCGCGCCCGCCTGGCCCGACAGGCCGCCGCCGGTGACGGTGGCGATCACGTCGAACTGGCCGTTGCGCTGGCTGACGTCGAACGGCTGCTGGATCACCATCTGCTGCGTCGGACGCGCGAAGTAGATCTTCTGGTCGCGGCCGTTGATGGTGATCTTGCCGGTGCCGAGCTTGACCCACACGCGGGCGACGGCGTTCTTGCGCCGGCCCGTGGCGTAGGCGCGGCCCTGCGCGTCGATCTCCTTCTCGCGGATCGCGGCGGGAACGGGCGCCGAGGGCGCCTTCTTCAGTTCGGCGAAAGAGGAAAGTTCGGTAGCCATTAGCCGATCCTCGAATTCTTGCGGTTCATCGCGGCAACGTCGAGCTTCTCGGGCTGCTGCGCCTCGTGCTCGTGGTTGGGGCCCTTGTAGACGCGCAGGTTCTTCATCTGCGCGCGGCCGAGGGGGCCCCGGGTGATCATGCGCTCGACGGCCTTGACGATGACGCGCTCGGGGAAGCGGCCTTCGAGGCGCTTGCCCAGGGTCTCGCCCTTGATGCCGCCGGGGTGACCGGTGTGATAGTAGAAGTATTCGCGCTCAGCCTTGCGGCCGGTGAGGCGAACCTTCTCCGCATTGATCACGACGATGTTGTCGCCGCAGTCGACGTGCGGGGTGAAGCTGGGCTTGTGCTTGCCGCGCAGACGCATGGCGATGATCGTGGCGAGCCGGCCGAGCACGAGCCCGTCGGCGTCGATCAGCACCCACTTCTTCTGGACGTCGGCAGCTTTGACGCTGGTGGTCCGGTGACTGAGGTTTTGCATGGTTCTTTCTTCCGTGAGCGGGCGCTTATGGGGAGCGGATCACGGCTTGTCAAATCGGTGGAAATAATCTTGTTAAATCAAACTATTATGGACAGGGTATCATATTACCTCAAGACAAAAGCTACGTTTTCTTGGGCGGAATCGAATAGGTCATCGTCACGTGCGCCACGGGATCCTCCTGACCTTCGCTCCAGATCGTGAAGTCGCCCACGGCGAGGCTGCGACCGAGCTTCAGCAGGCGCCCCTCACCTTTCAACAGCCCGAGCTCCGGCTTGCGCATGAAGTTGATATTCAGGTTCGTGGTCACGGCCAGTGCCACCGGCCCGAGTTGCGCCAGGATCAGGAGATAGAAGCCGCAATCGGCGAACCACATCAGCGTCGGCCCCGACACGGTGCCGCCGGGCCGGAGATGATGGTCCTTGGTCGGCAGGCTGAGGCGAATGGTGGTGTCGTCGAGACCGTCGATCACCATTCCTTCCTTGGCTGCCTCGGGAAATTCCTTGGCGAGGAAGACCATGAGCTCATCAGGCGTCATCACCGGCATGACGCCCTCCCCGCTCGCCGATAGACTGTCGTCATGTCCGCCAACTCCAACGAGCCCGTCCTGCTGCGCCGCGACGAAGGTCCGGTCGCGATCCTGACCCTGAACCGTCCGCACGCCATGAACGCTCTGTCGGGCGAGCTTATAGACGCGCTCAAGGCGGAATTCGACAGGCTTGCCGGGGACCGTTCCATCCGCTGCGTGATCGTGGAGGCCAAGGGCCGCGCCTTCTCGACTGGCCACGATCTGCGCGAGGTGAACACCAACCGCGACTACGCCTTCCATCACGACCTGCTGACACGCTGCTCGGCGATGATGCTCGCCATCAACCGCCTGCCGCAGCCGGTGATCGCCAAGGTACAGGCCGTGGCCACCGCCGCCGGCTGCCAGCTCGTCGCCGCCTGCGATCTCGCCGTGGCCTCGAGCGAGGCGACGTTCGCGACGTCGGGAATCAACAACGGCCTGTTCTGCGGCTCGCCCTCGGTCTCGGTCGGCCGCAACGTCGGCAAGAAGCGCGCTCTGGACATGCTGTTCACCGGCGAGTTCGTGAACGCCGAGACCGCGCTGCGCGACGGGCTGGTAAGCCGCGTCGTGCCGCCGGATCAGCTCGACCGCGAAACGATGGCGCTGGCCACGCGTATCGCGGGCCAGCCGCCCGAGCAGATCGCCTCGGGCAAGGCGATGTTCCACAAGCACATGGAAATGGACCTCGACCGCGCCTACGCCTTCGCGACCAACTTCATGGCCGATGCCATGCAACGCGAAGATGCCCAGGCCGGCATCGACGCCTTCGTGAACAAGAAGCCCAAGCCCGACTGGACGGGGCGTTGACACCGTAAATTAGATGACTTGTCATCTATTGATAGATCATCTAATTAGATGACATGTCATCCAATCCAGCCGGCCGCGACGCCTTCGGCTCGCTGCTCGGCAACGCCTACCGGCAATGGCGCCGCGCCGCCGATCTGCAGCTCCGGCCCTTCAACCTCACCGAGGCGACGTGGCTGCCGCTGGTCCATATCGGCCGTGCGCCTCACCCGCCGCGGCAGAAGGATCTCGCGGCCTCCATGTCGGTCGACGGATCGGCCGTCGTGCGCCTGCTCGACAATCTCGAAACGGCCGGCCTGATCCAGCGCAAAGAGTCCGAGACCGACCGGCGGGCGAAGACCATCCATCTGACGCCGCGCGGCCGCACCATCGCCGACAAGGTCGAGGCCGCGGCCCGCCGCATCCGCCGCGACGCCCTGGCCGGTCTCTCGGACAAAGACATAGAGACCACGATCCGCGTTCTCATCCACATCAGCGGCGTGCTGGAGGGCGAGACCGAAGAGGCCGCGGCATGAAAACGCCGCTCTGGCTCCTTACGCTGATCACCTTCAGCGGCACCTTGGCCATGCACATCTTCGTGCCGGCGCTGCCCGAGGCCGAGCGCGACATCGGCGCCACGATCGGCGAGATGCAGCTCACGATGAGCGTCTATATCTTCGGCCTCGCCGTCGGACAGCTCGCCTACGGGCCCCTCGCCGACCGCTTCGGCCGCCGCCCTGTGCTGATGGCGGGACTGTTCCTCTATGCCCTGGCCGGCATCGCGGCCGCCCTCGTGCCCGACGTGCACAGCCTGATCGTCGCCCGCCTCCTGCAGGCGCTGGGCGGTTGCGCCGGCCTGGTGATCGGCCGCGTCATCATTCGCGACACGGCCCTTCCCCAGGAAGCCGCGCGCCGTCTCGCCACGATGAACCTGATGGTCGCGATCGGCCCGGGCGCCGCGCCGGTGATCGGCGGCGCGCTCGCCTCGGCCTTGGGTTGGCGCTCGATCTTCATTGCGCTCGCGGCACTGGGCATCCTGAACGTGCTGTTCAGCTGGCGCCTACTGCCGGAGACGAAGGAGCCTGCGCGCGATGCCCGGTTCTCGGCCGTGGCGCGCAACTACGGCAAGCTCCTGGTGACGCCTGCTTTCCTGGGCTACGCGATCGGCGGCGGCTGCGCCACGACGTCGATGTACGCCTTTCTCGGCGCCTCGCCCTTCATCTTCGTGCACCAGCTCCATCGGCCGGCCTACGAGGTCGGCATCTATCCCGCGATCATGGTGGCGGGCATCTGGGTCGGCAGCATGCTGGCGACGCGCCTCATCCCGCGCCTGCCGATCGACCGGCTCGCCGTGTGGGCCAACGTGGTGAGCGTGCTCGCCTCGCTGGTGTTCCTGGCCGCGGTGCTCACCGGCCATCTGTCGGTGCTGGCGGCGATGATCCCGATGTTCATCTTCGGTGCCGGCGCAGGTGTTGCTTCGCCTGCTGCCCTCACCCAGGCGGTAAGCGTCAATCCGAAGGTGATCGGCTCGGCCTCAGGCCTCTATGGATTTTCGCAGATGGGCGTGGGCGCGATCTGCACCGCGCTGGTCGGCATGGGCGCCGACCCCGCGCTCGCCGCCGCCGTCATCCTCGCGGGCGCCGGCGTGATCGGCCAGATGGCCTTCTGGATCGCGCTACGTTACCGCTCCGCGCCAACGCCCGCAGTCTAGCAACTTACTGCCGGTAGTCGCTCTCGTCGTTCTTCTTGATGTGGCCGTCGACCTGACGCAGCGCCGCGCGCCAGTCGGACATGCCGAACTCAGGCGAGGCCCGCTGCGCTTTGGCGCGCTTGCCGTAGCCCTCGATGACTTCCGGATCGATCGGCTGGGGCTCCTCGCCCATCGAGCGGGCGATGATCTCGACCTCGCAGGCACGCTCCAGCATGTACATGCGGCGGAGCGTTCCCGGGATGGTGTCGCCGACGGTCAGCAGGCCGTGGTTGCGCAGCACGACCGAGTTGCCGCTCTGGCAGGTGACGCCCAGCGCCTCGCACTCCTCGTCCGAGGTCGGCATGCCGTAGTCGTGGTAGGTGAGCTCGTCCCACACCGCGAGCACGTCCTGGCTGATGGGGCGCAGTCCCTGCTTGAGCGTCGAGAGGCCGGTGCCGGCGCGCGTATGCGTGTGCATCACGCAGTTCGCGTCCGGGCGCGCCTTGTAGACGCCGCTGTGGATGGTAAAGCCCGCCGCGTTGAACGCACCGTTCTTGCTGTAGACCTTGCCGTCCATGTCCATCTTCACGAGGCTCGACGCGGTGATCTCGTGGAACAGGTCGCCGTAGTTGTTGATCAGGAAGCAATCCGGCTCACCCGGAACGCGCACCGAAAGATGCGTGTTGATGGTGTCGGTCCAGCCGTACAGGTCGCAGATGCGATAGAGCGCGGCCAGGTCGACGCGCGCCTGCCACTCGACGTCGGTCATGTTCGGACGCTCTACATTCACCGCCACGTTCATCTCGACTCTCCTCGATCGAAGTTCACGTCGTTTGTCGGAATAGTACGGCAAGTCGCGGTTTTTCGCGACTCGCGGCTGCCATGCACTGAATTCGTGGTTCCGGTCCTCGGCACAGTATTTGCGTGCTAGGTTCGGGGCCTCTTCACCCCGGAGCGTGCCGTGAGCAAACCCTTCCATCTCGCGTGGTTCTTGCAAGGATCGAGTGCCCAGGCCTGGGGCCACGCCTGGACCGGCCATATCGGCGAGACGTGGGCGCAGCCCGAGCTGTTCCTCAACATGGCGCGGTCGCTCGAACGCGCCTGCTTCGACTACGTCCTGCTCGAGGACTCGTCCTACGTCGGCGAGAGCTTCAACGGGTCGACCGAGATATACCTCAAGAATGCGATCGCCGTGCCGCGCCAGGATCCGTCCGTGGTGGCCGCGCTGATGACGCAGGTCACTTCGCGCATCGGCATCGTTCCGACTTTCGGCACGTACGCCTATCACCCCTATCTGCTGTCGCGCCTCATGGCGACGCTCGACCAGGTGTCGGAAGGCCGCGCGGGTTGGAATGCCGTCACCGGCAGCTCCGACTTCGCGGCGATGAACTTCGGCATGCAGGGCATGCCCGATCACGATCTGCGCTACGACATGGCCGACGAATACATGGAAGTCTGCAAGGGTCTGTGGAACTCGTGGGAGCCCGGCGCGATCATCGCCGATCGCAAGAACGGCGTGCTGGTCGACCACACCAAGGTCAAGCCGGTGAACTACCAGGGCAAATATTACAGCACGCGCGGTCCGCTCAATTCAGGTCCGGCTCCGCAGGGCCAGCCGGTGATCGCGCAGGCCGGCGGCTCGCCGCGCGGCCGCAAGTTCGCCGCCGCCCATGCCGACACGATCGTGGCGCACGTGAAGGGCACCGACGGGATGAAGGCTTACCGCGATGACGTGCGCAAGCACATGGTCGCCATGGGCCGCAATCCCGACGACTGCAAGGTGCTGTTCCTGGTGAACCCGATTCTCGGCGAGACCATGGAAGACGCGCAGGAACGCCGCCGCCGCCAACTCGCGCATGCGCGCGAGCACATTGAGGAGCGCATGGCGCATTTCGGCAAGGTGACCAACATCGACTTCGGCAAGTTCGACGTCGACAAGCCCCTGCCCGATCACGTCACGACCAACGGCCACCAGCAGAACCTCGAGCAATACCGCCAGATCGCCAAGGGCCGCTCGATCCGCGAGACCATGGCGAGCTTCAACACCGTCGATCTCTCGGTCGAGATGTGCGGCACGCCCGACGCCGTCGCCGCGAAGATGGGCGAGGTCATGCAGGAAGTGGGCGGCGACGGCTTCCTGTTCTCCATGTCGAACGTCAGCCGCCGCACCCTGGCGGAGATCGAAGACGGTCTGGTGCCGGCGCTGCAGGATCGCGGCCTCGCGCGCAAGGCCTATGAGCACAAGCAGTTCCGCGACAATCTTCTGGCGTACTGATCAACGATAAAACTCGAGGGGGTTTCATGCGCAAGGATCGCTTCACCATGTTGGGCCGCCGCACTGCCTTGGGCCTGGCCCTCGCCGCACCTTTCATACGGCCGAGCTACGCGCAGGCCGCGTGGCCGGAACTCACCAAGATCCCCGACGGCCTGAAGGGCTCGGGTGAGGTCCGCATCGCCACCTTCGGCGGCACCATGCAGGAGACGCAGCAGAAAGCATATTTCGCGCCCTTCGAGCAGGCGACCGGCATCAAGGTCAAGGCGTTCGCCGGCTCCGACCCGACCAAGATCAAGGCGATGGTCGAGACCAAGAACATCGAATGGGATCTGGCCCAGCTCAGCCGCGGCTCGATCATGAACCTGATGAAGACCGGCGATTACTTCGAGAAGATCGATTACTCGCTGGTCGATGACGGCGTCGACAAGGCCTACCGCTTCGAATACGGCCTCGAGATGCTGGTCTGGGCGCAGGTGATGGCCTATCGCACGGACGCCACCAAGGGCCAAGTCCCGGTCGGCTGGGCCGACTTCTGGGACACCAAGAAGTTCCCCGGCGATCGCGCCATGGTCGGCACCGGCAATGGCGGCTGGCCCGAACTGGAGTTCGCGCTGATGGCGTCGGGTGTGGCGCCCGACAAGCTCTATCCGCTCGACATCGACCGCGCCTTCGCGAGCTACGACAAGATCAAGAAGGACATCGTCAAGTGGTGGGACACCGGCGCCATGCCGATCCAGCTGCTGACCGATCGCGAAGTCGTCATGACCAGCGTGTGGAACGGCCGCATGGCGGCGCTTCAGGCTGCGGGCGTGAAGGCCGAGATCAGCTGGCCGCAGGGACTGCTGAAGCGCGACGCCTGGGGCATCCCCAAGGGCGCCAAGAACGCGACCAATGCCCAGAAGTTCGTGGCCTACTCTACGATGGCCATCCCGCAGGCGCGCGTTTCGCTCGGTATCCCGTACGGCTCGGTCAATTCGGGCTCGAACGAATACATCCCGGAGGCTCGGCTGAAGCTCCTGCCGAGCGCACCTGCCATCAAGTCGCAGCTCGTCACCTACAATTACGACTGGTGGATCGAGAACCGCGCCAAGGTGATCGATCGCTTCAACAAGTGGCTCCTCGGGTGAGGGACACCGTCTCTTCCACTGGCCGCGGCGCTTCGGTGTCGCTGGCCGGGCTCGAGAAGAGCTACGAGCGCGTGGGCGCGGTCAACGGCGTCTCGCTCGACATCAGGTCGGGCGAGTTCCTGACACTGCTGGGTCCCAGCGGCTCGGGCAAGACGACGACGCTCATGATGATCGCGGGCTTCGAGACGCCCACCAAAGGCGACATCGCGATCGACGGCACCTCCGTCGTCGCCACGCCGCCGCACAAGCGCAATATCGGCATGGTGTTCCAGAACTATGCCCTCTTCCCGCATCTCACCGTCGCGGAGAACATCGGCTTTCCTCTGAAGCAGCGGGGCATGCGCAAGGCCGAGCGCACCAAGCTGGTCGGCGAGGCGCTCGAGCTGGTGCATCTGCCGGGCTATGGCGGCCGCTATCCGCGCCAGCTCTCGGGCGGCCAGCAGCAACGCGTGGCGCTTGCCCGCGCCATCGTCTTCAAGCCGCGTCTGCTTCTCATGGACGAGCCGCTGGGCGCGCTCGACAAGCAACTGCGCGAGAACCTGCAGCTCGAGATGCGCCGCCTGCACGCCGATCTCGGCATCACCTTCATCTACGTGACGCACGACCAGGAAGAAGCGCTCACCATGAGCGACCGCATCGCCGTCATGAACGAGGGGCTGGTGGCGCAGGTCGGCAGCCCCGAGGATCTCTACGACCGGCCGTGCAACCGCTTCGTCGCGGGCTTCATCGGCGAGTCGAATTTCATGCCGGCCGTCGTGAAAGGCGTCGAGAACGACATCGTGGTCGCCGAATGCCAGGGCGCCGTCATTCGCGCGACCTGCCCTTCCCGCCCCGCCAGCGGCTCGAACGTCACGCTCACCACGCGGCCCGAGCGGCTGCGCTTCGCCGACACGTTGAACGGCAGTGCGCAGGCCATGAACCGCATCGAGGTGACCGTGACCGAGGCCGTGTTCGCGGGCGAACGCTGTCGTTATATGCTGCAGGCGGCCGACGGCACCTCGATGGTGTTGAAGGAACCGTCGAGTGCGGCAATCCGCCGGCGCGCCGTGGGCGAGCGCACCGAGATCGCCTGGTCGGTCGCGGACACGATTCTTGTCTGAGGTTTCGCTGACCCTGCCGGCCCGTACGGCACCGACCTTTACGTTCTCATCGAGGCAGGTGGTGCCGATCCTCCTGGTCGCGCCGCTCGTGCTCTACATGGTCGTGCTCTATGCGCTGCCCGTCGCTTCGATGCTGATGCGCTCGCTGAACGATCCGGCCTGGTCGCTGCAGCACTACAAGGAGCTGCTCTCCGACACCGTATTCTTCAACACGCTTTCGAACACGCTCTACGTCGCGTTCATCGTCACCGTCGGCACCTTGGTGCTGGGCTATCCCGTGGCGATGGCGCTGGTGCGCACCAAGCGGCTTGCGCCGCTGATCCTGGTCATCGTGCTGCTGCCCTTCTGGACCAGCGTGCTGGTGCGTTCCTATGCCTGGATGGTGCTGCTCGGCCGTCACGGTCTGATCAACGAAGCGCTGCTGTCGAGCGAGCTGATCGAACGGCCGCTGCGGCTGCTCAACACCTCGCTCGCTGTCTACATCGGCATGATTCACATCCTGCTGCCCTACATGATCCTGCCGATCGCCAATTCGCTCCGGCAGATCGATCCCTCGCTGGCCCGCGCCGCGGCCGGGTTGGGCGCGCCGCCCTGGCGCACCTTCCTGCAGGTGACGCTGCCGCTCTCGATCCCCGGCGTCGCGGCCGGCAGCCTTCTGGTCTTCGTCCTGTCGCTGGGCTTCTACATCACGCCCGCCATGCTGGGCGGTCCGCGCGACATCACGCTCTCCATGTTGATCGCCAACCAGGTCGACCAGCTCAACTGGGCTTATGCGGCCTGCCTCTCGACCGTTCTGCTGGCGACGGCGCTGGCCATCATCGTCGCCTTCCGCCGCCTGCCCGGCATCGGCGGCGCCTTCAAGATGAGCGCGCGATGAAGGCGGCGCGACTCCTGCCGCAGGGCTGCGTCGGGTTGATCCTGTTGTTCCTGGCGTTCCCGATCATTGTCGTGGTCGCCGTTTCCTTCTCGTCGTCGAACTACCTCACCTTCCCGCCGCCGGCGCTCAGCCTGAAATGGTATCGCGCCTATTTCGGTTCAGAGAACTGGCTCAATCCGACCTGGCTCAGCCTCTGGGTCGCGGCCTGCGTGGTCATCCTGTCGACCGCGCTGGGCACTCTGGCGGCACTCGGCATCGCACGGCTGCCGAAGCCGATGCGCGTGCTCGTCTCGGGATTGATCCTTTCGCCCCTGATCGTGCCGGTGATCGTGGTGGCGATCGGCGTCTACTACGCCTTCGCGAAATACGGGCTGGTCGGCAAGCCGATCGCGCTGGTTCTTGCCCAGACCAGCCTCGCCGTGCCCTTCGTCGTGACCAGCGTGACGGCGACGCTTGCCGGCATCGATCCGCGCCTCGAGCAGGCCGCCCTCAGCCTCGGCGCCTCACCGCGCGGCACCTTCTTCCAGATCACGCTGCCGCTCATCCGGCCGGGCATCCTGGTCGGCGCGCTGTTCGCGTTCATCACGTCGTTCGACGAATTGATCGTGGCCCTGTTCCTGTCGGGCCAGGGCGCGGTCACCCTGCCGCGCCGCATGTGGGAGGATCTGCGCTATGCGATCGATCCCACCATCGCCGCCGTCTCCACGCTCACGATCGTGCTGACGGCAGTGCTGCTCGGCAGCGCCCACTTGCTCCGCAGGCGCGCCGAGCAGAACCGGACTCTTACTTCTTCTTCTGCAGCTCCTTGACCGCCGCCAGCGTGTTCTCGACATGCTTGTCGGGATTACGGTCGGTGTAGGAGTAGACGATCTTGCCGTCCGTGCCGATCACGTAAGACGTGCGGTCGGCCACTTCCGCGCCGCTCGAGGGCAGCTTCCAGGCATTGTCGAAGGACTTGATGACCTTGAGGTCCGGATCGGCCGCGACCGGGAACTTGGACGAGCACTCCTGCAGGGAGAACTTGTGCAGCTCGCCGATATTGTCGGCCGACATGCCGATCAGGGTGGCGCCGGCCTCCTTGTACTTCTCCGCCGCCTCGGCGAACTCATGCGCCTCGGCCGTGCAGCCCTTGGTGAAGGCCTTCGGGAAGAAATAGAGCACGACCGGCCCCTTCTTCAGCGCGTCCGACAACGAGAACTTGAACTCATCGCCGCCGACTGCCGCCTGGGCGGTGAAATCGGGCGCCTTATCTCCGGGCTTGAGCGCGGCAAGCGCGGGCGTCGCGAGGGCGACGCCGAGAACGAGAGCGATGGTCGAGATACGGTTCATGGGCCTCTCCGCCGGTTTGAAAATCGCGGCGATCATAGGGGCCGGGCCGCTCGCGGCCACGTCACGTCCTGGTGAGGCCCTTCATGTAGGTCGAGGGCACGACGCTTTTCACAGATTGTGCGCGCTTGGCGAGCCAGTAGGCCTGCGCCGAGGGCACCGAAGCGAACTCGCGGTCGACGCCGAGCTTTTGCGCGGCATCCATCGGCCAGTTCGGGTTGTAGAGCAGCTCGCGGGCGAGCGCGATCAGGTCGGCCTTGCCCTCCTGCAGGATCTGCTCGGCCTGGTCGGCATGCACGATCAGCCCGACCGCCATGCTCATGATGCCGGCATCCTTCCTGAGCCGTTCGGCATAAGGGACCTGATAGCCGTAGGTCACCGGTCCCGTGCCGACCACCGGCGCGCCGCGCATCCCGCCCGAACTGCAATCGATCACGTCGACTCCCATGGGCTTGATGATCCTGGCCAGCGCCACGCTCTGGTCAGGCCCCCAGCCGGCATCGTCCTCGACCGAGAAGCGCACGAAGAGCGGCTTCGAGGCCGGCCAATGCGCGCGCACGCTTTCCACCACTTCGATCGCAAAGCGCATGCGGTTCGCTTCGCTGCCGCCGTATTCGTCGTTGCGCGTGTTCGAGAACGGCGAGAGGAACTGGTGGATGAGATAGCCGTGCGCCATGTGTAGGTCGAGCACATCGAAGCCCGCCTCGTGCGCGCGCCGCGCGCCCTGACCCCAGCGCTCGATGACCTCCGGAATCTCCGCCCGCGTCAGTGCCCTTGGTGTCGGATCGCTCGCCGGATTGTTCATCGCGCTGGACGAGACCAGCTCCCAGCCTTCCCAATCCCAGACGTCCGGCGAATTCACCAAAGGCGCCCCGCCCTCCCAGGGCCGGAAGCGCCGCGCCTTGCGCCCGGAATGGCCGAGTTGGATGCCGGGCACCGACTTGTGCTGGCGGATGAAGTCGACGCAGCGCCGGAGGCCGGGAATGTGCGCGTCGTCCCAGATGCCGAGATCACCCACCGTGCCGCAGCCGCGCCGTTCGACCTTGGTCGATTCCATGATGACCAGGCCCGCACCACCGGCGGCATAGCGGCCGGCGTTCATCAAGTGCCAGTCGGTCGCGAAGCCCTTGTCCGCCGCATACTGGTGCATCGGCGCCACGACCACGCGGTTCTTCAGCGTGACGTCACGGATCGAAATCGGTTCGAACAGCTTGGGCAGCGCCATGTATAATCTCCAGATGACCGCCGTGAATCATGACCGCTACGACGATCTCTACCTGCGCCGGATCCTGCGCGACACCAGGACCATCGCCATGGTCGGCGCTTCGGCCAACTGGAATCGTCCGTCCTATTTCGCCATGAAGTACCTGCTCAATCGCGGGTACAAGATCATTCCGGTCAATCCGGCCGCCGCCGGCCAGGAGATCATGGGCCAGAAGGTCTATGGCTCGCTCGCCGAGCTGCCGTCGAAGGCCGACATGGTCGATATCTTCCGCAACTCCGAGGCGGCCGGCCCGATCACCGACGACGCGATCAAGCATGGCGCCAAGGTCGTATGGATGCAGCTCGGCGTGCGCAACGACGATGCGGCCAAGCGCGCCGAGGATGCCGGCCTGAAGGTCGTCATGAACCGCTGCCCCAAGATCGAGCATTCGCGCCTCTCCGGCACGATCGAATGGCACGGCATCGCGAGCGGCGTGATCACGAGCAAGAAGCGGGCGCTCTAAAAAAAGGGGCCTACGAGCGCTGCGGCTCCATTCCGTCGATCTGCATTTGCAGGCGAAGGTCTGCGGAGGCGAGCGCCTCACCAACAACAACCGAATAGGTTGGCGAGCCTATGTGCTGAAAGAGTCGTACCGTCGCAACGACGATGTCCGGCTTATGCGCAGCGCCCATTATCGTCAGCCCTATTGTGTGATGATGTATTTTCGTCCCGCGAGGAATCGGCGGCAGTGGATCTGTAGGCGGAGCTGCACCGCCGATAAGCAAGGCGGCATTTTCTTCATCACCTAAAATGAGACGCGGCAGGTAGGGCTTGAAGGAATCGGCACCTAAGAGTGCGATGGTCATTGCGTGCGCAATCTTGGCCAACATGCGTGCGAACACTACAGGGCGAAAGATCGAGACGATGCGACAATTCAAGTCTCCCTTACGCTTCAGCAGATTCATTTTTTCGTCAGCGTTATCTTCCCGCCATCTCCAAATTCCACATTGATCAAGGCCGACGCAAACACCCTCCCTAAGTAACCCTGGAGATTCCCAGAGTGGAAGCAGCACTGTCGCAGGCAGCAGTTCGCGGGCAATGTGCCGGGTCTCTTCACCATCCTCGGTCTGACAGATCACGGTCGCAGAACCCAACTCGATCTTTTTTCTTCTTGATTGAATATCGAAATGTCGCCGCATCGAGCCAAATACGTGCCGCCCCGCGTACCCCTCCAAGTAGCTGGTTTTCTTCGCGCAGCTTTCGCAGCTGGCCCTCGCCAAGTACGCATCACTGGCGAGGCTGAAGGCGACTATGTGTTCATTGCTAAGCCCTGTGGGGCCACCATCCGATCCGCAATAGATGCATCGACCGATTGGTTCACCTAAAGCGCGAGAACCAAAGAGAGTGATATTTCCGACGCTCATCACTGCGTCTCCGCAGGGCCGTATTGCCTCGAAACCACGGTCCACCATTGAACAAATAGCACCGCTAGCGCCGTACCCATAAGCATGAAGCACGGGCTGTCACGCAAATGGATGCAAGTGGTAGCGGATGGCGAGCATTAGCGCACCACCGCCCTTCATGTGGGCAGCCATTGTGTACTACCATTGCGTCAACGGGAGAAAACGTTAATGAAGTTCGGCATCTTCGACCATATGGACCGCTCGGGCGGCGATCTCGGCAAGCAGTTCGAGAGCCGGCTGAAGCTGATCGAGCTCTACGAGAAGAGCGGCTTCCATGCCTATCATCTGGCCGAGCATCACGCGACGCCGCTCGGCATGGCGCCCTCGCCCAGCGTCTTCCTTGCCGCCGTGGCGCAGCGGACGAAGACGTTGCGCTTCGGGCCGCTGGTCTACACCGTGAACCTCTATCATCCGCTGCGCCTGATCGACGAGATCTGCATGCTCGATCAGATGAGCGGCGGCCGGCTGGAGCTCGGCATCGGCCGCGGCATCTCGCCCTACGAGGTCGGCTATTACGGAGTGGATCCCGCCACCGGTCCCGAGCGCTTCGCCGAAGCCTTCGACGTCATCCTGAAAGGGCTGACGGAGAAGCGCCTGGACCATGAAGGCAAATACTTCACCTTCAGGGACGTGCCGATGGAGATGGCGCCCGTGCAGCGACCGCATCCGCCTCTCTGGTACGGCGCCAACTCGCTCGAGAGCGCCGATCGACTCGCCAAGCAGGGCTGCAACACCGTGGTCGGCATGAAAGCCGAAGGTGTCGGCCAGTTCGCCGCCCGCTATCGCGCCGCCTGGAGCGCGCTCGGCCGGAACGAGGCCGACATGCCCTTCATCGGCCTCAGCCGTCACATCGTCGTGGGCGACACCGACCGTGAGGCGCAGAGTGCCGCCAAGCGCGCCTTCGCTCTCTGGTACGACGCGCTGATCCACCTGTGGCGCGCTCATGGCGTCGGCCTGCCGCGTCAGATGATCCCCGCCGACTTCGAGCCCGCCCTGGAGGGCGGCTATATCGTCGCGGGTTCCCCCTCGACCGTGCGCGAGCGGCTGAAGCGCGACAACGACACGGCCGGCATCAACTACTGCCTCTGCCGATTGGCCTTCGGCGATCTCACCTTCGAGGAGTCCGCCCACTCGGCCAAGCTGTTCGCCAAGGAAGTGATGCCGGCGCTGTGAACCTCCCCGGGTCTCACGCCGCCGGGCCCCCAGTCTCAGGGACCTGAGACTGGTCCGGTGCCGATGACACAAGGCTTTTAGCCTCGGTGTCTCAGAGTCTCACCACCCCCCGTCGCTAAGTGCTTGAAAACCCATGAAAGACAAAAGGCGCTTGCTCCAGCCGTGCGCCATTGGGAGGCGACTTTCCTGAGAGTTGCGTGTAGGATGGCCCCGCAACCCTCTGGACTGTAA
This sequence comes from Reyranella sp., assembly GCA_035501235.1. Classification (GTDB taxonomy): domain Bacteria; phylum Pseudomonadota; class Alphaproteobacteria; order Reyranellales; family Reyranellaceae; genus Reyranella. Next base: position 17,146 of record DATJWN010000276.1, read on the forward strand.
CAATAATATGAAATTCTCGGTCTTCGACCACCTGGACCGCTCCGGCCCGGACCTCAGCCGTCAGTACGAAGAGCGCCTGCGCCTGATCGAGCTCTACGAATGGGCGGGCTTCCATGCCTATCACGTGGCCGAGCACCACGGCACACCGCTCGGCTCCGCGCCCTCGCCCGGCCTGTTCCTGGCCGCCGTCGCCCAGCGCACCAGCCGACTGCGCTTCGGGCCGCTCGCCTATCCGCTCGGCCTCTACCATCCGCTGCGGCTGATCGAAGAGATCTGCATGCTCGACACGATGAGCGGTGGCCGCCTGGAGCTCGGCGTCGGCCGCGGCGCCTCGCCCTACGAGGCCAACTTCTTCGGCGTCGAACCCGACAGCGCCCAGGAGCGCTTCGACGAGATCCTGGAGATCGTGCTGAAGGGACTCGCAACGACCCAGCTCAGCCACCAGGGCAAGTTCTTCACTTTCAAGGATGTGCCGCTGGTGCTGCAGACGGTGCAGCAGCCGCATCCGCCGCTGTGGCACGTGACGCGCTCGCTCGAGAGCGCCGGCCGGCTTGCCTCGCTCGGCTGCAACATCGCGCTCGCCATGCCGACCCGGAATGCCGGCGCCTTCGTCGCGCGCTATCGCGCGGCCTGGGCGGCGCTCGGCAACCGGCCGGAGGACATGCCGTTCGTCGGCAACACGCGCAACGTCGTGGTGCTCGATACGGATGAGGAAGCGATCGCCGCCGCCAAGCGCGCCTTCCATGTCTGGTACGACTCGATGGTGCATCTCTGGCGCGCCCATGGCGTCGAGCTGCCGCGCGCCGTCTCCTCGCCCGACTTCGACGAGACCGTTGAGCAGGGTTTCATCGTCGCGGGCTCACCCTCGACGGTGCGCGACAAGCTGATCCGCGAGAAGCTCGCCTCGGGCGTGAATTACTACATTTGCCGCTTCGCCTGTGGCGACCTCTCTTTCGAGGAGTCGGCGCGCTCGGTCCGCCTGTTCGCGCGCGAGGTCATGCCGGTGTTCGAGCCCGAGGCTACTCGCAACCGTCAACGCGCGGCGACCGGTTCAATGGCCCGCGGCCTGCGCTGGGTCGGCGCCGAGGACCTCTCCGAGGTCGGCTTCCTCTTTCGCTAGTAGCGCGGCAGGTTACACCCTCACCTCACCCTGAGGAGCGGCCGCAGGCCGCGTCTCGAAGGGCGGGAACGCACACCACGCTTGGACCCATCCTTCGAGACGCCGCGCTTCGCACGGCTCCCCAGGATGAGGATGAGCGGAACCCCAGACACGGCAAAGCCGGCGATGGTGGGGCCACCGCCGGCTCCGTCGAGAGGGTTACGTCACGCTGCCCGGGGAGAAATAGCAACGTAACGCGTCATCCCCTCACGATACACTTTGAGAAGCACGGGCTTCTTCGATCCCTTCGCCTCGCCCAGCTTGGCGGCGGCGGCCTTCGGCGTATTCACCGCGTCGTGGCCGACCTGCTGCAGGACGTCGCCGGCGCGCAGGCCCTGCTCTTCGGCCGGGCTGCCGGGCGTGACACCCGCGATCAGGGCGCCGCTGATACCGTCCTTCAGGCCGAGCTCCTGGCGAGCCTCGGGCGTGAGCGGCGCCAGGGAGAAGCCGAAGGAGCCCGGCGAGACCTTGTCCTCGTCCGTCGACGCCTTCTGCTCGGCCTTGGCCTTGTGGATCGGCGAGGAGTCGCCGAGCTTGGCCTCGATCGTCATGTCCTTGCCGTCGCGCCACAGGCCGATCTTGACCGTGGAGCCCGGCTGGGCCGCTGCGATCGTGCGGGTGAGATCGCGCACGGTCGGGATGGTCTTGCCGTCGACGGTCCGGATCACGTCGCCCGACTGGATGCCGGCCTTGAGGGCCGCGCTGTCGGGTTCGACCTGCGCCACCAGGGCGCCCGTGGTCGAGCCGAGCGACAGGCTGTCGGCGATCTCATCCGTCACCGGCTGGATCTGCACTCCGAGCAGCCCGCGCTCGACCCGCCCATGATCCTTCAACTGGGCCACGATCGGCTGCGCCATGCTGGACGGGATGGCGAAGCCCAGGCCGATGCTGCCGCCGGAGGGCGAGAAGATCGCGGTGTTGATGCCGATCACCTTGCCGTCCATGTCGAACAGAGGACCACCGGAATTGCCCCGGTTGATCGCCGCGTCGGTCTGGATGTAGTCGTCGAACGGACCCGACTGGATGTCGCGGCCGCGCGCCGACACGATGCCGGTCGTCACGGTGCCGCCCAGGCCGAACGGGTTGCCGACCGCCATCACCGACTGGCCGACCCTCACCTTGTTCGAGTCATCGAACTCGACATAGGGCAGCGGCTTGTCGGACTTGACCTTCAGGACCGCGATGTCGGTCTTCTCATCGCCACCCAGCAGCTTGGCCGACAGCTTGCGGCCGTCCTGCAGCGTGACGGTGATCGAGTCGGCCTTTCCGGCGACGTGGAAGTTGGTGACGATGATGCCCGACGGGTCGACGATGAAGCCCGTGCCGACAGCCTGCACCTTCGGGTGCGGCATCTTCTGCACATGGCCCTGCTGACCGAAGCGTTCCGCGAACTGGCGCATGAACTCTTCCATCTGCTGCTGGGCCGAGCCGTCGCCGGACATCTGCATTTCGTCGCCGTCGCTGCCTGCCTTCATCGTCACCTGGACGTTGACGACGGCTGGAGTCACCTTGGCGGCAAGGTCGGCGAAGTCATGCGTTGCCTCGCCTGCGACGGCAGGGGGCGCCGTCAGCAGGGGGACGATAACCGCCGGGGCCGTCAACGCCGTGGTGAGCGCCAATGCACCGAGAATACGGGATTTCGTCGTTGTCATTGTGAAGCCTCTTCTTGTTTGTCTCGCCAGGGGAATATGGGCGCTGCATGGTGGCGCCCCCATGGCCCCAACATTGAATGTTTGTATAGTTGGCCTTCTCCCCTCCCGCGTTCGCACGAGGGAGGGTAAGGGAGGTGGAAAGCAGCAGGCGCTCCGCCTGAGGCCCTCCCCCTCCGGCCTTTGGCCACCTCCCCCATAGGACGGGGGAGGAAGGTGAATGGTGAAGATCCTTCTCGTCGAAGACGATCGGCAGACCGCCGACTACATCGCCAAGGGCCTGCGCGAGCACGGCCACGTAGTCGACTGCACCGACAACGGCCGCGACGGGCTCTACATGGCGACAGGCGATCCCTACGACGTCATGATCGTCGACCGGAATCTGCCGAAGATGGACGGCCTGTCGCTGGTCAAGGCCGCGCGCGGCTCGGGCACGCGCACCCCCGCCCTCTTCCTCACGACCATGGGCGGCGTCGACGATCGCGTGGCGGGCTTCGAGGCCGGCGGCGACGACTATCTCGTGAAGCCTTTCGCTTTTGCCGAGCTGCTGGCCCGCGTGAGCGCGCTCGCGCGCCGGCCGCCGATCGTGACGCAGACCTCCTTGCGCGTCGGCGATCTGGAGATCGATCTGCTGAGCCGTACGGTGATCCGCGGCGGCAAGCGCCTCGACCTCCTGGCCCAGGAATTCAAGATCCTCGAATACCTGATGCGCCACGCGGGCGAAGTCGTGACGCGCACCATGCTTCTGGAGAAGGTCTGGGACTTCCACTTCGATCCCAAGACCAACATCGTGGAGACGCATATCAGCCGGTTGCGCTCCAAGATCGACAAGGGCTACGACAAGCCCCTGCTCAACACCGTGCGAGGAGCAGGATATGTCATCCGAGCGCCCGACTAGGACGCTGCCGCGCATCCTGCGCTCGGCGACCTTTCGGCTCACGCTGATCTATGCCGGCCTGTTCGTCGTCTCCGTGGTGGCGCTGTTCGCGACGGTGTTCGTGATCGCGACGGCGGCGTTGCAGAGCGACATGTATGCGCTCCTGCACACCGAAGCCTTCCAGCTCGCCGAGGTGCATCGCCGCGCCGGCATCGTCGGCGTCGCGGATCAGATCGCCCGGCGCATGAACTTCCGCGGCCGCGCGCCGATGTACTACCTGCTTCAGACGCGCACCCAGCAGTTCGTCGCCGGCAACCTGCCCAGCATGCCGCCCTTCCAGGGCGACGTGGAGTTCGTGCGCGAGCCGGGCGAGGACGAGATCAACCCGCGCGGCAAGCTGACCGGCTTCGGCGTCATCCTCGGCGACGGCTCCTTTCTGGTCGTCGCCCAGGACGCCGGCCGCCTGGTC
>DATJWN010000277.1:0-42498 GCA_035501235.1 Reyranella sp.
CGCCCGGCACGCCCTTGAAATACCGCACGCCGCCGAACCAATCGACCAGGATGACGGCAAAGCAGACCACGCCGATCACCGGCGTCATCACCATCTGCGCGCCGGGCCGCATCGCGATGAAGGTGATCGAGATGCCGGCCAGCGAGCCCAGCAGGGCGGCGCGCGGCGTGATGCGGCGGATCACCGGGGCGATGAAGCCGCCGGCCATCAGCACGAAGCTCTGGATGAACACCCAGGTGAGGCCCGCCTCCCAGGCCTGCACCGGATCCTTGCTCGCGAGCAGGATCGGCAGCATGACCACGAAGACCACGACGAACATGTGCGGCACGCTGATGCCCGAAGGCAGCGCGCAGACGTCGGTGCGGCCGGTCTCCTTGGCGAGCTTGTAGGCGAGCCAGGCGTAGTACACCGTCGACAGGCAGAGCATCAGGCCGGTCGCCGGCAGGATGCGGCCGAAGACCAGCTCGTCCGGCATCTTCAGCACGAAGCGCAGCAGGCCGGTCAGCACCAGCATGTTCACCAGGATGTTGGTGCCGAAGCCGAAGAAGGCGTTCCAGTCGCCGGGAACCCAAAGTTTCGGCTTGTCAGTCGATGTCATCGCCATGTGTCTGTCCCCCTGAAGTCGATCGATCACCCCTTGCCGATAGCCGCGTGAATGGCGGGCGAGCTGGTCACCCAGCCGAAGATCCCGCCCTGAGCCTTGATCATCTTGAGCCCCATTTCCTGGAACTCCGGGAAGTAGGAGCCGACGCAATCTTCCGGCACGAGACAGTCGTAGCCGCGGTCGTTGGCCTCGCGCACGGTGGTGTTCACGCAGACTTCCGTCGTCACGCCGGTGACCACCAGTTGGGTGATGCCGCGATGCTGCAGGATCGAGTGCAGGTCGGTGGCGTGGAAGGCGCCCTTGCCCGGCTTGTCGATCACCGGCTCTCCGGCCAGCGGATAAAGTTCGGGGATGATGTCGTGGCCCGCCTCGCCGCGGACCAGGATGCGCCCCATCGGCCCCGGATCGCCGATGGTCGTCTTGCTCCGGCCGCGGATCTTCTTGGCCGGGGGCAGGTCGGACAGATCGGCCCGGTGGCCCTCGCGGGTATGCATCACCGCGAGGCCGGCCGCGCGCCAGGCCGCCAGCAACCGGCGATTGGGCTCGATCGTGCGGCGGAGCTGGCTAACGTCATTGCCCAACATCTCGCCAAAGCCGCCGGGTTCCAGGAAGTCGCGCTGCATGTCGATGATCAGGAGCGCGCATTCGGCCGGCTTCAGGTCGAACTCATAAGGCTCGGCTGCAATTGGGTAGGTCTTCGCCTGCATCTTTGACGCGCCCCCGCGGCTTTTCCCCGGATTCCCGACGCAAGCGCCGTGCCACGCGGAATGGTCCGTTGCGAGGCAAGCCCCGGCCGGGATAAGCATGGGCGGCCTTGGGAGAAATGTTGATGCGTCTTGCCTTTTTCGCCTGCCTGCTGGCCTTTGCGGCAGGCCCCGCCGCCGCGCCCGCATGGGCGCAAGGGCAGGTGAATGTCTACAACTGGTCCGACTACATCGCCCTCGACCAGCTCAAGGCCTTCACCAAGGATACCGGCATCAAGGTCAATTACACGACCTATGACACCAACGAGATCCTGGACGCCAAGCTCAAGACCGGCCGCTCGGGCTATGACGTGGTCGTGCCCACTGCCTCGCCCTTCTTCGTGCGGCAGCTCGGCGCCAAGCTCTACCGGCCGCTCGACAAGGCTAAGCTCAAGAACTACGGCAATCTCGATCCCAAGATCATGCAGCAGCTCGCCAAGTACGATCCGGGCAACGAGCATGGCGTGCCCTGGATGTGGGGCACGATCGGCATCGGATACAATGTCGCGGCGATCAGGAAACGCATGGTCAATGCGCCGGTCGATTCGCTCGCCATGATCTTCGAGCCCTCGATCCTGTCGCGCTTCTCCGATTGCGGCGTCATGGTGCTCGACAGCGCCACCGACGTTATTCCGGCGGCGCTCAAGTACCTGAATCTCGATCCCGATTCGAAACGGCCCGAGGACCTCGAGAAGGTCGGCGCGCTGATCAAGGGCGTGCGGCCCTATATCCGCAAGTTCCACTCCTCGGAGTACATCAACGCCCTCGCCGGCGGCGACATCTGCCTCGCCTTCGGCTACTCGGGCGACATCCTCCAGGCCCGCGACCGCGCCGCCAAGGCGACCGAGAAGCGGGACATCGCCTATGCCATCCCAACGCAGGGCGCGATGCTGTGGATCGACGTCGTCGCCATCCCGAAGGATGCGCCGCATCCCGAGCAGGCGCTGAAGTTCGTGGACTTCATGCTCGACCCCAAGGTCGCCGCGGCCTCGAGCGCGATCACCGGCTACGCCAATGCGAATATCCCGGCGACGGCGCTGCTCGACAAGTCGATCTCGGGCAATCCGCTGGTCTATCCGTCGACCGACAATCGCGCGAAGTTCTACACGATCAGCGCCGGCAACGCGGAGCAAACCCGCGAACGCACGCGGCTCTGGACCGCGATCAAGACCGGGCAGTAGATGGCCGCCGGACCGATCGTCGCGATCGAAGGCGCGGAGAAGCGCTTCGGGGCGGTCACCGCCGTCGACAGGGTCGATCTCGAGATCGTGCGTGGCGAGCTGTTTGCGCTGCTGGGCGGCTCGGGCTGCGGCAAGACCACCTTGCTCCGCATGATCGCGGGCTTCGAGACACCCGACAGCGGTCGCGTGCTGATCGACGGCGAGGACATGACCGGCGTGCCGCCGCATTTGCGCCCCGTCAACATGATGTTCCAGTCCTACGCCCTCTTCCCGCACATGGATGTGGCGGCGAATGTCGGCTACGGGCTGCGGCGCGAGGGCGTCGACAAGGGAGAAATCGCCAGGCGCGTGGCGGAGGCACTCGCCCTGGTCCGGCTCGAAGCGCTGGGTGCGCGCAAGCCCGCGCAGCTTTCCGGCGGCCAGCGCCAGCGCGTGGCGCTCGCGCGCGCCATCATCAAGCGCCCGAAACTGCTGCTGCTCGACGAACCGCTGGCCGCGCTCGACCGCAAGCTGCGCGAGGGCACGCGCTTCGAGCTGGTGCGGCTGCAGGAGCAGCTCGGCCTCACCTTCGTGATCGTGACGCACGACCAGGAAGAGGCGATGTCCATGGCGTCGCGGCTTGCGGTCATGAACGCCGGCCGCATCGTGCAGACCGGCACGCCGCATGACCTCTACGAACGGCCCCGCTCGCGCTTCGTCGCCGACTTCATCGGCGTGGCCAATATCCTCGCGACAGGCCAAGGCAAGTGGTTGGCCTTGCGGCCCGAGAAGATCGCGCTGAGCGCCGAACGCCCCGCCACGCCGCATGCCCTGAACGGCCGTATCGTCGACATCGCCTATGAGGGGGGCCGCTCGCTCTACCGCGTGGCCGTCGAGGGCGACCGGGTGATGCAGGTCACCAGCGCCAACGTCGTGCGCGCCCGATCGAGCGCCTGGAGCCGCGGCCAGCAGGTCTGGCTCGGCTGGAGCGACGATGCGGGGCAGCCGCTCGATGAATAGGACGCGCATCTCGGTGGGCATCCGCGCCGTGATCGCGCTGCCCTACCTGTGGCTCGCCCTCTTCTTCCTGCTGCCCTTCGTGCTGGTGCTGATCCTGTCGCTCGGCACGAACTCGCCCGATTCGGTGCCGCCGGTCGAACTCGGTTTCTCCTTCAACAACTTCCGGCGCTTGTTCAGCGACCATCTCTACGTGGTGGCCTGGCTCTCCTCGCTCCGCATCGCCGCCACCTCGACGCTCGTGACGCTGCTGCTGGGCTATCCCATGGCCTATGCCATCTCGCGTGCCGATCCAAGGCGGCGGCCGTTGCTGCTGATGCTGGTCGTGCTGCCCTTCTGGACGTCGTTCCTGATCCGCATCTATGCCTGGATGGGCCTGCTGGCCGAGAACGGCATCCTCAACCAGTTCCTGCGCTGGCTGGGCTTCGGCGATCATTCCGGCACCATCCTCGGCACCGAATGGGCCGTACATCTCGGCATCGTCTACGCCTACCTGCCCTTCATGGTGCTGCCGCTCTACGCCACCCTGGAGAAGCTCGACTGGAGCCTACTCGAGGCGGCGGCCGATCTCGGCGCCAAGCCGCTCGGCGCCTTCCTCACCGTCACCCTGCCGCTGTCGCTGCCCGGCATCGTCGCAGGTTGCCTGATGGTCTTCATCCCGGCGGTCGGCGAGTTCGTGATCCCCGATCTGTTGGGCGGCACCAGCACGCTGATGATCGGCAAGGTCCTGTGGGACGAGTTCTTCACCAATTCCGACTGGCCACTCGCCTCGGCCGTGGCGATCTGCCTGCTCGTGCTGCTGGTCGGCCCGATCACGCTCTTCCAGCGCCAGCAGGCCAAGAGCCTGGAGCGCCGCTGATGATCGGCCGCGCGCGTTTCGCTTTCGGCGTGCTCGCCTTCGGCTACGCCTTCCTCTACCTGCCGATCCTGCTGGTGATCGCCTATTCGTTCAACGATTCGCGGCTGGTCACCGTCTGGGCAGGCTTCTCCTTCAAATGGTGGCACGCGCTCTTCCACAACGAGGACATGTTGAGCGCCGCCTGGTTGTCGCTGCGCATCGGGCTCGCGAGCGCCACCCTGTCGACGATCCTGGGGCTCGCGGCGGGATATGTGCTGGCGCGGGTGCCGTCGTTCGTCGGCCGGACGCTGTTCGGCAGTCTGGTCATGGCGCCCATGGTGATGCCCGAGGTCGTGATGGGCATCTCCCTGCTGCTGTTGTTCGTGGGGGGCGAACAGTTCCTGGGCGGTCCGGATCGCGGCTTCGTCAGCATCGTCATCGCCCACACGACCTTCTCGCTCGCCTTCGTGGCCATCGTCGTGCAGGCCCGCCTCGCCGACTTCGATCGCTCGCTGGAGGAGGCGGCGATGGATCTCGGCGCCACGCCCTGGGTCACCTTCCGGACGGTGACCCTGCCGATGCTGATGCCGGCGCTGGTCTCGGGCTGGCTGCTCGCCTTCACCCTGTCGCTCGACGACCTGATCATGACCCAGTTCGTCTCGGGCGCGCAGTCGCAGACCCTGCCGATGCTGGTCTATTCCAGCGTGCGCCTGGGCGTCGATCCGCAGATCAACGTGCTGGCCACTATCGTCGTCTGCATCGCCGCCGTGGCGCTGATCATCTCCGGGCGCCTGGCACGGGCACGGCCTGCGCGATGACGACCACGGCCGCCATTCGGCGCACCACCATCGCGCTCCTCTGGGCGGTCGCGCTGTGGGGTAGCTGGGAATGCCGCGGCCTCTATGCCGACGGCGCGATGTACCTGGTGATCGTCATCGAGAAGGGCTCGTTCCTGCGGCCGGACGACAAGGCCCGCGAATATGCGATCGCCGCCACCCAGATCCCGCTGGTGATCGCTCTGAAGCTCGGCATCACCGACATGCGATGGCTGTCGCGCGCCTACTCGCTGGGGCTGTTCGCGGTGCCGACGGTCCTCTACCAGATGGCCCTGACGCGTGCCAAGGACGACACGCTGCTGCTCGCCGCCGTAATCGCCGCCATCGCCCTCGCCTTCTTCACGACCTCGACCTTCATCGTCGGCGAATACAATACCGGATACGCGCTCGCCGTCGCGGCCGCCGTCTGGATCTCGACCTGCCGGCGCTGGAACATGCTGGATGGCTCCGTCCTGACCTTGTTCGGCCTCGCCGCTCTGCGCTCCTACGAAAGCTTCCTGTTTTTTGGCCCATTGCTTGCGGCGATGATCGTCCTCATCGCGCCGAAGATCGATCTTCGTCTGCCCCGGCCCGGAACGACGAAAGAAACGCTGCTTTTCATGTTCGTGCCGATCGCCGTCTCGGTCCTGGCGCTGGCCGACGTGAAGCCAATGCTCGTCGCGGCCGCCGCGGGACTTCCGTCCCTGCTGGCCTATGCCTGGCTCCGGCCCGCCAAGCGCGGCGACATCGCGACGTTCCTGGGGTTCCTGGCGATCCTGCTCTTCCTGGCGAGCGCGCCGGTCGCCATGGCGTCGGTTGTCAGGATCGGCAGCCGGTATCTCGTGCACGTGACCGACACGAGCTTCGTCACCTGGCGCCACATTCCGCTCGACCTGATGGTGGCGGCCAGCCTGTGTCTCGTGGCCTGGGCGATCGCCCAGCCCACCGCGTTGCGCGGCAATCGCCCCTATCTCGCGGCCGCGCCGCTGCTGGTGATCCTCGCCCTTTCCCCGCTGGCCGCCCTCGTGGCGCCTGCCTATCCCGCGCTCACCGCCGAGCACTACCTCGCGCGCGCCATCGCCGTACTGATCATTCTCGCCATCGTCGCCGTGATCGCCGTCCGGAAGATCGACGTCGTGCGCGCCCTGCCGGTCTTCTCCACCCTCGAGACGGAGGCCGCCGCCCGACGCTGCCTGCTTTTCTTCTTCGCCATGCTGCTCGCGGCGCTGCCGTCGGTGGTGGCGTCGACGATCACCTGGAGCGCCTTCCTGGACTCGGTGCGCGCGACCGTCCGCGGCCAACAAGGCGTCATCGCCCTGAAAAACCTGCCGCCTCTTCTCGGCCGGGTATACTGGTTCGAGGAAGACGCCGTTTCCTACCCGTCGCTCAGCCTCGTCGTGCGCGCGTCGCTCGACGATGGCATGATCGAGGCGCCTCGGCCGTTGACAGAGGGAGAGTTGCCCAAGCTCGGCAACTATTTCTGGAGGGACTAGAAAATGAAGCTCGGCCTCTCGATCGGCTATTCCCGCGCCACCCTCGACATCCCCATCAAGCTGATCCAGCGCGCCGAGGAGCTGGGCTACGATTCGGTGTGGACGGCCGAGGCCTATGGTTCGGATGCCGTCACGCCGCTCGCTTACATCGCGGCGCTCACCAAGCGCATCAAGCTCGGCACCGGCATCATGCAGCTTGCCGCCCGCACGCCCGCCAATGCCGCCATGTCGGCCGCGACAGTCGATGCGCTGGCGGGCGGCGGCCGCTTCATCGCAGGCCTCGGCGTCTCGGGTCCGCAGATCGTCGAAGGCTGGTATGGCCAGCCCTGGGGCCGGCCCTACTACCGCATGAAGGACTACGTCGCGATCATGCGGAAGATCTTCGCGCGCGAGGAGCCGGTGACGCATGCTGGCAAGGAAATCTCGCTGCCCTACACAGGCGAGGGCTCAGCGGGACTCGCCAAGCCGCTGAAGTCGATCCTGCACATGAACCAGATCCCGATCTATCTTGCCACGGGCAGCGAGAGCACGGTGAAGCTCACCGCCGAGATCGCCGACGGCTGGCTTCCCATGGGCTTCGTGCCGGGTGCCATGGACGAATACCGGCCGTGGCTCGAAGAGGGCTTCAAGCGCGCCGGCAACGGCAAGGGCTTTCACAATTTCGCGATCCAGGGCTCGGTCCATGTCGAGGTCGAAGACGACGTGAAGGGCGCCCTGCAAAAGCTGAAGCCCGAGGTCGCGCTCTATGTCGGCGGCATGGGCCACAAGACCAAGAATTTCCACAACGATATCATGGTGCGGCGCGGATTCGGCGACGCGGCCAAGCGCATCCAGGAACTCTATCTCACCAAGCACAAGGACGAGGCGATCGCCGCCGTGCCCGACGAGTGGGTCGACATGAAATCGCTGGTCGGCCCGCCCGCGCGCATCAAGCAACGCTATCGCGCCTGGGAGGATAGCGGCGCGGATTCTCTCAGCGTACGCTCCCGCCAGCTCGCGGCAATCGAGGTGATGGCCGAAGCGGCCAGGCTCAACTGAGGAGACCGGACATGTTGGATCAGCCGACGGAAGTGACCCAGAGCTGGATCGACCAGCGCGTCTTCGATCTCTACGACGAATATTGCCACGGCCGCATCGACCGGCGCTCGTTCTTCAAGCAGGCGGCCGCGATCGCGGGCGGGCTCGCCATGGCGCAGGCCCTGATGCCGCGCTACGCCCAGGCACAGACGATCTCGTTCACCGACGAACGCATCAAGGCGCACTACGTCAACTATCCCTCGCCCGGCGGCAATTCCGGCCAGATGCGCGGCTACCTCGTGCAGCCGGCCGGCAAGGGACCGTTCCCGTCCGTGCTGGTGATCCACGAGAATCGCGGCCTCAACCCCTATGTCGAGGACGTGGCGCGGCGCTGTGCCGTCGAAGGATTTCTCGCCCTGGCGCCGGACGGCCTGTTCCCGGTCGGCGGCTATCCCGGCAACGACGACGATGGACGCGAGCTGCAGGCCAAGCTTGACCAGAACAAGCTCCGCACCGACATGGTGAACAGCGCCAAGTTCCTGAAGGCGCACGCGCTCTCCTCGGGCAAGCTCGGCGCCACCGGCTTCTGTTGGGGCGGCGGCACGACGAACTTCCTCGCCGTCGAGCTCGGGGCCGATCTCAAGGCCGGCGTTCCCTACTACGGCGCGGCACCCGTGACCGCGATGGTGAAGGACATCAAGGCGGCGATGCTGATCAACTACGCGGAGAACGACGAGCGCATCGATTCGATGTGGCCCGCCTACGAAGCCGCGCTCAAGGCCGCCGGGGTGAGCTACGAGCAGTACACCTATCCCGGCACGCAGCACGGCTTCCACAACAACTCCACGCCGCGCTACCAGGAAGCCGCCGCCAAGCTCTCCTGGGAACGCACCATCGCGCACTTCAAGAAACACCTCGCCTGAGGGCATCGCTGAAGCGGGCGCCTGAGTCGGCCCAGCTCGGCAGAGCCTTCGCTGCTTCGCGGCCGCCGTTCGCCAAGGTCTCGCGAAGTGCCTTGTCGGCAATGATATCGCGCAGCGCGTCGGCCAAAGCATTGACGTCGCCGGGCGGCACGAGGCGGCCGGCGGACTCGGGTACCGTGCCGGGTATGGCGCCGCCGGTCGTGCCGATCACCGGCAAGCCGTGCGCCAAAGCCTCGGCATAGGCCATGCCGTAACCTTCGAAGAGCGAGGCCAGCACGAAGACATCCGCCCGCTCGTAGAGCGCGGCGAGCCGTTCGGCCGACACCGCGCCGGTCGTCTCGATCCGCTTGCCGAGCCCATGGCGCCGAATGGCCTCATCGAGCCGCGCCGCCGCAGCCGGATCGCGCGTGCGGTCGCCGGCGATGGTGAGATGCCAGTCGAGATCGCCAAGCCGCGCCAGCGCCTCGACCAGCAGCTCGAAGCCCTTGCGCGGCAGGATGCTGCCGACCGAGAGCAGGCCGCCCCCGCCACGAGAGAAGGGCACGCGATCCGTGCCCGGCGGGACGACGACGGTACGCTCGCGCGGCACCGCATAGTCGGCGATCAACAGGCTGGCCGTCGTCTCACTGGTCGCGATGACCTTCTGCGCCGAAGCAAGTGCCCGCCGTTCGCTGTCGCAGAGCCGCGCCGCCTCTTCTGCGGAGAGACCGGTCTCATAGGCGAGCGGATGATGGACCAGCGCCACCATCGGCCGGAGCGCCGCCACCTCGGGCATGAGGGCGAAGGCGAGCCCGTCGACGACGATGGTCCGCTCCGCCTCGACGGCGAGCAGGCACCGCGGATCGCCGAGTCGGACGATCTCGACATCCCAGCCGAGGCCCCGTAGCTCGGCGATGATGCGGCGGTCATAGCCGTAGCCGCCGGTCGGCGCATCGAGGTCGCCCGGAACGGCGAAGGTCAGCCGTTGGGCCACAGCGGCGCCTCGTACCAGGCTCGCGCCACGTGCGATTCGAGCACGGTGACCCGGATCGCCTTCAGCTCGTTACCTGCACGCCCCAACCCGCCCTCGCGCGCCGTCTCGGCGAGCCGGTCATGGATGTGCCGGCAGATGACTTCCGTCGTCGTGTTGCGGCCAGCGAAGGCCGGGATCTCGTCGAGGTTCCTGTAGTTCAACGGGCCCAGGATCGACTTCAGCGCCTCGTGCGCACGCCCGATGTCGATCACGATGCCGTTGGCGTCGAGCGTCTCTGCCATGAAAGCAGCATCGATCACGAAGGTCGCGCCATGCAGCGCCTGCGCCGGGCCGAACACCGCGCCCTTGAAAGAATGCGCGATCATGATGTGGTCGCGAACCTCGACTGCGAACAAACGAGCCTCCTCAATAGTCGATGCGTTGGCACAGGATGCCGCTGCCGGGCGCCAGAATTCGCGGCAACGTGGCAGGCAAGCCGGCGAAGGCCACAGGCGGCTCGAGCAGTACGTCGAGACGGTCGTCGGCCAGCAGGCTCAGCGCCTTCTCCAGACGACGGCGGTGCGACCATTCACGGCGATGCGACGGCGCCACCTTGCCGACCTGGCTCGCGATCAGCTTCAGCCGCCGGCTGTGGAACGCGCCGCCCAAGGGCGCGGAGACAGGCGTGTCGCCGTACCAGCTCAGTTCGATGATCGTGGCCTCGTCGGCCGCGAGGTCGAGCGCCGTTGCCAGACCGGCTGCGGTGGCGCTGGCATGAAAGACCAGGCCGCAGTCGGCCGGCGGCACACCGAAGCGCAAACCGAGCGCCGAGGCAACGGCGGCACGCGCCGGATCGGTGTCGATCAGAGTCACGTCGGCCCGCGCGAGCTTGCGACACAGATAGCCGGTGAGCGCACCGACCACACCGGCGCCCACGACGGCAACATGTTCGAACGGTCCCTCGCCTGCATCCCAGAGGGCATTCAGCGCCGTCTCCATGTTGGCGGCAAGGATTGCCCGCTCAGGCGGCACATCGGGCGGCACCGGAATTGCCGCTGCAGCCGGAATATCGAACAGCGTCTGATGCGGATGCAGGCTGAAGACCGTCTGGCCGTCGGCCTCGCCCACCGTCGCGTAGCCGTATTTCACCGGAAACGGGAACTCGCCCGCCATGAAGGGCGCGCGCATGCGCTGGAATTCCGAGGACGGCACCCTGCCGGCCGACACCAATGCCTCAGTGCCGCGACTGAGCGCCCCATGCAGTGCACGCACGCGCACACAGCCGTCCGCCAACGGCCCCAGCCTCTCCTCGCGAATCTCCGCCCGGCCCGGCGCGACATACCAGAGCGCGTGCGCCGATTCGCTCAAGGCGATGTGATCTCGTTGGCCATTCGGCACGCTATCATGGCTCTCCTTCGGAGCGCATTCCCTGACCGATCGCATCCTCGTCCGCCGCCTCGTCTTCACGGCGCTGGTGCTGCTCTCGACTGTCGTCCTGTTGACGCTCGCCGCCCTCACCTTGTCGGCGGGCGGCTTCGACGGGCTCGACCTGCTGCTGCTCCTGCTGCTGGCGCTGACTTCGCCCTGGTTCACGGTCGGCTTCTGGAACGCCGCCATCGGCTTCGTCATCATGCGCTTCACGCGCGCTTCCGTTGCGGTCATGCCGCCTGAAATCACCGCCTCGACCGCCATCGTCATGTGCGTGCGCAACGAGCGGCCCGACCGGGTGGTGCGCAATCTCGACGTCATGATGGACGACATCGTGGCCGACCGTCTGGCCGACCGCTTTCACGTTTACGTGCTGAGCGACACCAGCCGGCCGGACATCGCCGCCGCCGAGGAAGAGGCCTTCGGCGCGCTGTCGGCCAAGTGGGCAGCTCATCTGCCGCTCATCTATCGCCGGCGCGAGATCAATGCGGGCTTCAAGGCGGGCAACATCCGCGACTTCCTCGAACGCTGGGGCGACAGGCACGAACTGATGGTCACGCTCGATACCGACAGCTTCGTGACGGCCGCGGCGCTTCGCCGGATGGTCGGCGTCGTGCAGGCGGATCCCAAGCTCGGCATCCTGCAGGGGCTGGTGATCGGCATGCCGACGACCAGCGCCTTCGCCCGCCTCTTCCAGTTCGGCATGCGTCTCGGCATGCGCTCCTGGACCATCGGCAGCGCCTGGTGGCAGGCCGATTGCGGGCCCTACTGGGGCCACAACGCGGTGATCCGCATCGCGCCCTTCAAGGCGCATTGCGAGATCAAGCCGCTGCCCGGAAAGGGCATCCTGCGCGGTCCTGTGCTCAGCCACGACCAGATCGAGGCGGCGCTGATGCGCCGTGCCGGCTATCACGTGCGCGTACTGCCGGAAGAAGAGCTCGGCTGGGAGGAGAACCCGCCGACCCTCATCGAATACATGCGCCGCGACCAGCGCTGGCTGCAGGGCACCTTGCAATATGTCTTCTTCATCGGCCTGCCCGGCCTCAAGCCCACCAGCCGCTTCCAGCTCTTCTTCGCCATGATGATGTTCCTCGGCTCACCCGCCTGGGTCGGGCTGCTGGTCGCCGGGACCTGGGCGCTCGCGCGGGGGCCGACGCCGTCGGCCGTGCTCGATCCCGTCTATGGCACGGCGCTGCTGGCGATGGTCCTCTTCATGTGGTTCTCGGCAAAGATCGCCACGACAATCGATGTGCTGGCCCGGCCCGAGCTGCGGCGCGGCTTCGGCGGCCCGCTGCGCTTCCTCGCCAGTGTCCTCCTCGAGACGACGTTTTTCCTGCTCTTCTCGCCCATCCTGTGGGTCTGCCACACGCTCTTCTTCGCAGGACTGCCCTTTGGCCGCGCCATCGGCTGGATCGGCCAGACGCGCGACGATCATGTCGTCGGCTGGAGGCAGGCCTGGAAGCAACTCTGGCCGCAGACGATGCTCGGCACAGCGAGCCTCGGCACGCTCGCGATTCTGCAGCCTTCGGCGTTGCCCTGCATGTTCGTCTTGATCGCGGGTGGCCTCGCGCTTTCGGTGCCGTTCTGTGTCGCGACCTCGCGCCCCTCGGTCGGCCAGTTCCTCGCGCGCCTCGGCATCGGCCGCCTGCCGGAGGAGACCGATCCGCCCGACTTGCTGAAGCGGCTCGGCTTGCCGGCGTTGCGCCCTAAAGCAGGCCGCCGGGATAACCGTGGATCGGTCGAACAACCGGCGAGTCGCTGAACACGGCCGGCAGCAGGTCCTTGAAGAGGTCGTCCATCCGGTCGGCCGGCGCCCGCCCCATGGCCTGCGACATCGGCTGGCTGGCACGGCAATAGACGGCGAAGACCGACAGGCGACGATCGACGGCGGGCATCGTCGGCGTCTCTCCGCGACAGACCCTGGCCGCCGTGATCCCGGGCGCGGGATCGAACACGAGCACGAGGCGATATCGAACGGCCGTATCGCCCACGACAAAGGTCGGCCACGAGCGCGGCGCGCCGGCCTGCAGCGACGCCCGCACCCGGTCGGGCGACGGTGCCCCGGCAATGACGACCGCCACCTCCCGTTGCGCACGGAATTCCCGGTAATCGTACGGCACCGCGTAATCCTCGTCGCTGACGACAGTCGTCGAGGCGCACGCACTCGCCAGCGCTGCGAAACAGAGGGTCCAGACGCGCTTGATGTCGCTCATGGTCCTGCTACGAGAGGGGCCGTCGAAAAGATCATCGCGGGAGCCGCCATTGCTGAGGATTCTGGGCCGGGCGAATTCGTTCAACGTCCGCAAGGTGCTGTGGATCTGCGACGAGCTCAACATCCCCTTCGAGCGCGAGGATTGGGGCCGCGGCTACACGCCGACCTCGACCCCGGACTTCCTCAAGATCAACCCGATCGGCCTGATCCCCGCCGTGATCGACGACGGCGTGATCCTGCGCGAATCGAACGCCGTGGTGCGCTATCTCGCGACCAGGCACGGGCCCGATTCGATCTATCCGCGCGATCCCGTGAAGCGCTGCCATGTCGAGCAATGGATGGACTGGGCCAACTACGAGACCTCGATCTCGCTGCGCGGCGCGTTCCTGGGGGGCATGCTGAACGAGCCGCCGTGGAACAATCCCTGGTTCGTCGAGACCGGCCGCAAGCAGATCACCAAGGAAGTCGGCCAGCTCGAGGAGCATTTCGCCAAGTCGGGGCCTTATGTCTGCGGCGATACCTTCACCGTCGGCGACATCCCCATCGGCCTCGTGGTCAATCGCTGGTTCTGCCTCAAGTTCGACGACAAGCCGCACTATCCGGCCGTCGCCGCCTATTACGAAAAGTTGACCGAGCGTCCGGCCTATCGCGCGCATGTACGCAACGGTCTGCCCTGAGCTAGGATCGCGGCCATGAAAACCAAGCCTCTCGGCCGCACCGGCGTCTCCGTTTCCGAACTCTGCTTCGGCACCATGTCCTTCGGCGGCGATGCCGACGAGGCGACCTCGGCCGCCATGTACAGGGCGGTGCGCGATGCCGGCATCAACTTCTTCGACACGGCCAACGAATACAGCAAGGGCAAGTCGGAGGAGATCCTCGGCAAGCTGATCAAGGGCGAGCGCGACGACCTCGTCATCACCACCAAGGTGTTCAATCCCATCCGCCCTGACGTGAACGCCAGGGGCGGTTCGCGGCGCCACATCGCGCATGCCGTCGAACTGTGCCTCAAGCGCCTGCAGACCGATCGCATCGACGTGCTGTTCATGCACCGCTACGACGCGGTGACGCCCATCGAGGAGACCATGCGCGCGCTGGAGGACCTGACTCGCGCCGGCAAGATCATCTACTCCGCCGTGTCCAACTGGTCGGCCTGGCAGACGCAGCGCGCCGTCGACATCCAGGAGCAGAGCGGCTGGTCGCGGCTGCAGGTCATCCAGCCCATGTACAATCTCGTGAAGCGCCAGGCCGAGGTCGAGATCCTGCCGATGGCCCAGGCGAACGGGCTCTCGGTCGTGCCCTACAGCCCAGGTGCTGCGGGCATGCTGTCGGGCAAGTACGTCGCCGGCAGCAACTCGGGCCGGCTCAAGACCAACAAGATGTACGAGGCGCGCTACGGCGACGAATGGATGGCCGAGGTGGCCGAGAAGTACGTCGCCTTCTGCAAGCAGCGCGGCCTGCATCCGGTGAGCGCCGCCATCGCCTGGGTCGGCTCGCACCCGGCTGTCACCGCACCCATCATCGGCGCGCGCAACACCGACCAGCTCAAGGACTCGCTCGCCTCGGTCAAGATCGACATGACGCCCGAACTGCGCAAGGAGCTGGCCGACCTTTCGCGCACCCCGCCGCCGGCCACGGACCGATTGGAAGAGCAGCGGGTCGTCGCCCGTTAGACTACGAGTCTCACGCCCCCGAACCTCGAGTCTCAGGGGCGTGAGATCGGTTCGATGCCGATTCCATAAGGCTTTTGGCGCCGAGTCTCGGAGTCTCACCACCCCCCTTCCGCTAAGTGATTGAAATTCCACAAAAGTGGCCAAACCGCCTAGCTGAAGTGGCGATAGACGAACTCAGCCGGCAGGCGCGACGTCTCGTTGAGCGCCTGCTCGACCAGCACATGGTCGGGTGATAGCGCGCAGACTGGATCGGTCCGCGCGGCATCGCCCGCCAGCATCAGCGCCTGGCAACGGCAGCCGCCCCAGTCGATCTCGCGGCGATCGCAGCTCTGGCAGGGCTCGGGCATCCAGTCGGTGCCGCGGAACTTGTTGAACGCCTCCGAGCGATACCAGATGTCGGCGAGGCTCTGCTCGCGCACCGACGGGAAATCGAGATCCTTGATCGTCTCGGCGGCATGGCAGGGCACCGCCTTGCCCGACGGTGTCACGTTCAGGAACTGGCGCGCCCAGCCGTTCATGCAGGATTTCGGCCGCACCGCGTGATAGTCGGGCACGATATAGTCGATCGCCAGCACGCCCTTCAGCCTCTCGCGCGCCGCCTCGACGATGCGCGTCGCCTCGTCGAGCTGCTCGCGGCTCGGCAGGAACGCCGCGCGGTTGATCAGCGCCCAGGCGTAGTACTGCACATGCGCAATCTCGAGCCGCCGGGCGCCCAGCGCCTGCGCCATGTCGATCATCTGCGGCAGGCCAGCAAGGTTCTGGCGGTGCACCACCATGTTGACCGTGAGCGGCAAACCCACCGCGCGCACGGCGGCGGCGAACTTCATCTTCTTCTCGTGCGCGCCGGCAAGGCCTGCGATGCGGTCGTTGGTCTTAGCGGTGAAATCCTGAAAGCTCAGTTGCACGTGCTTCAAGCCCGCCGCCGCGAACTCCCGCAGCTCGGCCTCGCCGCCCAACGTGCCTGACGTTATGAGGTTCGTGTAGATGCCCTTCCCGTTGGCCGTGGCGATCAGCGCCGGCAGGTCGCGCCGCACCATCGGTTCGCCGCCCGAGAGATGGACCTGCAGCACGCCCAACGCCGCCGCTTCGGTGAACACGCGCTGCCATTCCTCCCGCGACAGCTCGCTCGCCGAGCGCTCGAGCTCGACCGGGTTGGAGCAATAGGGACAGCGCAACGGACAGCGGTGCGTCAGCTCCGCCAGCAGCGCCAGAGGCGGGTCAACCTGCGTTGGCATCGGCCAGACAACCCTTGTCGGCCAGGTCCTGCAGCATGGCCGTGACATCCTTGGCGATCTCTTCACGCGGCGCCTGGGAATATTTTTTGGCGAGCGAATCGATGATACCGCCGACGCTCGTCTTGCCGTCGATGAGCTGCAGGATCTCGACCGCCTGCTCGTCCGGCAGCATCAGCCGCTCGGGCGCCATCATGATCCATTTCTGCCGCGTCTCGTCGAAGCGGAAGACGATGTGCGGCGCGATCCGGAGCGCGCTTGCGTCAGAGACGGTGAGTCGTTCCATGGCTACTTCGGCACGAAAGCGCCCGGCGGGATGAAGCCGGGCTCGACATAGGCGAGATAGAGTGCGTCGAGCTGCGACCACAGAACGCCGCATTTGAAGCGCAGCGCGTCGAGCACCAGTTCCTGATCGGCGCGCGTCCTGGCCTCGGCCTTCACATAGCGCAGCGCGAAGTCGACATCCTGCGGCGCCTGCGTGAGACGCGGCGTAAAGTAGGCGAGCGTGTCGCGCGTGATGAACGAATAGTTGGCGAGCATGCCCGCCACCCGGTCGGCGATGATGTTGGGCGAGAACATCTCGGTGAGCGACGAGGCAATGCCCTCGAGCGGCGGCTTGTCGCGCACAAAGTTCACGTAGGCCTCCACGGCGAAGCGCGTGCCGGGAAGGATGCCCTTGGTCGAGATCACATAGTCGCGGTCGAGGCCCACGCCCTCGGCGAGCTTCAGCCAGCGTTCGATGCCGCCCGTGCCTTCCGCATCGCCGTCGTGATCGATGATGCGGCGGCGCCATTCACGGCGCAGCTCCGAGGTCGGCAGCTTGGAGAGCGCATGCGCATCCTTGATGGGAATCATCGCCTGGTAGTAGTAGCGGTTCAGCGCCCAGGCCTGGATCTGCTGGCGGTTGAGCTTGCCGCCGTGCAACAGCTTGTGGAACGGATGCAGGTGGTGATAGCGCTCGGCGCCGATAGCGCGCAGCTCCGCCTCGAGCTCATCGCCGGTCCGCAGGCGATCGTCGCGCTGGGCCTCACTCCTCACGGGCTCACCTCCATGCCGTCATAGGCCACTTCCCAGCCATCCCTGGCGAGACTGCGGCGTTGATCCGAGTCGTCGATCAAGATCGGATTCGAGTTGTTGATGTGGATCAGGATCTTGCGCCGCACAGGTATGTCGCGGAAGGCCTCGACCGTGCCCTCGGTCCCGCTCACGCTCATATGGCCCATGCGCTGGCCGGTCTTGGGACCGAGACCGAGGCGGATCATCTCGTCGTCCTGCCACAGCGTGCCGTCGAACAGCACGACCGACGCGCCCGCGAGCCGCTTCTTCAGCTCGGGTGTCATGCGCGCGCAGCCGGGGACGTAGGCCAGCCGCCCCGCTCCCTGACGGATCTCGACTCCGACCGTGTCGCCCGGCCTGCCGGCCAGCTCCTGCGCCGTGTCACCTGTCTCCATGAAGAGCGCGACCTTGCCCGGCACGTCGAACAGCTCGACCTGCAGGCCGCTCGCACTGCCGTCGACATGTCTTGGCTCGAACGGCCGGCCGAGCGGTATGGAACAGCGTTTCACGCATTCATCCGACAGCACGTTGAAGATCGGATTGGCTCTCAGGACCGCGAGCACGCGCTCGCTGCCATAGAGCGTGAAGGTCTGGCGCTCGCGCATGTGCAGCAGCCCCGCGATCGCATCCACATCGGCGCCGGTCAGGATCACCCCCTCGATGGGCGAGGACCGCAGAGCTCGTTTGGGATGAAGGATCGACTGCGCCTGGATCTGCTCGCGCAGATCGGGCGAGGCGTTGATCAGGAACCAGCGCTCGCCATCGCCGCTCACCGCAAGCGACGCCTGGGTGCGCGCCCTGGCGCCCCTGTCGCCTGCCCGCGCACGGCGGCAGGCCTCTGCGTTGGAGTTCCACTGGGGAAAGCCGCCGCCGGCGGCGGCACCCAGAACGACGGCCCTCATGCCGACCGCCCGAAATGACAATCCCGCGGCCGTTCAGCCGCGGGATGTGTCGATAAGCCGATTACTTCTTGAGGTCGGCGCAGGCGTAGGAGTTGATTTCCATGCCCACGGCGATCTCGACGATACGCGGAGTCTTCCAAGCCACGGTGATTCTCCTCTGAACAAGCCACCCGTCAGTGTGAAACAGCCACCGAGGGTGTCAAGACACATCCTACGCCAGGGCCCTCGCCCATTTTTCCGACCAGAGATGCAGCGGCAGGAAAAGCTGGAACAACTCCCGGCCCAGCGCCGTAAGGCGATAGCCTGCGTCCGGATCCAGCTCGACAAGTCCCGCCTCGCGCAGATCGGCCAGGCGCGTATTGACGATGGTCGGGCTGGCGCCGATCGCGTCCTGCAGGTCACGGAACCGCCTCGGCTCGTCACGCAACTCCCAGACGATACGCAGCACCCAACGCCGGCCCAGCAGATCGAGCAGGACCATGATCGGCCGGCCGGTGCGCGAGCCGCGGACCCTCTTCACCATCTATTTCACTCCATTGCTACATTTTGTGTAGCATTCGATATCGAATTGCTCCAGAAACTGTAGCATGACACGCATCGAACCCGCCTCCTCTCCCTATTCGCCGGCCATCGCCGAAGCCCTGGCCCGCGTCATGCCGCCCGGGGTCGCCCCACTGGTCCTGTTCCGCACCATGGCAAGGAGCCCCCGCATCTTCGGCAAGGTGTTCGCCGGCGGTCTGCTCGACAAGGGACCGCTCAGCCTCCGCCAGCGTGAGATCGTGATCGACCGCACGACGGCCCGGCTCGGCGCCGAGTACGAATGGGGCGTGCATATCGCCTTCTTCGCCGAGAAGGTGAAGTTCGGCGAGGCCGAGATCGCCGCGACCGTGGACGGCCCGGCCGATGCCGCCTGCTGGACCGCTGAAGAGCAGACCTTGATCGCCGCCGTCGACGATCTCGTCAACCGGCGCACCATCGGCGAGGAGACCTGGACCGGCGCCCGGATGCATTTCGACGAGGCGCAGATGCTCGAGGTGATCGCGCTGGTCGGCTATTACCACACGATCAGCTTCCTCTGCCGCGCCCTGGAGCTGCCGCTGGAGAGCTACGGCGCGCGCTTTCCTAGCGCCGTCTGAAGACCCGCTCCAGACCCAGCACCAGCAGGCCGAAGACGAGGCCCCAGAAGGCCGAGCCGACGCCGAGCAGGGTCACGCCCGAGACTGTGACGGCGAGCGTGCCGGCCGCGGCCAGCCGTTCCTTCTCGTGCGCAAGCGCCTGGCCCATGGCGCCGGCCGTCGAGCCCAAGAGCGCAGTGCCGGCGATGGTCGCGAGCAGCGCGGGCGGCAGGGCACCGAACAGGCCGACCAGCGAGGCGCCGAACAGCGACATCAGCCCCCAGAAGAAGGCGTAGAACATCCCCGTCTTCCAGCGCTCGGCCGGATCGGGATGCGCGTCGGGACCGGCGCAGAGCGCTGCCGAGATGGCGGCGAGGTTCGACGTATGGGCGCCGAGGAACGCCGTGACGACCGATGCGCCGCCAGTCACCGCGAGCGAGGCCTGGGTCGGCGGCTCGTAGCCGGCGCTGCGCAGCACGGCGAAGCCCGGCAAGTTCTGCGAAGCCATGGTGACGAGATAGAGCGGGACGCCGAGGCCGATCAGCGTGGCGACATCCCATATCGGAACGATGACTTCCAGGTGGGACAGACCGAGCGGCGGGATCGGCTTCACCAGGCCTAAAGCCCAGGCGATCAGCCCTCCCGCGAAGAGCACGATCAGCGAAGCCAGCGCCGGCATCAGCACACGCACGACGAGGAAGAGCACGATCATGGGCAGGACGAGCAACGGCTGGACAGGCACCTGCTCGACCATGATCACGACCAGGTGCAGCAGGATACCGGCGAGCATGGCCGAGGCGATGCTGGCCGGAATCTTCTCGATCAGGCGCGCGAGCGGCCGCACGATCGCCGTCAGCAGGATCAGCGCGCCTGCCAGCACGAAGGCACCGACGGCGGCACGCAGGCCCGGCACGCCCTGCGTCGAGGCGATCAGCGCCGCGCCCGAGGTCGACCACGCGCCAGTGATGGGCATGCGATAGCGCGCCGAAAGATAGAGCGAGCTCGCGGCCGTGGCGATGCCGAGGCCCGCGACCCAGGAACTTGCCTCGGCAGGCGTCGCGCCCATGGCGTGCGCTGCGGCAAGCACGACCGGCAAGGTGCCACCCACGCCCGCGACCGTTGCCACCAGCGCCGCCGTCCCGGTCGAGACCAGGCTCCCACCGCGCGGTTCGATGCGCGGCGGCGGTACGACTTCCGTGTCAGGCATTGGCCCGTTCCACCATCGCCTGCAGCAGGATCTGACAGCCCGCACCGATGTCGGGCTTGTTCGCGTCCTCGATCTCGTTGTGACTGATGCCGTCCTTGCAGGGCACGAAGACCATAGCCGTCGGTGCCACGCGGCTGACATAGCAGGCGTCGTGGCCGGCACCGCTCACGATGTCCATGTGCGTATAGCCGGCCGTCTCCGCGCCACGGCGGACCGACTCGACAAGCTCCTTGGCGAAGGGCGATGGCGGGAAGTACCAGATCTGTTCGATCTTGACCTCGAGGCGATGGCGCTTGGCGATGTCGGCCGCCGCCGCACGCATCTCCGCGTCCATCTCGGTGAGCTGATCGTTGTCGGGATGGCGGAAGTCGACGGTCATGAACACGCGGCCGGGGATCGTGTTGCGCGATTGCGGCTGGCTCTCGATCACGCCGATGGTCGAGCGGCCATTGGGCCGGTTGCCGATCTCACGGGCCTTCACGATCAGCTCGGCCGCCCCCACCAGCGCATCGCGCCGGCCTTCCATCGGCGTGGTGCCGGCATGGCTCTCCATGCCGGTCCACGAGATCTCATACCAGCGCTGACCCTGCGCGCCCGTGACGACGCCGATCGTCTTCCTCTCGCGTTCCAGGATCGGGCCCTGTTCGATATGCGCCTCGAAGAAGGCGCCGACTTTCCGCCCTCCGACGGGTTCCTTGCCGTCATAGCCGATCTGCTTCAGCGCCTCGCCGAAACTGACGCCATCGCGGTCCTTGATCGAGAGCGCGTGGTCGAGCGTGAAGGCGCCGCCGAACACGCCCGATGCCACCATCGCCGGGGCGAACCGGCAGCCTTCCTCGTTGGTCCAGACGGCGACCTCGATCGGCGCCTCGGTGACATAGTTTGAATCGTGCAGCACGCGCAGCACTTCGAGGCCCGCCATCACGCCGTAAGCGCCGTCGAACTTGCCCCCCGTTGGCTGCGTATCCAGATGACTGCCCGTCATAATAGGCGGCTTGCCGGGATCGCGGCCCTCGCGACGCGCGAAGATGTTGCCGAGCTGATCGACCTTGATCGTCGCGCCCGCCTCCTTGGCCCAGCGCACGAAGAGATCGCGGCCCTGGCGGTCGAGATCGGTGAGCGCGATGCGGCACACGCCGCCCTTCTCCGTGCCGCCGATCTCAGCCAGTTCCATCAGGCTCGACCACAGCCGGTCGGCATCGATCCTGAGATTGGGGCGGTCGGCGGTTTGCATGGCAACTCCTCGGTCGAGGCATCAGTGGCACACCGCCGACAAAGGCGCTACTGCTCGGGACATGCTTCCGCTCTCCGACACGCTGGTCCTCGACCTCACGCAAGTCATCGCGGGTCCCACAGCCGGCCAGATCCTGGGCGACATGGGCGCCGATGTGATCAAGGTCGAGCCGCTGCAGGGCGAGCATTTCCGGCCGCACTTCAACGGGCGCTGGGTGCCGTCAATGAACCGCAACAAGCGCGGTCTGGCGCTCGATCTGCGCACCGAGGGGGGCCGCGGGGTGCTGATGCGCCTCGTCAGGAAGACCGACGTCTTCATGGAGGCCTTCACGCCGGGCGTGATCGACAAGCTCGGCTTCGGCTGGGATGTCGTGTCGAAGGAAAATCCGCGCTGCATCTACGCCTCGGTGTCGGGCTACGGCCAGACCGGTCCCTACTCCGGCCGCGCGGGCTACGATCCCTGCATCCAGGCCGAGGTCGGGCTGATCGAGGCGACAGGTCCACAGGACGGCGAGATGTGCCGCGTCGGCACCGCGGCCGTCGACTATTCGACCGGCGCGTTCTGTGCCGGCGGCATCGCCTTCGCCCTGCTCGCCCGCCACAAGACCGGCAAGGGCCAGCGGCTCGATCTCTCGCTGTTCGATGTCGGCATGCACCTGATGAGCCACTGGCTCACCAATCTCGGCCTCACCGGCGAGAATCCCATGCGCATGGGCACCGGCAACTCGATCCTCTTTCCGCTGCGCGTCTTCAAGACCAGGACCAAGCCGATCTACATCGCCGGCACCAACGATGCCTTTTGGAAGATCCTGTGCACGGCGCTCGGCTGCCAGGACTGGCTGGCCGACTCGCGCTTCGCGACCAATGAGGGCCGCGTCACCCATCGCGCCGAACTGGAGCCAATGATGGAGATGCGCTTCGCCCAGCACACGTGCGAGGAGCTGCTGGCGACGCTGCTGCCCGCCGGCATGCCTTGCTCGGCGGTGAACCTGGTGAGCGACCTGCCCGACAATCCTCAGGTCAAGGCACGGCATTCGATCCTGACCTACGACTATCCCGGCATGGGGCCAGTGCTGGCGGCCAACAATCCGATCAAGCTCTCCGATGCTCCCGTCGAGGTGCGCCGGCTGGCGCCGAGGGTCGGCGAGCACACGGCCGAGATCATGAAGAGTGTGGGCTACAGCGACAGCGAGATTGCGGCCCTGCGCGACGCCAAGGCGGTCGGGCTGCCATGAAGATCGTCTATTCCGACAAGCATGCGAGCCACGATCCGCAGACCTTCTTCATCCGCGGCGTGAAGCAGAGGAGCGCCGAGCAGCCCGAGCGCGCGACGCGGCTCCTCGCGGCGGCAAAGGACGCGGGCCACGAGGTGCATGCGCCCAAGAGCTACGGCGCTGCGCCGGCCGCGAAAGTCCACACGCCCGAGTACATCGACTTCCTGCAGGTCGCAGCGCGCGACTGGGCGAAGCTGCCCAATGCCTCGGCCGAGGTGATCCCCAACATGCATCCGGCGCGCGCCCACGCCTCCTATCCGAGGGTGCTGGCAGGCCGCGCGGGCTGGCATCAGGCCGATCTTGCCTGCCCGATCGGGCCACACACCTGGGAGGCAGCGCTTGCTTCGTCCGAAGTGGCCATGACGGCGGCCGACATGGTGCTCGTGGGCGAGGCCTGCGCCTACGCGCTCTGCCGGCCGCCGGGGCATCACGCCTTCGCCGACATGGCGGGCGGCTTCTGCTTTTTGAACAACACCGCCATCGCCGCCCAGCATCTGCAGGGCCGTCACCGGCGCGTGGCGATCCTCGATGTCGATGTGCATCACGGCAACGGCACGCAAGGCATCTTCTACGAGCGCGCCGACGTGCTCACGATCTCGATCCACGCCGATCCGGCCGACTACTACCCCTATTTCTGGGGCTATGCGCACGAGACGGGCGACGGCGCGGGCATGGGCTTCAACCTCAACCTGCCGCAGCCGATGGGCTCCCCCGATTCGGTCTGGCTTGCCGCCGGCGACAAGGCCCTCGCGCGCATAAGGGAGTTCGCGCCGACCGCGCTGGTCGTGGCGCTGGGCCTCGATGCCAGCGAAAGCGATCCGCTGCAGGGGCTGAAGGTGACCGGCGCGGGATTCCACGCCATGGCAAGGAAGATCGCCTCGCTCGGCCTGCCGACGGTGCTGGTCCAGGAAGGCGGCTATCTCAGCGACGATCTCGGCCGCAATCTCGCGCAGTTCCTTTCGGGTTTCGAAGGCGGCCGCTAGCCGCCGCCCTCGCCTGCGACCGCGATCACGGTCAGCTTCGAGGGCAGATCCTCCTTGACGAGCTCGATCGTGTGCTTCTCCGGCCAGATGAACTCCGGTTGCTGTGGCGCAAGGAGGCTCATGAAACGGTCGAGCTGGCCGCGGCCCCAATAGTGCATGGGCAGCACGACCCGGGGATCGATGTCCTTGATCACGTCGGTCATGAAGGGCACGCCCATCGTGTAGGCGCCGTCGATCGGCACCATCAGCACGTCGATGCGGCCCAGCGCCTCGAGATGCGCGGGCGTCAGCCGCTGATGCAGATGGCCGAGATGGGCGATGCAGAGATCGCCGATGGCGAAGACGAAGATCGAATTGCCGTTGATTCGCACGCCGCCCGACCAGTCGCGGGCATTGGTCGGCACGTTCCACACCCGCATGTCCTTCAGCGTGACGTCACGCTTGGCCTCGGTCTCGCCGGGTTCGCTCGGCCAACCGCGCAGGATGTAGGTGATCCCCTCCTCCGGCGCGTCGGTGAAGTGCGTGTCGTGGGCGTTGTTCATCGTCACGATGTCGGGGTGACGGCCGAAGCCGTTGATGCCGTTGTAGTCGGTGAGGGCGCGCACGCCGCGCGGCGTGTCGATCTGGTAGGTGGCGTGGCCCACGAAGGTGATGACGGCGCGATTGGGCGACGGCTCGCTCGCCAGCCGCACGCCGTCGAACGAGGCGAAGGACAGGCCGCCGGGCCCCTCGACGAGGTTCTTGGAGCAGCGCGCCAACGCCGGTCCCGCGACCAGGGCGAAAGCAGCGGCGAGGGTGAGCAGGGCAATGCGACAGGACATCCGCGGTAGCCTCGCAAGCTTCGTGCCGTCAGTCCTCGTCGTCGGCGTCTTCCAGCTTCTCGATGTCGAGGATGCTGATCTCCCGCCGGCCCACCTCGAGTAATTTCTCCGCCTCCAGCCGGTTGAACTCGCGGGTCACGGCCTCGCGATGCGAGCCGATGCGGGCGGCGATGATGTAGTGCGTGGGCGCGGGCTTGATGGTCACCCTGTTGCCCGTGCGCTCGCCCGTCGCGGCGAGCCGCAACAGCTCTCGGCGCACCCTCTCGCGCACCGAGAGCGCGCTCACCTCGAAGACGCGCTCCGACATGCGGCGGATCTTGGCGACCAGCAACTCGACCAGCTTGGCCGCCACCACGCCGTTGGCGCGCAGGAGCTCGAAGAAGGCCTTGGCCGGCATGCGCGCCACGACGCATTCGCTGACCGCGAACACCGCCGAGGAGCGCGGCAGCCCGTCGATCGCCGAGAACTCGCCGACAATGTCGCCGGCGGAAAGCTCGGTGTAGATGACCTCGCGTCCCTTGGGGCTGATGCTGTTGGCCCGTGCCGTGCCCCGCAGGATGAAGAAGACGTCGCTGGGCGGATCCAGCTCGCCCATGATCTGCGCGTTGCGATCGTAGGTCCTGGTCGAGCAGCGCTCGCTGATGCGTACGAGTTCGTCATCGCCCAGTTCCTCGAACAGGGAAATGATGCGCAAGCTCGCAGCCGGTCGCATCTGCTGCACGGAACCCCCCGGCGCCCGCGAAGAGAAAGCCAAGCGCTCCGCCGGACTATAACGACTCGTTGGAGCTTTGTGCGAATTGCCACTGAGCCATTGCTGGCCAGCCTGCATGGTCGCGGCGTTTCGAAGGCCAGAACCTCGTGAAGTCAGGGGAAGGTTTGGGGACGAGCGTGGAGGGGTCCATGACCGACATCATCGTGCTGGGGCTTGTGTATGTTGCCTTGAGCGTCGCCTGTGGCGTGGTCATCTGGATGATCGGCCGTCCGAGCCGGGCCGACTTCAGCGAGACGCAGCGGCCGTGGCGGATCATCAAGAGCGGCCCGCAACCTATTGTGGGTCAACCGGCTAACCGCGACTAAAACCTCAAGAAAAGCCGGCATTGCCGCGTTGACTCTCGTTCTCTCGATAACTAGAACAAAAAGAGAACATCAACATTTGAGAGATCAACGAGGGGGCGATGCCGGTCATTTCCCCAGATGCCTTTGCTCCCCCTGCTGCGTCCTTGGCCGCCAACAGTTCCTTGCCCTTGGAACTACGCGAGCAGGTTCGCCGCCTCGAACGCGCGCATAGCCTCCAGCGGGTCGGCCGGTCCGCCGTCGCCTTGGGGATTGCGGCGATCGACGCCCTGCTGCCCGAAGGCGGGCTGCTGACGGGCGCGTTGCACGAGGTCGAGGCGGGTCCCACCCCATCCGGCCGCGTGGCCGCGCACGATGGAGCCGCTCTCGGCTTCACAGCCCATCTGCTGAGCCGCTTCGGCACCGGAACGATCCTGTGGTGCCGCCAGCCGACAGGTCCGTTCGATGCGCCACCCTATCCGCCGGCGCTCGCCGCCTGGTTCGATCCGGCGCGGCTGCTGATGGTCACGGCGCGGCGCGAAGAGGATCTCTTCTGGGCCATGGAAGAAGGCTTGCGCGCCGGCCTCGCCGCGGTGGTGGGAGAGACGCGCGCCGCCGATCCCACCGCCGGCCGCCGCCTGTCGCTCGCCGCGGAGAAGAACGGCGTGCCCGCTCTGCTGCTGCGCGCCCAGCCCGCGCCGCCACAAAGCGTCTGCACGACGCGCTGGCGTGTCACCTCAGCCGCTTCCTCCGACAGCGACGAGCTTGGGCTGGCGCGCTGGCAGGTCGAACTGCGGCGCAATCGTTTTGGCACACCCTCGACCGAGGAGATGCCGTCCTGGCTCCTGGAGTGGAACGATGAAACGCATCATCTCTCTCTGGTTCCCCAAGCTCTCCCAGGACCGGCTGGCGCGCTCCGGCAAAGACTGGTCGGTTAAGCCCGCCGCCACCGTCGCCTGGCTCGAAGGCTGCCCGCGTCTCGCGGCGCTCAACGCACACGCCCGTGCCGCGGGCCTGCGCACGCACATGCGGCTCGCCGATGCACGCACGCTCCTGCCCGATCTGCTCGCGACTGGCGTCGCACCCGAGGCCGATCGCCGCCTGATCGAGGCGCTGGCGGGATGGTGCGACCGCTACACGCCCTGGGTCGCGATCGATCCCCTGGGCGCCGCGATTGCCGAGCCCGACAAGGACGGCAAGATCGAAGCCTGTAGCGCCGGCGGCTTCGGCGGCGATGCCGGCCTGTTGCTCGACGTCACAGGCTGCGGTCACTTGTTCGGTCCGGGAGAAGCGGGCGAGCGCGGCCTGCTCGCCGATCTCGTGCAGCGCCTGGCGCGCCACGACTTCACCTGCCGCGCCGCCATGGCCGACACGGCGGGTACCGCCTGGGCGCTGGCGCGCTACGCCGAAAAGCAGGCCGACCTTTTCTGCCCGCCGAATGGCCAGCGCGATGCGCTTGCCGGCCTGCCGGTCGACGGGCTGCGGCTGGCCACGCCGATCCTCGAAACCTTCCTCAAGCTCGGCCTGCGTCGCATCGGCGATCTCTACCCCCTGCCGCGCGCACCGCTCGCCCGGCGCTTCGGCGACCAGCCGCTCACGCGCCTCGACCAGGCGCTGGGCCGCCTCGACGAGCCGATCGAGCCGCGCCGCCCGCCGCCCGCCTTCCGCACGCGCCTTGCCTTCGTGGAACCCATCGGCCGGCCCGAGGACATCGCCGCCGGCACGGACCGCCTGCTCGCCGCGCTCTGCTCGCAGTTCGACAAAGCGGGCGTGGGCGCACGCAAGCTCGAGCTGGCGCTCTATCGCGTCGACGGCTCGGTCGATCGCGCCGCGATAGGCACCAGCCGACCCAATCGCGATGCGCCGAAGCTCATGAAGCTGTTCGAGGAAAGGCTGGGCGGCCTCGATCCCGGCTTCGGCGTCGAGCTGATGATTTTGGCCGCGCCCGAGGTCGAGGAATGGACCGGCGTGCAGGACACGCTCCCTTCGGCAGAAGCGATCGCCTCGCCTGCGAGCGAGGAACGCACGATCGACCTCGCCGACCGGCTGGCGTTGCGGCTCGGCACGGAGAACGTCGTGCGTCTCGCCCCGCACGACAGTCACCTGCCCGAACGCGTGCAGCGCCCCGCGCCCCTCGCCCGACCGGCCTTCCCCGGCGCCTGGGCGCGGCTCGCCTCGATGAAGGGCACGCGACCGACGCGATTGCTGCAACAGCCCGAGCCGATCGATGTCCTGGCGCTGATGCCCGACGATCCGCCGCGCCAGTTCCTGTGGCGAAGGCATGCACACAAGGTCGTGCGGATCGAGGGGCCCGAGCGCATCGCCGACGAATGGTGGCGACCGCGACCCAGCGGCAAAATGATGCCGGCCAACATCGTGCCGCCGGTGCGCGACTACTATCGCGTCGAGGACAATGACGGCGGCCGCTTCTGGCTGTTCCGCGACGGCCCGCTGAACGGCGCCAAATGGTTCCTGCACGGGTTCTGCGCGTGAAATACGCCGAGCTTCAGGTCACGACCAACTACAGCTTCCTGCGCGGCGGCTCGCATCCGGGCGAGCTGGTCAAACGCGCAATCGAGCTCGGCCACAACGCGATTGGAATCGCCGACCGCAACACCTTGGCCGGCGTCGTGCGCGCTTTCTCGGCGATCAAGGAATACTACGACGAAACAGCGATCCCCGAGGAAGACTGGATCAAGCTGCTGGTCGGCGCGCGGCTGGAAACGCGCGACGGCTATTCGCTGCTCGCCTATCCGATGAACCTCGCGGGTTACAAACGACTGTCGCGGATGCTGACCCAAGGCAACCGCCGCGCCGACAAGGGCGAATGCGATCTCACCTTCAAGGACCTCGAGGAATTCTCCGAAGACCTGATTGCCGTCGTTCTCCCGCCCCGCGAGATCGAGGATCAAGCCTTCCACGATCGGCTGCGCAAGCTCGCCCGCCTCTACGGCAACCGCTGCTATCTCGCGGGCAACATGCTGTTCCGCGGCGACGACGCGCGACGGCTGGCCTATCTCGACAATCTCGCGACCCGGGTGAAGGTGCGCTTCGTCGCCACCAACGACGTGCATTATCACGCGCCCGAGCGGCGCGCTCTGCAGGACGTCGTCACCGCCATCCGCCTCACCTGCACTGTCGAGGAGCTGGGCTTCCATCGCTTTGCGAGCGCCGAGCGTCACCTCAAGCCGCCCGAGGAGATGCACCGGCTGTTCCGCAAGCATCCGCATGCGCTCGAACGCGTCCAGGAGATCGTCGAACGCTGCACCTTCTCGCTCACCGATCTCACCTATCAATACCCGATCGAGTACAATGGCGAGACGCCGCTGCAGAAGCTGAAGCGGCTGACGTGGGAAGGCGCGGCCAAGCGCTATGGCGCGGATGTGCCGGCAAAGGTCGCCGATACTCTCCAAAAAGAGTTCGACTTGATCGCCCTGAAGGGCATCGCCCCCTACTTCCTCACCGTGCACGAGATCGTCGAACAGTCGGTCCGCATGGGCATCTTCTGCCAGGGGCGCGGATCGGCAGCCAATTCCGCGGTCTGCTATTGCCTCGGCATCACCCCGGTCGACCCCGACAAGAACGAGGTGCTGTTCGAGCGCTTCCTGTCCAACGAACGCAATGAGCCGCCCGACATCGACGTCGACTTCGAGCACGAGCGGCGCGAAGAGCTGATCCAGTGGATCTACAAGAAGTGGACTCGGGAACGCGCCGCTTTGGCCGCCACGGTCATCGCCTATCGCAGCCGCAGCGCCATCCGCGACGTCGGGAAGGCGCTCGGCCTCTCGCCCGACACGCTGAGCGTGATGGCCGACACGGTATGGGGCAGCGGCAGCCACGGCGTCGAACGCAAGCACGTGCGCGACGCCGGCCTCGACACCCAAGATCCTCGATTGGCCCTGGCGCTCGAACTGTCGGCGACCCTCTGCGGCTTCCCGCGCCACCTCTCGCAGCATGTCGGCGGCTTCGTGCTGACGGCGGACCGGCTCGATGAGCTGATCCCCATCCAGAACGCGGCGATGGAGGACCGCACCGTCGTCGAATGGGACAAGGACGATCTCGACGCTCTGGGCATCTACAAGGTCGACGTGCTGGCGCTCGGCATGCTGACGTGCCTGCGCATGGCCTTCGACCTGATCGAACGCCATTACGGCAAACGCCCCCGGATCGACATGCCGACGAACGAGCCGGAGGTCTACGACATGCTGGGAGAAGCCGACTCGGTCGGCGTGTTCCAGGTCGAGAGCCGGGCGCAGATGTCGATGCTGCCGCGCCTCAAGCCGCGCGACTATTACGACCTCGTGGTCGAGGTGGCGATCGTGCGGCCGGGGCCGATCCAGGGTGGCATGGTGCATCCCTACCTGAAGAACCGGGACAACCCCGCGGGCGTGACTTATCCGAAGCCGGAACTTGAAAAGGTTCTCAGCCGGACCTTGGGCGTGCCGCTCTTCCAGGAGCAGGCGATGCAGATGGCGATCGTCGCCGCGGGCTTCAGCCCAGCCAAGGCGGACAAACTGCGGCGCGCCATGGCCACCTTCCGGCGCTCGGGCACGATCCACAAGCTCAAGGAAGACTTCATCAACGGCATGGTCGCCAATGAATACGAGCGCGACTTCGCCGACCGTTGCTTCAAGCAGATCGAGGGCTTCGGCGATTACGGCTTCCCCGAAAGCCATGCCGCGAGCTTCGCGATCCTCGTCTATGTCTCGTCCTGGGTGAAGTATCACTACCCTGAAGTCTTCTGCGCGGCGCTCCTCAATGCACAGCCAATGGGCTTCTATGCTCCGGCGCAGCTCGTACGCGATGCCAAGGAACATGACGTCGAGGTCCGGCCTCCCGACATCAATGCCAGCGAGTGGGCCTGCACGCTCGAGAAAACCGAGGTCGAGCGCTGCGCCCTGCGGCTGGGTTTCCGCCAGGTCAACGGCCTCAGGGAAGACGACATGAAGCGGCTGGTCGAGCGGCGAGCCGATCAGCCTTATCGAGATCCGTCCGATGTCTGGCGGCGCGGGGGGCTCACCAAGCGGCAGATCCTGGCATTGGCGCGCGCCGATGCCTTCGCGTCGATGGGATTGACCCGCCGCGATGTGCTGTGGGCCGTGCGGGCCTTCTCGGAAGCCTCGCTGCCGTTGTTGGAGACCAAGCCGCTGCGAGACCGCGAACCTACCGTCACGCTGCCCCGTCTCACCCTCGGCGAACAGGTGGTTGACGATTACGCTTCCTTCGCGATGTCTCTGCGCGCCCATCCCGTCGCCTTGTTGAGGCCGATGCTCCGGGAACGGCGCATGGCAGATTCGGAGAAACTGCGAACGGCGCAGAGCGGCGACTTCCTGCAGATGGCGGGATTGGTGCTGGTGCGTCAGCGGCCCGGCACGGCCTCGGGCGTGGTCTTCGTCACGCTGGAGGACGAGCACGGTATCGCCAATCTCGTGGTCTGGCCCAAGGTCTTCGAGGCTCATCGCCGCATCGTCATGGGATCGCGCCTGCTGGGCGTCGCGGGCACGGTCCAGCGTGACCAGCCCGCGAACGGCGAGCCAGGGCGGGTGATCCACCTCGTCGCCGAGCGACTGTGGGACTGGTCGGCCGAGCTCGATCGCATCGCCGATCTCGACGGTCATTTTGAACTGCGCGCAGGCCGGGGCGACGAGGTGCGCACCGATCAGGGCGATCGCCGCGTCGAGGTGCCCGAGGCCAACGCCACGCGCCATCGCGTGAGCAAGCGACCGCCCGTGAAGAAGCGGCAACCCTACGACCGCAGCCGCATCCACCTCGACCGGCCCGTGATCAAGATCGCCTCACGCGATTTCCACTAGAGGCTGGTGTACACCGCGCGTTCGAAATCCTCGAAGGCCGCGACGGCCCGGGCGTCGTAGAACGGCAGGAGCTGCGTTGCCCACACGCCCGTGACCTTGTTCACTGGATCGATCCAGTAATAGGAGTTGGCGAGACCGCCCCAGGTCAGGCTGTTGGCGGCGCGTCGGCCAGGGAACGGCTCGGGGTTGATCATGAAGGTGAGGCCCCACGTCATACCGTCGACAAAATTCATGTCCGCGCTGCGCGCCGGCAGATACGACTTCAGCGGCCGACAGACCACTCCTTCGTTCATCGAGTTGCGGTACATCTCCGCTACGGTCTCGGGCTTCAGGATCGCCGCGCCGCCTCTCAGCAAGGCGAGCGTGAACTTGAGATAGTCGGGCACGGTCGAGTAGAGCGCGCCGCCGCCCTGGAACACTTCGGGGGACTGGTTGAGCTCATGGTCGGTCGGGCTGAAGCCGCCGTCCTTGCGCACATGCACCGCGGCCTTGCGCGGCCGCATCGCGGGGCTGATCGCAAAGCCCGTGTCGCTCATGCCGAGGGGCGTGAAGATATTCTCGGTCATGTAGCGGTCGAGGCGCTGGCCGCTCACCGCCTCGACCATCAGGCCGGCCCAGTCGATCGAGATCGAGTACTGCCACTGCTCTCCCGGATCGAACAGCAGCGGAGTCGAGAGGGTCTCCATCGACGCGGGCTTGAGCGGCCCCTTCACCTGCACGTAGCGGAAGATGTCGGCGTTCCAGGTGTCGTAGCCCATGCCCGACGTGTGCGTGAGCAGGTGCCGCAAGGTGATCGGCCGTTTCGGTGGACGCGTCTTCACCGTACCGTCGGCGCCGATGCTCACCAGCACCTCTTTCCTGGCAATCTCGGGCAGGACCTTCGCCGCAGGCTCATCGAGCGAGAGCTTGCCCTTCTCGACGAGCTGCATGGCGGCGGCGCCCGTGATCGCCTTGGTCATCGAAGCGATCCAGATCACGCTGTTGATCTTGAGCCCGCCCGCCGCACCTTCGAAGATGGGCCCCTTGTCGGTCGCGGCGGCCGCGATCACGCCATGTACGGCGCCACTCTCGACCGATTCGGTCAGTTTCTTCTGAATGTCCATGGCCTGAACTCTAGGCCAAACGCGTCGCCTCATCGATCAATTCTTGCGCGGCCATGTCGAGCAGCTCGTCCTCGGCGGTGCCGTCGAGCACGCGCTCCTTGCCGATCTCCAGCAGCACAGGCACGGCGAGCGGCGAGATGCGGTCGAGGCGGCGATATTCGATCCGCCCCCTGGCCCGCCGCAGCAGGTCGCCCAGGCGCTTGAGATCTGCAAGCTGGTGCGCGGCATCCTGGCGCGTGGCACGCAGCAGGATGTGGTCGGGCTCATGCTTGCGCAGCGCGTCGTAGATCAGGTCGGAGCTGAAAGTGACCTGCCGTCGCGACTTCTCCTCGCCCGGGAAGCGGCGTTCGATGAGCCCAGCGATCACCGCGACGTTGCGGAACGAACGGCGCAGCATCGTGCTTTCGTCCATCCAGGTCTCGAGATCGTCGCCCAGCATGTCCTCGTCGAACAGCACGTCGAGCTGCTGAGGGCTGGGCGGCCGCAAGCCCCAGATGCCGAGCACATAGTCGGTCGCCACGAAGCCCAACGGCTTCAGCCCCAGGCGCTCCATGCGGCGCGTCAGCAGCATGCCCAAGGTCTGGTGCGCGTTCCGGCCTTCGAAGCAGTAGGCCACGATGAACTGCTTGGATCCGCGCGGGAATCCCTCGACCAGGAGCGTGTCGGCGCGCGGCAGGCCCGAGCGCCACTTCTGGATGTCGAGCCATTGGCGCACTTCGGCCGGCAGCTTGGGATGCTGCGCCGGATCCTGCAGGATGCCGCGCACACGGTTGGCGAGGAAGGTCGAGAGCGGCAGGCGCCCGCCGCCATAGGCCGGCACCTTGGGATCGCCGCCGCCGGTCGCGGGCGAGCATTGCGCCACCAGCTCCTTCACACCCTCGAAGCGCAGCAGGCGGCCAGCGAAGACGAAGGTGTCGCCGGAGACCAGCCCCTGGATGAAGGCCTCCTCGACCTCACCCAATATCGGCCCACGCTTCAGCTTCACCTTGATCAGCGGCAGCTCGACGATGGTGCCGACATTCATGCGGAACTGCCGTGCCACCAGCGGCGAGGAGAGCATCCAGCGGCCGTCCGGCAACTGCTTCAGCCGATGCCAGCGCTCGTAGGCCGCGAGCGCATAGCCGCCGGTCGCCACGAAGTCGAACGTGTCGTCGAAGTCCTTGCGCGGCAGATCGCGATAGGGCTGCGCGCGGCGTACCTCGTGGAAGAACGCTTCCCGGTCGATGGGCTGGGCACACGCCGTGCCGACGATGTGCTGCGCCAGCACGTCGAGGCAGGCCGGCCGCGGCGGATCGCCATCCAGCTCGCGTGCTTCGATGGCCTCCAGGGCCGCCAACGATTCCAGTACCTCGAATCGGTTTGCCGGCGCGATCATGGCGCGGCTGGGCTCCTCGAGCCGGTGGTTGGCGCGGCCGATCCTCTGCATCAGGCGGCTCACGCCCTTGGGCGCGCCCATCTGGATCACGAGATCGACATCACCCCAGTCGATGCCGAGATCGAGCGACGATGTCGCCACCACGGCGCGCAGCTTGCCGGCCGCCATCGCCGCCTCGACCTTGCGCCGCTGCTCGACGGCGAGCGAGCCATGATGCAGCCCGATCGCCAGGTTCTCGTCGTTGACCCGCCAGAGATGGTCGAACACCAGTTCGGCCTGCGCGCGCGTGTTCACGAACACGATCGAGGTCTTGTGCTGGCGGATGATGTTGTAGACCTCGGGCACCGCGTGATGGCCCATATGGCCGCCCCACGGCAGGCGCTCCTCGGTGTCGACGATCGTCACCTTGGGCGGCGCGCCGGGCTCGCCATGGACGATCTCGACCGTCTCGCCATCGCGCAGGCGGAGGTAGTCGGCGAGCGCCGGCGGATCGGCAACTGTGGCGGAGAGGCCGACGAAGCGTGCCTGCGGCGACACCGCTGCCAGTCGCGCGAGGCAGAGCGCCAGATGATGGCCGCGCTTGGAGGTCGCGAAGGAATGCAGCTCGTCGATGATGACGCAACGCAGGCTTGCAAAGAACTTCTCGGCGTCGGGATAGGACAGCAGCAGCGCCAGCGACTCGGGCGTCGTCATCAGGAGATCGGGCGGCCGCTCGCGTTGGCGCAGACGCCGGCTCTGCGGCGTGTCACCAGTGCGGCTCTCGGCCCGCACCGGCAGCTGCATCTCGGCGATCGGCAATTCGAGATTGCGGCGAATGTCGGTCGCCAGCGCCTTCAGCGGCGAGATGTAGAGCGTATGCAACTCGCCCTTGCCCTTGGCATGGGCGAGGTCCTTGCCGGCGCGACGGCGTTCGGTGAGCTCGACCAGCGAGGGCAGAAATCCCGCCAAGGTCTTGCCACCGCCCGTGGGTGCGATCAGCAGCGCGCTCTTGCCCTGCTTGGCGAGGTCGATCAGGGCGAGCTGGTGCTGCCGCGGCGTCCAACCGCGACTTTCGAACCAGCGTGAAAAGAGGTCGGGAAGACCCATATCAGCCGGATAGGATGCCTCCCTCTCGATGACCGACACCCTAAATCCCACTCCTAATCCCAGGGCCTGGCTCTATCCCACCCCGCGCGGCCTCTATTGTGAGCCCGGCGACTTCTATGTCGACCCCGCCGTGGCCGTGAATCGCGCCGTGATCACCCATGGCCATGGCGACCATGCCCGGCCGGGCCATCGCCATGCACTCGCCACGCCCGAGACGCTGGCGATCATGCGCGTCCGCTTCCAGGACATGCCCGACACCGCCCAGCAGCCGCTGAAGTACGGCGAAAGCCTGACCTTGGGCGGCGTCGAGGTGAGCCTGATTCCGGCCGGCCACATCCTGGGCTCCGCACAGGCCGTGCTCGAGCACAAGGGCCAGCGCATCGTCGTCTCGGGCGATTACAAGCGCCGGCCGGACGCGACCTGCCCGCCCTTCGAGCCGGTGCCGTGCGACGTCTTCATCACCGAGGCGACCTTCGCGCTGCCGGTCTTCCACCACCCCTCCGATGCGGGCGAGATCGGCAAGCTGCTGCGCTCGCTCGCGACCTTTCCCGAGCGCACTCATCTGGTGGGCGTCTATGCGCTCGGCAAGTGCCAACGGGTCATCAAGCTTTTACGCGCGGCAGGGTACGACAAAAGG
The DNA here is from genome assembly GCA_035501235.1 of Reyranella sp. Classification (GTDB taxonomy): domain Bacteria; phylum Pseudomonadota; class Alphaproteobacteria; order Reyranellales; family Reyranellaceae; genus Reyranella. The sequence continues at coordinate 35,763 of DATJWN010000277.1, forward strand.
ATCTGGCTGCACGGGGCGCTGGCTTCGCTCTGCACGCTCTATCAGACCCACGGCGTCGATCTCGGCGACATCGCGCTGGTCTCCGACGCCATCCTCGAGGCCTTCAAGGGCCAGATCGTGCTCTGCCCGCCGTCGGCCATGTCCGACCGCTGGTCACGCCGTTTTGCCGATCCGATCCCGGCGATGGCGTCGGGCTGGATGGGCGTGCGCGCCCGCGCCCGCCAGCGTGGCGCCGAGCTGCCGCTGGTCATCTCGGACCATGCCGACTGGAGCGAACTCACGCAGACCCTGAAGGACGTCGGCGCGCCCAAGGTCTGGGTGACACACGGCCGCGAGGAGGCGCTGGTCGCCTATGCCCGCTCGATCGGCATCGAGGCCGAAGCGCTGCACCTCGCCGGTCGCGAGGAAGAGGACGAGTCCTGATGCAGGCCTTCGCAGCCCTTCTCGATGCGCTCTCCTTTCAGCCGGCGCGCAATGCCAAGCTTCGGTTGATCGAGACGTATCTTCGCGAGACGCCTGACCCGGACCGCGGCTGGGCGCTGGCGGCGCTGACGGGCGAGCTCACTTTCACCGCCGCCAAGCCCGCCCTGCTGCGCTCCTTTGGCGAGGAAAAGATCGGGCAGGAGCTGTTCCATCTCTCCTACGACTATGTCGGCGATCTCGCCGAGACCCTGGCCCTGGTCTGGGAGTCCAAGACCGACGCCGGTCCACCGCCGACGCTGAACGAAGTCGTCGAGACCTTGCAACGCGCCACCAAGATGCAGACGCCGGCGATCTTGAAGCGCTGGCTGGATACCCTCGATTCGACCGGCCGCTGGGCGCTGCTGAAGCTGTTGACCGGCGCGCTGCGTGTCGGCGTGTCCGCGCGGCTCGCCAAGCAGGCGGCCGCCAATATCGGCGAGCAGCCCGTCGCCGAGGTCGAGGAGGTCTGGCACGGCCTCTCCGCGCCCTATCGGCCGCTGTTCGACTGGCTGACGGCGGGCGGCCCGAAGCCTGCGAGCAACATGGGTGGCGCCTTCCTCTCGCCCATGCTGGCCAATCCCATCGACCGCGCCGAACTGGACACACTCGATCCCGCGCATTTCCGCGCGGAATGGAAATGGGACGGCATTCGCGTGCAGGTCGCCTCGTCCGGCGGGGTGAAGCGGCTCTATAGTCGCGCCGGCGAGGATGTGTCCGGCGCCTTTCCCGACATCATCGACGCGATCGACTTCGATGGCGTGTTCGACGGCGAGCTGCTGGTCCGCCGCGAGGAGGCGATCGCGCCCTTCAACGACCTGCAGCAGCGGCTGAACCGCAAGACCGTGACGCCCAAGATGCTGAAGGAGCATCCGGCGCACATCCGTCTCTACGACGTGCTGTCCCTCGAGGGCGAGGATCTGCGCGCCCTCTCCTTCGACGAGCGGCGGGCGCGGCTCGAGGCGTGGATGGCCGAGAAGCCGCATCTCCGCTTCGACGTCTCGCCGCTGGTGACCTTCACCGACTGGGCCCATCTCGCCACCCTGCGCGAAGAGATGCGCCAGGACGGCATAGAGGGGCTGATGCTGAAGCGGGCTGATAGCCCCTATCTCGCCGGCCGGCCCAGGGGCCCATGGTTCAAATGGAAGCGCGATCCCATGCTGGCCGATTGCGTGATGATGTATGCGCAGCGCGGCCACGGGAAACGCAGCTCCTTCTATTCGGACTATACGTTCGGCTGCTGGCGGGACGTGAACGGCAGGCATGAGCTGGCTCCGGTGGGCAAGGCCTATTTCGGCTTCACCGACGAGGAGCTCCGCTTTCTCGACAAATGGGTGCGCGATCACACCACCAATCGCTTCGGGCCCGTGCGCGAGGTCGAGCAGAAGCTCGTGCTGGAGATCGCCTTCGACGGCATCGCCCGCTCGACCCGTCACAAGTCGGGCGTCGCCATGCGTTTCCCACGCATCAGTCGCATACGCACTGACAAGCCCGCGAGCGAAGCCGATACGGTCGACAACCTGCTGCGCTTTGTGCCATCAAACGCCGGTGCCTGACGTCGACGCCCTTCCCGCCCAGACGCACTCGCTGCCCGTCAAGCAGAGGATCGCCATGGGCCAGGCGCTGCGCGAGAAATGCAAGCGCCGCGACCATGCCGGATGGGACGCTCCCACCAATCGCCGCGATCCGATCGACATCCTGATCGAGCAAGGCAAGACCCGGCTGCAGGAGCTGCTACCGGTGCGCTATTCCCGCATGAGCGCCTCCGCGTTCGCCTTCATGCGCGGCGCGGCCGCGGTGATGGCCTCGGATCTCGCGACGACGCCGTCCAGCGGATTGCCGGTGCTTGCGGCGGGCGACTGCCATTGCCTCAACTTCGGCGGCTTCGCCACGCCCGAGCGGCGGCTCGCCTTCGATATCAACGATTTCGACGAAACCTCGCTCGCTCCCTGGGAATGGGACGTGAAGCGCCTCGCCACGAGCTTCGTCGTGGCGACGCTCGACGAGTTCGACAAGCAGACCCGTCTCGGGCTCGCGGTGACCGTCGCCTCGGCCTATCGCGAGACGATGGCGGAGATCGCCGTGTCGCCCATCCTCGACACCTGGTATCGCGTCCTGTCGCTCGACCGCAGCGGCTCCGCCGCCTCGATCGGCCTCGATCCGAAGACCGTCAGCAAGGCCGACCACGAGCTGAAGCACAAGCCGTTGCTGATCGACATCGAGGCGAGCGAAGGGCCCGACCCGAAGATCAAGGACAAGCGGCCCGACCTCTATCACTGGGACAAGCCCGGCTTCGAGCGCGATGTCAAAGCCATGCTGGCCCAGTACCAGCAGTCCCTGATCCCCGAGCGCCGCGCGCTCATCGAGCGCTATCGCTTCGCCGACTGTGCCCTGAAGGTCGTGGGCGTGGGCTCCGTCGGCACGCTCTGCGGCGTGGCGTTGATGGTCTCCGGCAATAGCGAGACGCTCCAGCTGCAGTTCAAGGAAGCCGATGCCTCGGTGCTGGAGGCCTTCAATGGGCGCAGCCCCTACGCCAATCACGGCGAAAGGGTGGTGCGCGGCCAGCGCCTGCTGCAGGCCGCGAGCGACATCCTGCTGGGCTTCGGCGTCGGCCCGGGCGGCCGGGACTTCTATGTCCGCCAGCTGCGTGACGCCAAGATCAAGCCCGTCCTCGACGACCTGCCGGTGCGCAGCTTCCGGCGCTATGCCCGAACCTGCGGCGAGGTGCTGGCGCGCGCCCATGCCCGTTCGGCCGACGCCGTCGTCCTGTCGGCCTATCTCGGCAAGGCCGCGAGCTTCGACCAGGCGATCGGCCGGTTCGCGCACGACTATGCCCGCCAGACCGTACGCGATCACGCCGCCCTCCTGCAGGCCATAAGGGACGGGCGGTTGCCGGTGGCGAGCCAGGATTCATAGGAATTTTAAGGGCTTTTTCGCCCCTTGCAGGGAGGGTGACGCGTCCCCATTATCCGGCCTCCTGTAACCGAACAGCCATGATCGATCCCTTCGGCCGGCATATCTCCTATCTGCGCGTTTCCGTGACGGACCGCTGCGATTTCCGCTGCGTGTATTGCATGGCCGAGGACATGACCTTCCTGCCCAAGAGCGAGGTCCTGTCGCTGGAGGAGCTCGAGCGTCTGTGCAGCGCCTTCGTGCGCCGCGGCGTCAAGAAGCTGCGCATGACCGGCGGCGAGCCGCTGGTGCGCAAGAACGTCATGTCCCTGTTCCGTGGTCTCGGACGCCATCTCGAGACGGGCGCCCTGGAAGAGCTGACGCTCACCACCAACGGCAGCCAGCTCGGCAAGTATGCCAAGGAGCTTGCCGCGATCGGCGTGAAGCGCGTGAACGTCTCGATCGATACGCTCGACAAGGAAAAGTTCCGCGAGATCACGCGTTGGGGCGATCTCGATCAGGTGATGCGCGGCCTCGATGCCGCACAGGATGCGGGCCTGCAGATCAAGATCAATGCCGTCGCCCTGCGCGGCGTGAACGACACCGAGTTCGACAACATGATCCGCTGGAGCCACGGCCGCGGCATGGATCTCACCTTCATCGAGGTGATGCCGATGGGCGAGATCGGCGGCGAGGCGCGGCTCGACCAGTACCTGCCGCTGTCGCTGCTGCGCAGCGAGATCGGCCGCAGCTTCACGCTCACCGAGAGCGCCCATCGCACCGGCGGCCCGGCGCGCTATTTCGACGTCGCCGAGACCGGCGGGCGGCTCGGCTTCATCACGCCGCTCACCCACAATTTCTGCGAAAGCTGCAATCGCGTGCGGCTCACCTGCACCGGCACGCTCTATATGTGCCTGGGCCAGGAGGATGCGGCCGACCTGCGCGCGCCGCTGCGCGCGTCGGAGAGCGGCGAGCTGCTCGACCGGGCCATCAGCGAGGCGATCGCGCGCAAGCCCAAGGGCCACGATTTCATCATCGATCGCCGCCACACTGCGCCGGCCGTGCGCCGGCACATGAGCGTCACTGGCGGTTAAGTGGCGGGTCCCGCGGGCCCCAGCGCGCTCTTGATCTTCGCCTTACGCACCGCCTCGCGATGCGAGATGTAGAGCGCGCTGCTGAAGATCACGGCCGCGCCCACGAAGGTCCAGATGTCCGGCCTCTGGTTGAAGAACAGGCCGAGGATGGTGTTCCAGATCAGCGACAGGAAGCCGATCGGCTGCAGCAGCGTGATGTCGGCGAGCTGATAGCCGCGCTGCTGGCAGATGTGGCCCAGCGTGCCGCTCAGCCCCGCCGCGACGAACCATACCAGGTCGGTCCATTGCGGCGTCTCCCAGAACCAGAGCGCCACGGGGAAGGCGAAGATCACGATCGAGAAGTGCTGCCAGATCACGATGGTCTCCGCGCCGTCGTCGCGGGCCAGCGCCTTGGAGATCAGGTTCGAGGCGGAGAAGATCGGCGTCGAGATCAGGATGAGGATGGCGCCCAATCCCAGGGCGCCGTCGAAGCTGATATCCATGTGGAACGAGCCGTGCGCGAACCAGATGCCGCCTGACGCCGGCCGGATGATGATCATGGCGCCGACAAAGCCCACCAGAACGGCAAGCCAGCGCCGCAGCCTCACGTCCTCGCCCAGGAACAGCGCGGCCCCGATCGTCACGAAGATCGGCCCGGTGAACCCCAGTGCCGTGATCTCGGCGAGGCCGGTGATCGGGAGAGCCGCGAACCACAGGAACATGCCGCAGGCATGGATGGCGCCGCGCGAGATGTGCAGCTTCTTGCGCCGGGTGAACATGGCGCGCCGCAGGCCGACGCGGAAGATCAGCGGAAACAGGATCAACGATCCCGCGAAATAGCGCAGGAACGCCATCACGTAGGAATTGAGATGCTGCGAGGGGATCAGCGTGAAGAGATTGAGCAGCGCGAACAGAAAGCCGGACAGCCCGACCCACAATATGCCGCGAAGGTTGAGCGGTAGAGCGGTCCAGCGGCTGACGATCGAAGACACGCGGCGACTATGTCACAGCGTCTGAAAAGGCGCATTGGGGAGCGCCATGAGATTTTCGAGAAGCGGGCCCGCGCCCCCGGGAAATCAGGCCTCGCCGACCGCCACGCCGTTGGGCGGCACGGAGGGGATGACGTTCTCGCCGCGCAGATGGCTCACCCGCTCGACCAACTCCTCGACATAGGCGTCGTGGATGTTGAGCGCCCGGGCATGGGCGGCCGTATTGGCGAGATAGTCTCGGCAGGCGCCGCGGCGGCCCTCGGCGAAGGCGATGTGATGAGCAGCGCGCTCGATCGGCAGGTCGCCGCAATATTGGCAATGGTTCTGGTCGACCTCGAAGGTGACGGCAGTCACGGTGCGGCCGTCGCGCAGCTTGGTCGGCACCCAGCATGGCTTGTAGACGCCCGCCAGCATCTCGCGATTCCAGAGGATCGCGAGCTCGCTGCGCACCTGGTGCGGCGCCAGGCGGTAGGCGATGCCCTCGCATTCGCCGCCGCGCTCCAGCGCCAGCATCAGGCCGGGTAGCTCGGGGGTGCCGCGGCCCATCGGCATCCAGAAGCAGAAAGACCGGCGCCAGCCCTCGACCCGGCAGGGCTGCTGCTCGGCGAACTCGATCGCGGGGTTCCACATCAGCGAGCCGTAGGCGAAGACCCAGGCCTCCTCGCCCACAGGATAGCGATCGAGCGCCTCCTTGAGGCTCGCCTCGCGCTCTTCAGCGGTGAGGAAGAAGTCGTAGCCGGCCTTGCGGGCGTCGGCGACGATCTGCTCGATCCGCTCGGAACTCAGTTCTTCACGCTTGAGCAACGGCCGCTCCGCTCAGGTGCCGTAGACGATGGACATGGTCTCGGCGACGCAGGCCGGCTTTTCCTGTCCCTCGATCTCGATGGTCATTTCGTTGGTGAGCCGCACGCCGCCGCCCTTCATCGGGTCGGCGGCCAACAGCTTGGCGCGGGCACGCACGCGCGAACCCGCCGGCACCGGATTGATGAAGCGCACCTTGTTGCTGCCGTAGTTGATGCCGTTGCGCACATTGTTGATGTGGCTGATCTGGTGATTGAGCATCGGAATCAGGGAAAGCGTCAGGAAGCCGTGGGCGATGGTCTTGCCGCCCGGCATGTCCTTCTTGGCCCGCTCGACGTCGACATGGATCCACTGGTGGTCGCCCGTCGCCTCCGCGAACTGGTCGATCCTAGCCTGCGAAACCTCAACCCAGTCGCTGACCCCAATTTCCTGGCCCACGTATTTGTGCATCTCGCTGGGGTGGGCAAACTCCCGCTTCGCCATTTCTTGTACCTCTACACCCTTCATTCTTCGCACAGGCTG
>DATJWN010000278.1:0-2386 GCA_035501235.1 Reyranella sp.
ACAGGACTGGGGCTTCTCGGGTCCGATGCTGCGCGGCTCGGGGATGGCCTGGGACCTGCGCAAGGCGCAGCCCTACGACGTCTACGACAAGATGGATTTCGACATCCCGATCGGCAAGAACGGCGACTGCTTCGACCGCTATCTCGTGCGCGTCGAGGAGATGCGCCAGAGCCTCAAGATCATCCGCCAGGCGCTGGCGCAGATGCCCGGCGGGCCGGTGCGCGTCAACGACCGCAAGGTGGCTCCGCCGCCGCGCGCCGAGATGAAGCGCTCGATGGAGGCGCTGATCCACCACTTCAAGCTCTACACCGAGGGCTATCACGTTCCGCCCGGCGAGACCTACACGGTCGTCGAAGCGCCCAAGGGCGAGTTCGGGGTTTACCTGGTCGCCGACGGCACGAACCGGCCGTATCGCTGCAAGATCCGGGCGCCGGGCTTTGCCTTCCTGCAGGCGATGGACTTCATGGCCAAGGGGCACATGCTGGCCGACGTCGTGGCGATCATCGGCTCGATGGACATCGTATTCGGGGAGATCGACCGGTGAGTGCCAACGTAGCCACCCCGCGGGCCGACCAGCCGGAGGTGTTCGCCTTCACGCCCGAGAACCTGGCGAAGGCGAAGGCGTATATCGCAAAGTATCCGGCGGGCAAGCAGGCGAGCGCCGTGCTTCCGCTGCTCGACCTCGCCCAGCGCCAGCACGACAACTGGCTGCCGCGCGCTGCGATGGATTACGTCGCGGGGCTCCTCGATATGGCGCCGATCCGCGTGTACGAGGTTGCGACGTTCTATACGATGTTCAATCTCGAGCCGGTCGGGAAATGGTTCTTCCAGGTGTGCACCACGACGCCGTGCTGGCTGCGCGGCTCCGATGAGGTGGTGAAGACCTGCGAGCAGAAGCTCGGGATCACCTTCGGCGAGACCACGCCCGACCGCCTGTTCACGATGCGCGAGGTCGAATGCCTCGGCTGCTGCGTGAATGCTCCGGTCATCCAGGTGAACGACGACGTCTACGAGGACCTCGACGCAAAGACGACGGCGCAGCTCATCGACGCCTGCCGCGCCGGGAAGGCGCCGCCGGTGGGCTCGATGGCCGGCCGCAAAGGCTCGGCGCCCGCGTCAAACCAGACCACCTTGCTCGACGTTCCCGCGGCGGGAGACGACTAATGCTGCAGGACAAGGACCGCATCTTCACCAACCTCTACGGCCGCCACGACTGGCACCTCGCCGGTGCCCGCAAGCGCGGCGACTGGAGCCAGACCAAGGAGATCATCCAGAAGGGCCGCGACTGGATCGTCAACGAGGTGAAGGAGTCCGGGTTGCGCGGCCGCGGCGGCGCTGGGTTTCCGACCGGCATGAAATGGTCCTTCATGCCGAAGCCCACGCCGGAGAAGCCCGGTGACGGCCGGCCGAGCTATCTCGTGGTCAACGCCGACGAGAGCGAGCCCGGCACCTGCAAAGACCGCGACATCATCCGCTACGACCCGCACAAGCTGGTCGAGGGCTGCTTGCTGGCCGGTGTCGGCCTGGGCGCCCATGCCGGATACATCTACATCCGCGGCGAGTTCTATAACGAATCGCTGCACCTCCAGGCGGCGATCGAAGAGGCGTATGAGGCGGGCCTGCTCGGCAAGAACGCGTGCGGCGCCGGCTGGGATTTCGATCTCTATCTCCATCGCGGCGCCGGCGCCTATATCTGCGGCGAGGAGACGGCACTTCTCGAATCGCTCGAGGGCAAGAAGGGCCAGCCGCGCCTGAAGCCGCCGTTCCCGGCGGCCTGCGGCCTGTACGGCTGCCCGACCACGGTCAACAACGTCGAGACGATCGCCGTGGTGCCCGAGATCCTGAAGCGAGGCGCCAAGTGGTTCGCGGGCTTCGGCCGGCCGAAGAACAGCGGCACCAAGATCTTCTGCATCCAGGGCCACGTGGAACGGCCCTGCAACGTCGAAGAGGAGATGAGCATCCCGTTGCGCGAGCTGGTCGAGAAGCACGCGGGCGGGGTGCGCGGCGGCTGGGACAACCTGCTGGCGGTCATCCCCGGCGGCTCGTCGACCCCGTGTATTCCGAAGTCGGTGTGCGACACGGTGCTGATGGATTTCGACGCGCTGCGCGATGTGAAGTCGGGCCTTGGCACCGCCGCGGTCATCGTCATGGACAAGTCGACCGACATCATCAAGGCGATCGCGCGGCTGTCGCAGTTCTACAAGCACGAGAGCTGCGGCCAATGCACGCCGTGCCGCGAGGGCATGGGCTGGGTGTGGCGCGTCATGCTGCGCATGGTCGAGGGGCGGGCGACCGTCGAAGAGATCGATATGCTCGACGACGTCACGCGCGAGATCGAAGGCCACACCATCTGCGCGCTCGCCGACGGCGGCGTGTGGCCGGTGCA
>DATJWN010000279.1:0-26024 GCA_035501235.1 Reyranella sp.
GCTGATCTACCTCTATTACATCATCCTGCTGCTGGCGCTGGTGACCAACTTTTTCACCCAGAGGATCCGCCGCCTGCCGGTCGGCCGCGCCTGGGAGGCGCTGCGCGAGGACGAGACGGCGTGCAAGGCGCTCGGCATCAACCCGACCAACACCAAGCTCACCGCCTTCGCCGTCGGCGCGATGTTCGCGGGCTTCGCCGGCTCCTTCTTCGCCGCCAAGCAGCGCTTCATCAGCCCGGAGAGCTTCACCTTCATCGAATCGGCCATCATCCTCGCCATCGTCGTGCTGGGCGGCATGGGCAGCCAGATCGGCGTGGTGCTGGCTGCGGCGCTGCTGATCGGGCTGCCGGAGTGGTTCCGTGAGCTCGGCAGCTACCGCATGATCGCCTTCGGCCTCGCGATGGTGCTGATCATGGTGTTCCGGCCGCGTGGACTGATCTCCCATCGCCAGCCAACGATCAGGCTGCATCCCGCAGGATCAGGCAGCGGATGAACGGTGCGGCCCCCCTGATCGAGGTCGAGCATCTCACCATGCGTTTCGGCGGCCTGGTGGCGGTGGACGATGTCTCCTTCGTCGCGCGGCCGCGCGAGATCACGGCGATCATCGGCCCCAACGGCGCGGGCAAGACCACGGTCTTCAATTGCATCACCGGCTTCTACAAGCCGACGGTCGGCCGGCTCGCCCTGCACGGCGATCGCGAATACCTGCTCGAGCGCATGTTCGGCCACGAGATCGGCCAGCGCGCGAAGGTGGCCCGGACCTTCCAGAACATCCGGTTGTTCCCCGGCATGACGGTGCTCGAGAACCTGATGGTGGCGCAGCACAACAAGCTGATGCGCGCTTCGGGCATGAGCGTGCTCGGGCTGCTGGGCTTCAGGGGTTTCCGGGACGCCGAAGCAGCAGCCGTCGAGGTGGCGCGCAGCTGGCTCGAGCGTATCGGGCTGGTGGCCGACGCCGACCGGCCGGCAGGTGAATTGCCCTACGGAGCGCAGCGCCGGCTCGAGATCGCGCGCGCGATGTGCACGGGCCCGCGCCTGCTCTGCCTCGACGAGCCCGCCGCGGGACTCAATCCGCGCGAATCGGCGGAGCTCAACGAGCTGCTTCTGTCGCTCCGCGACCGCGACGGCGTGGCCGTGCTGCTGATCGAGCACGACATGAGCGTGGTCATGAAGATCTCCGACCATGTCGTCGTGCTCGACTACGGCCGCAAGATCGCCGAAGGAGCGCCGGCCGACGTGCGGCGCGATCCGGCGGTGATCCGCGCCTATCTCGGCACGGCCGACGAGGAGGGCAACGATGGCTGAGGCCACGATGCTTTCCGTGCGGGGCGTGACGACCTTCTACGGCGCCATCCAGGCGCTGCATGGCGTCGATCTCGACGTCGCTCGTGGCGAGATCGTGACCCTGATTGGCGCCAACGGTGCGGGCAAGTCGACGCTGTTGATGACCATCTGCGGCAACCCGCGGGCGCGCACCGGCTCGGTCGTGCTCGATGGCCAGGACATCACCCAGCTGCCGACCTACGAGATCGTGCGGCGAGGCGTGGCGCAGGTGCCGGAAGGCCGGCGCATCTTTCCGCGCATGAGCGTGTTCGAGAACCTCCAGATGGGCGCTACGATCGCCGAACCGGCGCATTTCCAGCAGGATCTCGACCGGGTCTTCGCCATGTTCCCGAGGCTGGCCGAGCGGCGCAACCAACGCGGCGGCACGCTGTCGGGCGGCGAGCAGCAGATGCTGGCGATCGGTCGCGCTCTGATGAGCCGGCCGCGGCTCTTGCTGCTCGACGAGCCGTCGCTCGGTTTGGCGCCGCTGATCGTGCGCCAGATCTTCGAGTCGATCGGCCGCATCGCGCGCGAGGAGGGGGTGACGGTCTTCCTGGTCGAGCAGAATGCCTTCCACGCGCTTCGGTTGGCCGATCGCGGCTACGTGCTGGTCAACGGCCGCGTGCGGTTGAGCGGTTCGGGCAAGGAGCTGCTGGCCAACGAGGAGGTACGCTCGGCCTATCTCGAGGGAGGCCACGCATGAGCCCCCTCGACGTCTTCATGTTCGATTGGTTCGGCGATTCGCTGTTCAACGTGCTGTTGTTCAATATCGTGCTGTTCGGACCGGGCGCCTTCGCGGCGGGCCATGCGGTCGCCGTCACCTGGCGGCCGTGGTGGCACATCGTCCTCTATTCAGGGTTGCTGGCGGCGGCGCTCCGGTTCTTCGACTACGCCCTGGGTGGGGGAGATTTCCTGGTGCCGGGCGGCTTCATTTTGAGCTGGGGCGTCCTGCTCGGCTTCGCCGCCTTTGCGTACCGACTGACCCGGGCGAGGCAGATGGTGCGGCAATATCCGTGGCTCTACGAGCGCAAAGGCTTGCTGGACTGGGAAGATCGGCACTAAGGTTGCATCGGGCTCCACGGCTGTGGAGATACAGAGAGGGAGATGGCGATGAAGAGGATTTACGGTGCGCTTGCCGTTACCGCGCTTGCCTTGATGGCAACGCCGGCGCTGGCGCAGATCAAGATCGGCGCGGCCGGCCCCATGACCGGTTCCGACGCAGTGTTCGGCGAGCAGATGAAGCATGGCGCCGACATGGCGGTCGCCGACATCAATGCCGCGGGCGGCGTCAACGGCCAGAAGCTCGAGCTGGTCATCGGCGACGATGCCTGCGATCCCAAGCAGGCGACGGCCGTCGCCAACAAGATGGTGACCGACAAGGTCGTCTTTGTGGATGGCCATTACTGCTCGTCGTCGTCGATCCCGGCGTCGGACATCTACAAGGAAGCCAAGATCCTGCAGATCACGCCGGCCTCGACGAACCCGGCGCTGACCGACGGCGCCTTCTCCAAAGGCAACACGACGGTGTTCCGTACCGTCGGCCGTGACGACATCCAGGGCCCAACGATGGCCAATTATGTCCTGAAGTATCATCGCGACGCCAAGGTCGCGATCATCCAGGACAAGACGACCTACGGTAAGGGCGTGGCCGACGAGTTCAAGAAGGCGCTCAACAAGGGCGGCGTGCGCGAGGTGATGTACGAGGCGATCAACCGCGGCGACAAGGACTTCACCGCGCTGATCAGCAAGATGAAGGCGGCCAAGGTCACCATCATGGTGCTCGGCGGCTACCACCCCGAGGGTGCCGCGATCATCAAGCAGTCGCGCGAGCAGGGGCTTTCGTCGCAGCTGGTGGGCTTCGACGCGCTCGCCACGGACGAGTTCGCCAAGCTGGGCGGCGCGGCGACCAACGGCGTGATCATGTCGTTCCCGCCCAAGGCCGAGGACGATCCGAAGAATGCCGACCTGGTCAAGAAGTTCCGCGACCAGAAGTACAATCCGGAAGGCTACACGCTCTTCAGCTACGCCGCCGTGAAGGTGTGGGCCGAGGCGGCAAACAAGGCCAAGTCGACCGATGCCGCGGCCGTTGCCAAGGCGTTGCGCGCCGGTAGCTACACCTCGGCGGTCGGGCCGCTCACCTTCGACCAGAAGGGCGACGTCAAGAACCCCGTCTACGACATCTACGTCTGGAAGGACGGCAACTACTTCCCGACCGTGAAGTAGACCGCAGGCAAGGACTGAGGAGGGGGCCCGGCGTGATGCCGGGCCTTTTCTTTTGCAATTCAATGTCTTGTAGCCCGTTTCCCATGATGTTGGGGAATCGTGACAGCGCGGCCCCTGATATGGTATCCGGAGATTCAACAGATAGAGGGGATCGATCTGCGGATGGCTGGGGCCACCATCGCGGTCGCGTCGGATCATGCCGGCTTCGACCTCAAGGAATTGCTCAAGCGCGACCTGCAAGACGCGGGTCACGACGTGCTCGATCTCGGCACGCACTCCACGCAGTCGGTCGACTATCCGGATTTCGGGCGCGCCATGGGGGAAGTGATCGCTTCGGGCAAGGCAGGACGGGGTGTGATCGTCTGCGGCAGCGGTATCGGCATCTCGATCGCGGCCAACCGCAACCCCAAGGTAAGGGCCGTGCTGGCGCACGACACGACATCGGCGCGGCTCGCCCGCGAGCACAATGACGCCAACGTCGTGGCCTTCGGCCAGCGGCTGATCGGCATCGAAGTCGCTCGCGAAGCGTTGAAGGTTTTTCTCGCCACCCCGTTCGAAGGCGGGCGCCATGCCGGTCGCGTCGCCAAGCTTTCAAAGGAAATCGCGTAAATGAGCCAGGCTGCCGCGAAGGCTGAGGACGTTCTGTCGCCGTACTTCACGCGCGGCCTCGCCGAGTCCGATCCGGCGGTGTTCGCCGCGGTGAAGGCCGAACTGCATCGCCAGCAGGAGCAGATCGAGCTCATCGCATCGGAGAACATCGTCTCGCGGGCCGTCCTCGAAGCCGCGGGCTCGGTGCTCACCAACAAGTATGCCGAAGGCTATCCCGGCCGGCGCTATTACGGCGGCTGCGAGGAGGTCGACAAGGCCGAGCAGCTCGCGATCGACCGCGCCTGCAAGCTGTTCAACTGCGGCTTCGCCAACGTGCAGCCGCATTCCGGCGCCCAGGCCAACCAGGCCGTGTTCATGGCATTGCTCAAGCCCGGCGACACGTTCCTCGGCATGGCGCTGGACCAGGGCGGTCATCTCACGCACGGCTCGCCCGCCAACCAGTCGGGCAAGTGGTTCAAGGTGCTGTCGTACGGCGTGAAGCCCGACACGCACGTGATCGACTACGAGCAGATGGAGAAGATCGCACGCGAGCAGAAGCCCAAGCTGATCATCGCGGGGGCGTCCGCCTACTCGCGCCAGATCGACTGGGCGCGCTTTCGCAAGATCGCGGACGAGATCGGCGCCTTCTTCATGGTCGACATGGCGCACTATGCGGGGCTCGTCGCGGGGGGCGCCTATCCGAGCCCGTTGCCGCATGCCCATGTGGTCACGACCACGACCCACAAGACACTGCGCGGCCCGCGCGGCGGCATGATCCTGTCGAACGACGTCGAGATCGGGAAGAAGATCAATTCGGCGGTATTCCCGGGCCTGCAGGGCGGCCCGCTGATGCACATCATCGCCGCCAAGGCGGTGGCGCTGGGCGAGGCGTTGAAGCCGGAATTCCGGAGCTACGCCCAGGCGACCGTCGACAACGCGCGGTCGCTCGCGGCGGCGCTGACCGAGCGCGGCCTCAAGATCGTCTCCGGCGGGACCGACAGCCACGTCATGCTGGTCGACCTGCGCCCGAAGAAGGCGACGGGGATTGCGGCCGAGAAGGTGCTCGATCGCGCCGGCATCACGGTCAACAAGAACAGCATCCCGGGCGATCCCGAGAAGTTCACCGTCACCTCGGGCGTGCGTCTCGGCTCGCCCGCAGGCACGACACGCGGCTTCGGCGTGGGCGAGTTCCGCCAGATCGGCCACCTGATCGCCGACGTGCTCGACGGTATCGCCAAGAACGGCCCGGACGGCGACGCCCAGGTCGAGGCACAGGTGCGCGGCAGAGTCCGTGATCTGTGCGCCCGCTTTCCGATTTACCGCGACTGAACGCGCACAAGAGATAACAGGGGGACCCGATGCGCTGCCCATTCTGCGGTCACGAGGACACACAAGTTAAGGACTCGCGACCCACCGACGACAATGCGGCGATCCGCCGGAGGCGCTACTGCCCGTCCTGCGGCTCGCGCTTCACGACCTTCGAGCGCGTGCAGCTGCGCGAGCTCACGGTGGTGAAGAAAAACGGCCAGAGGGTGGCCTTCGATCGCGACAAGCTGCAGCGCTCGATCTCCGTTGCCGTGCGCAAGCGGCCGGTGGATCCCGAGAGGGTGGAGCGCGTGGTCAACGGCATCGTGCGCCGCCTCGAGAGCTCGGGCGAGAGCGAGATCCCCTCGACGCAGATCGGCGAGCTGGTGATGGACGCACTGCGCGCGCTCGATCCCGTCGCCTATGTCCGCTTCGCCTCCGTCTATCGCAACTTCCGCGAGGCCAAGGATTTCGAGGAGTTCATCTCCGACCTCGCGGAGACCAATCTCAAGGATTGATCCCATGATGCGCGCGGCGCTCGCGCTGGCGCGACGATCGTTGGGTCGCACCTGGCCCAATCCTGCCGTGGGCTGCGTGATCGTGAAGGATGGCAGGATCGTCGGCCGTGGCCGCACGCGTGATGGCGGCCGCCCCCATGCCGAAGTGGATGCGCTTGCCCAGGCCGGCGAGCAGGCGCGCGGCGCCACGGTCTATGTGACTCTCGAACCGTGCTCGCATCACGGCAAGTCGCCGCCTTGCGCCGACGCCCTCATCAAGGCGGGAGTGGCCAAGGTCGTTTCAGCGCTTCAGGATCCCTATCCCAGGGTGAACGGGCAAGGCCACGCGAAGCTGCGCGCGGCGGGCATCGAGGTCGAGGTAGGCGAGGGCGCGGAGGAGGCGGCCGAGATCAATTCCGGCTTCCTGATGCATGTGCGTGAAGGCCGGCCGCTGTTCCACCTCAAGCTCGGCACGTCGCTCGATGGCCGCATCGCGACGGCGTCCGGCGAGAGCAAATGGATCACCAGTGAAGCCGCCCGCGCCGAGACGCATCGGCTGCGCGCGACGCACGACGCCATCCTGGTCGGCATCGGCACGGCACAGGCGGACAATCCCGATTTGACCTGCCGGCTGCCCGGGCTCGCGGCCTATTCCCCGGTGCGTGTCATCCTGGATTCGAAGGCGCGACTTGCGCCGACATCGCTTCTCGCCCAGACGGCACGCAAGACTCCTGTCTGGGTCGTCTGCACCTCGGCCGCGCCTGCCGGCGCGCGCGAGGGATTGCAGGCGCTCGGCGTCGAGATCGTCGAGGTGGCCGCCGGCGGCGATGGCCGGGTGGATGTCACGGCTGCCGCGCGAGCCATGGGCAAGCGCGATCTCATGCGCGTGCTGGTCGAGGGCGGCGGCGAGGTCGCTGCAGCCTTCCTGACGGCCGGGCTCATCGACCGTCTCACCATCCATCGCGGCGGTCGCCTCCTGGGCGGCGATGGCCGCTCTGCGGTGGGAGCGCTGGGGCTCGATCGGCTGGATTTCGCGCCCCGGTTCACGCTGATGTCCACAAGAGTCGCCGGGGGCGACACGCTGGAAACCTGGCGGCGGGCGGCCTAGGTACGATCATGTTCACCGGTATTGTCACCGACATCGGCGAGATCACCGCCCTCACGCCCGGCGGGCAGGCGGGCGACCGCCGCTTCACCATCCGCACCAGGCACGACATGGGCCCCGTGCCGATGGGGGCGTCCATCGCCTGTTCGGGCTGTTGCCTGACGGTGATCGAGAAGGGAGCGGACTGGTTCGCGGTCGAGGCCTCGCAGGAGTCGCTCGACAAGACCCATCTCGGCGAGTGGCAGGTCGGCCGGAAGATCAACCTGGAGCTATCGCTGAAGCTCGGCGATGAGCTGGGCGGGCACCTGGTCTACGGCCATGTGGATGGTGTGGGTAAAGTCGTTTCCATGACACCGGAAGGCGGCAGCGTGCGGTTCGTCTTCGAGACGCCGGGCGATCTCGCCCGCTACATGGCGCCCAAGGGCTCCGTCGCCGTCGACGGCATCTCCTTGACCGTGAACGAGGTTTCCGACCGCAGCTTCGGTGTGAATATCATTTCACATACACAGGCGGTGACCACGCTGGGGCAGGCCAAGGTCGGCCAGCGGGTCAACCTTGAGGTCGACATGCTCGCACGTTACGTTCAGCGATTGTTGGAGTACCGCAAGACATGAGCGCGCTCGAAAAGGACGCTTGGCGGATCACTTTCACCGAGGTGAAGGCCGCGGCCGAGGACATCATCGAGGAGGCCCGAAAGGGCCGGATGTTCATCCTGGTCGACGACGAGGATCGCGAGAACGAGGGTGATCTCGTCATCCCCGCGCAATGGGCCACGCCCGAGGCGATCAACTTCATGGCCAAGCATGCGCGCGGCCTGATCTGCCTCGCCCTCACACGCGAGCGGGTCGAGCAGCTCGGCCTGTCGTTGATGGCGCGCAACAACGGCACCCGGCACCAAACCGCCTTCACCGTCTCGATCGAGGCGCGCGAGGGCGTGACGACCGGCATCTCCGCCGCCGACCGCGCACGCACCGTCGCTGTCGCGATCGATCCGTCGTGCGGGCCGCAGGACATCGTGACACCCGGCCATGTCTTCCCGCTGGTCGCGCGCGACGGCGGAACCTTGGAGCGCACGGGCCATACGGAGGCGGCGGTCGACCTGGCCAGGCTCGCGGGCCTGACGCCGGCCGGCGTGATCTGCGAGATCATGAACGACGACGGCACGATGGCCCGTCGCAACGACCTGATCGCCTTCGCGCAGAAGCACAATCTCAAGATCGGCACCATCTCCGACCTGATCGCCTATCGCCGGCGCTACGACTCGATCGTGAGGCGGCTGAGCGAGAGCAGCTTCGAGAGCATCTACGGCGGCGACTGGCGCTGCGTCATCTATGTGAACAAGGTGACGATGGCCCAGCATCTCGCGCTGGTGAAGGGCGACCCCGCGACTGGCGGCCCCGACACGGTGCGCATGCATGCCGTCAACATCTTCACCGATGCGCTGGGCCAGCGGAACACCGGCCGTGGCGGCGAGATCGAAGCGTCGATGCGCGCTATGTCGGAGGAAGGCCGCGGCGTCATCGTGTTGATCCGCGAATCGCCCGCGATCATGCTGGCCGAGCAGCGTCGGCGTGCGGGCGAGGCGGTCGAGCCCGCCGGCGGCGAGCTGCGCGACTACGGCGTGGGCGCGCAGATCCTGATCGATCTCGGCGTCAAGGAGATGATGCTGCTGACCAACAGCCAGAAAAGCATCGTCGGCCTCGAGGGCTTCGGCCTCAAGATCGTGGGCCAGAAGCCGATCCCGGCCGCGAAGGACTAGGCATGTCGACACGCACGGAGACCCCGACGGCGCGGCCTCCGGTCGATGGCGTCAAAGGCGCGCGAATCCTGATCGTCGAATCGCGCTACTACCCCGAGATCGCCGACGCGTTGATCGCGGGCGCCGAAACGGAGATCGAGAAGAACGGCGCCACCTTCGAGCGCGTGGTCGTGCCCGGTGCGTTCGAGATCCCCGGTGCCATCGCCCTGGCGGCAGGCCGCTACGACGGCTTCCTCGCGCTGGGCTGCGTCATCCGCGGCGAGACCACGCATTACGATTATGTATGCGGCGAGAGCGCGCGTGGGCTGATGGACCTCGCGGTCCAGAAGAAGCTCGCCATCGGCTACGGCATCGTGACGGTCGACACGATGGAGCAGGCGAAGGCCCGCGCCTTCACCGATCGCGGCGACAAGGGCGGCGATGCTGCCCATGCTTGCCTCGCCATGGTGGCTCTGGGCCGCCGCTGGCGGAACACATGAGCGAGCAGGCCACTCCGAGCCGTCGCCAGGCCGCGCGTCTGGCGGCGGTGCAGGCGCTTTATCAGTGGCAGGAAGGCCAGGACGCGCCCTCCGACATCATCGAGCAATTCCTGAATGTGCGCACGGGGGAGCAGGGCGAAGGCGGCATGCGGCGCGACGCCGACAAGCCTCTGTTCCGCGACGTCGTCGAGGGCGCCGCCGGTCACAAGGACGAGCTGCAGGAGACCGTGTCGTCGGCACTGGCGCAGGACTGGACGTGGGCGCGGGTCGACCGGCTGGTGCGCGCCATCCTGCTCGCCGGCGCCTACGAGCTGGTGCATCGCAAGGACGTTCCGCCCAAGGTGGCGATCAACGAGTATGTCGAGATCGCGCATGCCTTCTACGACCAGGGCGAACCGACCTTCGTGAATTCCGTGCTCGACCGCGTAGCGCGGCAGGTGCGCGGAGCCGACCTCGCGAGGTGAACGGCCGTGGCGCGGCGAATCGGTGAGTTCGAGCTGATCGCGCGCTACTTCGCCCCGCTGGCCAAGAGCTTCAAGGGCGCGGGCGGCCTCAAGAGCGACAATGCCTTCCTGGCAGTGGACGCACGGCACGATCTCGTCGTGAAGACAGACACGATCGTGGCGGGCGTGCATTTCCTGCCCGACGAGAAGCCCGCAACGATCGCCGCCAAGGCGCTTCGCGTCTGTCTGTCGGATCTTGCGGCCGGTGGCGCGGTGCCCTTCGTCTATCAGCTCTCGCTCTCGCTGCCGCGCAACTGGAGCGAACGCTGGGCCGCCGATTTCGCGCGCGGATTGGCGGCCGATCAAAAGCGCTATGGCATCGTCCTCAGTGGCGGCGATACGGTGGTGACGCCGGGCCCGCTCACCGTGACGATCGCGGCCCTCGGCAAGGTCGCCCGCGGCAAAGGCCTTGCACGAGACGGTGCAAGGGCGGGGGACGAGCTCTGGGTCAGCGGCACGATCGGCGATGCCGCGCTCGGCCTTCTGGCGGCGCGGGGCAAGCTGAAGAGTGTCGTCCTCGAGAAGCGCTATCGCCTTCCCGAGCCGCGCACATCGCTCGGGCCGCGACTGATTGGAATCGCCAACGCAACGGCGGATGTCTCCGATGGCCTGCTCGCCGACGCCGGCCACGTCGCCGAGGCGTCACGGCTTGCCGTGCATCTTGAGCGCGATCTCGTTCCTTTATCGAGTGCCGCAAGGCGCGCCGTTGCGGCCGAGCCCTCGCTTTGGGCCAATGTCATCGGCGGCGGCGACGACTATGAGCTCGTGATGGCCATTCCGCCACGCAAGCGCGTCGCGCTGGTGGTCGCGGCGAACGCAGCCGGCGTTGCGGTGACGCGGATCGGCGTATTTCGGCCTGGGAAGGGCGTTCATCTGACCATCGGCGGCCGCCAGGCGCGCGTGCTGCGCAAGGGATACGTTCACTTCTAGGGGGTGGTCCGAGCGGAGCGACGTCACTAGAGTGCGCGCCCAATGGATGGATCGATCAAGGTTGAGGAAACGCCGGCCGTTGTGCCGACGGGCATGCCGCGTCGTTCGCTGCGCAACATCGCACTGCTCGGCATCTGCCAGGCGCTGACCCAGAGCTGCAACACGCTCATGTTCGCTTCGGCGGCTCTGGCCGTGCTGACCATCGCCCCGGGAAGCATGCGCATGTGGGCCAACCTGCCGGTCACCATGCAGCATCTCGGCGTGATGCTGTCGGTGTTCCCGGCCGCAGCGTTGATGATGCGCCGCGGGCGCCGGCTCGGTTTCCGGCTCGGATCGATCGCCGGCATGATTGGCGCCTCCTGCTCCGCGATCGGGCTCGGCATCGGCAGCTTCCCGGTGATGTGCCTCGGCGGCCTGTTGCTGGGTTACGCCGTCGCCAACATGCAGCTCTATCGCTTTGCTGCCGTCGAGCTGGCGCCGCCGGCCTTTCGCGCCCGCGCGATCTCGTACGTGACGTCCGGCGGCGTGATCGCGGGCATCCTCGGGCCCACCTTGGCCCGCGTGACGCCGTCTCTCTGGGTGCCGACCTTCCAGGCTAGTTTCGTCGCCGTGGTCGTGATCCACGCCATCGTGTTCTGCATCCTGTCCTTCATCGAGTTCCCGGCCGTGAAGGCCGAGGACGTCTCCGGCCCACAGCGGCCGTTACTCGAGATCGTCCTGCAGCCGGCTTATCTCGTATCGGTGACAGGCGCGATGATCGCCTTCGGCGTGATGTCCTTCGTCATGTCCGGTGCGCCGCTCGCGATCGTGCAGTGCGGCCTCGACCGCACCGAGGCGCCGATCACGATCTTCGTGCACGTGATGGGCATGTTCATTCCGGCCTTCTTCACCGGCCACCTGATTCAGCGCTTCGGCGTGTTCAACATGATGATGATCGGCATTGCGCTGCTGATGGCGGGCGTTGCCGTGGCGCTGCTCGGCACGTCGGTCTGGCACTTCCGCGGCGCCCTCAGCTTGAACGGCGTGGGCTGGAACTTCCTGTTCGTCGGAGCGACGACACTCCTCACCACGACCTATCGCCCGGCGGAGCGGGGCAAGGCGCAGGCCTGCAACGACTTCCTAGTGTTCGGCACGACGGCCACGGCGAGCTTGATGGCGAGCATCGTGCTCGAACTGTACGGCTGGTCGGCGCTGAACCATTTCGCTTTCGTCCTTGTGGCCTTCGCACTCTTCGTTATCGCGGTCTTCCGTTGGCGCAATCCGCCGCGAGGCTGACGCCAAGCCTTTGAGACGATGGGGATTCTTCGGTTGGGCGTTGTTGCGCTGGGGCAGCCGTTCTGTCATTTTCCGGCCGCCTTGCGCCGGGGGAGTTCGCTTCGTCGTTGTGCGTGCGGGGCGAAAAATCAGGGCTAATCAATAGGTTAACCATCATGTCATCCGTTCTTTGGGCCGTCATCGCGTGCGGTGTCATCGCCGTGATTTACGGCGTCTACACCGCCTCGCGCGTCATGGCGGCCGACGCCGGCACGCCGCGCATGCAGGAGATCGCCCAAGCGGTCCAGGAAGGCGCTGCCGCTTATCTTCGTCGTCAGTACACGACCATCGCCATCGTGGGCGTGGTGGTGTTGATCCTTCTCTTCATCCTTCTCGGCAAGTTCGCCGCCGGCGGCTTCCTGATCGGCGCCGTGCTTTCGGGCGCCACGGGCTTCATCGGCATGAACGTGTCGGTGCGCGCCAACGTGCGCACGGCGGTCGCCGCGCAGAAGAGCCTGGGGCAGGGCCTCGAGCTCGCCTTCAAGTCGGGCGCCATCACCGGCATGCTGGTGGCGGGCCTCGCCCTGCTGGGCGTCGTCGGCTACTACGCCTTCCTCCGTCACATCGGCATCGGCGCGGGCAGCCGCGAGATGGTCGATGCGCTGGTGGCGCTGGGCTTCGGGGCCTCGCTGATCTCGATCTTCGCCCGTCTCGGCGGCGGCATCTTCACCAAGGGTGCGGATGTCGGCGGCGACATGGTCGGCAAGGTCGAGGCCGGCATCCCCGAGGATGACCCGCGCAACCCGGCGACCATCGCCGACAACGTTGGCGACAATGTCGGCGATTGTGCCGGCATGGCCGCCGACCTGTTCGAGACCTATGCGGTGACGACGGTCGCCACCATGGTGCTCGCCTCGATCTTCTTCGCGTCGGACGGCGCGCTGGTGTCGAAGCTGATGGCCTATCCGCTCGCCATCGGCGGCGCCTGCATCATCACCTCGATCATCGGCACCTTCTTCGTGAAGCTGGGTGACGACAACAAGATCATGTGGGCGATGTACAAGGGCGTGATCGTGGCCGCGGTGCTGTCGATCCCGGCCATCTGGTTCGTGACCAGCCGCATCGTCGGCATGGATACCGTGATGAAGGTCGGCGACAAATCGTTCACCGGCATGTCTCTCTTCTATTGCTCGCTGGTCGGCCTCGCCATCACCGGCCTGATCGTCTGGATCACCGAGTACTACACCGGTACCGACTATCGTCCCGTGAAGGCGGTGGCGGCGGCTTCGCAGACCGGTCACGGCACCAACGTCATCGCGGGTCTGGCGATGTCGATGGAGGCGACCGCGATGCCCGCGCTGCTGATCTGCGCCGGCATCATCATCTGCTACGTGCTGGCAGGCCTGTTCGGCATCGCCGTCGCCACGACCGCGATGCTGGCGCTGGCCGGCATGGTCGTCGCGCTCGACGCCTACGGTCCGGTCACCGACAACGCCGGCGGCATCGCCGAGATGTCGGGCCTGCCGAAGGAAGTGCGCAAGAACACCGACGCGCTCGACGCCGTCGGCAACACCACCAAGGCCGTTACCAAGGGCTACGCCATCGCGTCGGCCGGCTTGGGTGCACTGGTGCTGTTTGCGGCCTACACCTCGGACCTCAGCTACTTCATCAGCCAGGGCAAGCTCGGCGTGAAGGCGGTCGTGTTCTCGCTCGAGAACCCGTACGTCGTCGTCGGCCTGCTGATCGGCGGCCTGCTGCCGTACCTGTTCGGCGGCATGTCGATGTTGGCCGTCGGCCGTGCGGCCCAGGCCGTCGTCGAGGAAGTGCGCCGTCAGTTCAAGGAAAAGCCCGGCATCATGCAGGGCACGGACAAGCCGGAGTACGGCCGCGCCGTCGACATGCTCACCAAGGCCGCGATCAAGGAGATGATGATCCCGTCGCTGCTGCCGGTGCTGTCGCCGATCGTGGTCTACCTCGTGATCAGCGCCATCTCGGGCAAGGCCGATGCCTTCGCCGCGGTCGGCGCCATGTTGCTGGGCGTGATCGTCACCGGCATCTTCGTCGCCATCTCCATGACGGCGGGCGGCGGTGCCTGGGACAACGCCAAGAAGTACATCGAGGAAGGCCATTTCGGCGGCAAGGGCTCGGATGCCCACAAGGCCGCGGTGACCGGCGATACGGTCGGCGATCCGTACAAGGATACGTCGGGCCCGGCCGTCAACCCGATGATCAAGATCACCAACATCGTGGCGCTGCTGCTGCTCGCCGTGCTCGCGCACGGCTGAGCGTCGCAAAGCTCCACAAGACAAAAGCCCCGGCCGCAAGGCCGGGGCTTTTTCGTGTCTCGGCGGCGCCGGGTGGACTGCACTCCATTGATCAGAATAGGTGGGCGACGCGCGCGGAGATAAACTCCGGCCGCTTGCGTGGCGTACCGGAAGTGCATTCATGGCGATGTTGGCGGCCGCCATTTTCGCACCGTTTTCGAACCGTATTCGACCGTTTCCCGGCGGGCGAGAAAGCGAAGAAATGCCGCTGCGTCAGGCTTTTGGCGAGTCGGCCCTCACCAGCACCGTTAGAAAACGGCAAAAACGGTCGAAACGGCTGTCGCTCGGAGAGGCTTGGACGAACCGCTTCGGAGCCGCTCTAAATGCCGCCGCCCGTGGGCGCACCCGGGTTGGTTTGCTGGCGCGGCGTGCTGAAGCGGCCGACATTGCCCAGGATCTGCTCGAGGATGGTGAGTTCCTTGCCCGCGGTCGGCGTGATGCGGGAGACCATGGTGATCTTCTCGGCATCCTGCTGGTCGTACTTCTTCATGGTCTGCAGGCGGCCCGACTCGTTGAAGGTGAGCTGCATCACATATTGATCCGTGATCTTGGGCCGCATGAAGGCCCAGGATTCCTGCTTCTCGCTGATGTAGTACCAGACGTTTGGATTGAAGGTCGCGACCGCCGAGGGTGTGCCGATCAGGCGAACGACGTCCTCGCGGCTCTGCGTGCCGACCTCCAGCTTCTCGACGGAGCCGGGTGTCGGCGCAAAGCCACGCTGGTCGATGATGTTGTTGCAGGCGGCGAGCGCGAACGGTACGGCCAGAAGGAGCGGGACGGTGCGACGCATGGACGGTTTCAGCGAGTTGATCGAAGGGGTGAGCACACCATGTCGTGGCGCCGCCGCGGGGTCAACCGATCCACGCGAGCTTGAGGAGGGCAGCCGTGTTCCGTCGCAAGCCCGCTGAAGCCGACTTTGCCGCCGCGATCTATCGGCGCACCGTCCAGCAGGCACGTCAGGCCGAGCTGTTCGAGGCTTGCGGCATTCCCGATTCGCTCGATGGCCGGTTCGACGCGCTGGCGCTGCACGCAGCCCTGATGATCGATCGGTTGCGCCGCGAACCGGATGGCGAGGCACTGGCGCAGGCTTTCTTCGACGCCATGTTCCATCACCTCGACCTCACCCTGCGCGAGATCGGCGTGCAGGATCTCGGCGTAGGCCGCCGGATCAAGATCATGGCCGAGGGCTTCCAAGGCCGCGCGCTCGCCTATCGAGCGGCCCTGGACGGCGGAGAGGAGCCACTTTCGGAGGTCTTGCGCCGCAACGCCTACGGCGGTAGGCCGCCCACCGACCCTGCCATCGTGGCTCGGCTGGAGGCGCATGTCCGGGCATGGGCCGACAGGCTCGGCCGCACGGCACGGCAGGATTTGGCAAAGTAGCAAGGCAATGGCCCAGACTTCTGAAAAACCCGCAAAATCCGAGCTGGAGCGGATCGTCGACCTCGATCGAATGGGACCGGGCGGGACCGCGCTCGAGATCGCCGCGAGCGACAGCGAGCGGGCGGCTCTGGCCAATCGGTTCGGCTTTCTCGGCCTGCCGGCGTTTTCAGCCCGGGTGACGGTCGATCGCCGACCGGGCGGGCAGGTCGTGCTCGAGGGAAGATTGCGTGGCCGGATCGTGCAGGCCTGCATCCTGACCCTGGATCCGGTCACCCAGGAGCTCGATGAGACGTTCCGTATCGTCTTCAAGCAGGATCTGGCGGAGGAGCGAGACCCCGAAAGCGGCGAGGCGGTGCTGAGCGCCCAGACCGATGCCCCTGAACCCTTGCAGGGAAATCTGCTCGATGTGGGCGAAATTATCGCAGAACAGCTGTCGCTGTCGGCCGATCCTTACCCACGGCGGCCGGGCGTGAAGCTGGAGGATGTGCTGCCCAAGCCTCGCCGGGGCGGCCGGCCACCCCGCGAGGAGCAGAAAAAGCATCCTTTTGCGGAACTTGCCGCCCTCCGAGACAAACCGCGCCGCGGCAGGTAAATTGTTGCGATGATGCAACGTTTTGGCTAGAGAAGTCGGCCCGCCGCGCCGACTGAGCGCGGCTGCTACGTTTTTGGGGCTGGCGTCGCCGTCGCCCCGTTCTGGAGATCGTCATGGCTGTCCCCAAGAAGAAGATTTCTAAGTCGCGCCGTAACATGCGTCGCGCCCATCACGCGCTGCCGTCGATGGCCTATATCGAGTGCAAGAACTGCGGTGAGCTGAAGCGGCCGCATACGGTCTGCTCGCACTGCGGCTACTATCGCGAGGACATGCCGGTCCTCGCCGACACCGCGTCGGCCGAAAAGTAGTCGGCAGCCGCCGCCGGCGATGCACCTGCAGTCGACGGGCGGGGCGCCCCGATGAGCACAGGCAAGATCGTTCTGGCGCTCGACGGCATGGGCGGCGATCACGCGCCCGATGTCGTCGTGAGCGGAGCGGACATCGCGCGTGAGCGGTATCCGGGCACGAACTTCCTGCTGTTCGGCGACCCTGCACGGCTGAAGCCGCTGGTCGACCGAAAGAAGGGGTTGGCGCAAGTCCTCGAGATCGTGCCTGCCGAGGACGTCGTCAGCGCGGAGGACAAGCCTACGCACGCGCTGCGCCGCCGGCGCAAGTCGAGCATGTGGCTGGCCGTGCAGGCCGCCGCCGAGGGCCGCGCCGACAGCGTGGTTTCCGCCGGCAACACCGGTGCGCTGCTCGCCATCTCGATGTTCGCCATGCGCATGGTCCCTGGCGCGCATCGGCCGGCATTGGCGTCGTTCCTGCCGACCAGCCGTGGCGAAGTCGTGATGCTCGATTTGGGCGCCAACGTCGAGTGCGATGCCGACAATCTCGCCGAATTCGCGGTCATGGGCAGCGTCTTTGCCAACGTCCTGCTGGGCCTCGATACGCCCAAGGTCGGGCTGCTGAACGTGGGCTCCGAGGAACAGAAAGGCCATGAGGAGATCCGTCAGGCCGCAGCGTGGCTGCGCCGCGAGGGCGCGCCCGTGAACTTCATGGGCTTTGTCGAGGGCAACGACATCGGCGCCGGCACCGTCGACGTGATCGTGACCGACGGCTTTACCGGCAACGTGGCGCTGAAGGCGATCGAAGGAACCGCCAAGCTCTATACCGGCTGGGTGCGCGACGTTTTCCGGACCTCGACCTTCGCCAAGATCGGCTACGTCTTTTCCGCGGGCGCGTGGCGCAAGATGCGCAAGCGGGTCGACCCGCGGCGCTACAATGGCGGCGTGTTCCTGGGGCTGGATGGCATCTGCGTGAAGAGCCATGGCGGCACCGATGCGCTGGGCTTCGCCTACGCGATCGGCGTTGCGACCGACCTGGTGCGTTACGAATACAAGAGCAAGCTGGTCGACGGGCTTGGCCGTCTCCAGCAGGTCATCGCGACCCCGGAGCCCGCCACTTCACCCACGCCCATGCCGGCGAGCGGAGGGACTGCGTGATCCGTTCCGTCGTGCAGGGATGCGGCGCTTATCTGCCGCAGCGTATCGTCACCAACGACGAGCTGGCCAGGAAGATGGAGACCTCGGACGAGTGGATCCAGCAGCGGACCGGCATCCGCCAGCGCCACATCGCGGCCGACGGGGAATTCACCTCCCATCTCGCGATCAATGCCTCGCGGGCGGCCCTTGCACAGGCCGGGTTGAATGCCTCGGACGTCGATCTGATCGTCCTTGCGACGTCGACGCCCGACGAGACGTTTCCCGCGACGGCGACGCGGGTGCAGGCAGCGCTGGGCATGACCAAGGGTGCCGCGTTCGACGTCCAGGCCGTGTGCGCCGGCTTCGTTTACGGCCTCTCGGTCGCCGACAGCCTCCTGAAGAACGGGCTCGCCTCGACGGCCCTGGTGATCGGCGCGGAGACCTTTTCCCGCATCCTCGACTGGAACGATCGCGGCACCTGCGTGCTGTTCGGCGACGGCGCGGGTGCGGTGGTGCTGAAGGCGGAGCAGGGGGCAGGAACGTCGGCCGATCGCGGCGTGCTCGCCAACACGCTGCACTCCGACGGCCGTCACCACGACATCCTCTACGTCGATGGCGGGCCGTCCTCGACCCGGACGACCGGCCATCTGCGCATGGAAGGCAAGGAAGTGTTCAAGCACGCGGTGGTCAATATGGCCGCTGTCGTCGCCGAGGTGCTGGAGAAGGCAGGCCTCACGCCCGCCGACATCGATTGGCTGGTCCCGCACCAGGCCAACAAGCGGATCATCGACGGCACCGGCCGCAAGCTCGGCCTGCCGCCCGAGCGGGTCGTCATGACGGTCGACAAGCACGCCAACACGTCGGCGGCCTCGATTCCGCTCGCGCTCAACACCGCGGTGGCCGATGGGCGCATCAAGAGGGGTGATTTATTGCTGATCGAAGGCATCGGCGGCGGCCTAGCCTGGGGGGCCTCGCTGGTCCGTTGGTAGCGCCAAGTCTTTGAAATAAAACCTTTCTTGCCCGTGCAAAGACTAGACGTCGCGGCAAGTCTCGGGGCTATCCTGCTGATATTGACCGCTTTCCCACCTTAGAGTATGGATTAAGTGGGGGAAGGAAGGGTGCCGGATGGAAGGCCGGACTATTACGCGTGCCGATTTAAGCGAGTCGGTGTTCCAGGAAGTGGGCCTGTCTCGCAACGAATCGAGCGACCTTGTCGAGACGATTCTTGCTGAAGTCGTCGAGGCTTTGGCGCGTGGGGAATCGGTGAAGATCTCCTCGTTCGGGAGCTTCACGGTCCGCGACAAGGGACAGCGCGTAGGCCGAAATCCGAAAACGGGACAGGAAGTGCCAATCCTGCCGCGACGTGTCCTTGTCTTCCGAGCGTCGAACGTCCTGAAATCGTTGATCAATGGGACGGTCGACGAAACTGGCAAGGGATCGTTGGGGTAATGTGGGGGATTGGACATGGCCGTATCGGTTCAGCCCGTCGAAAGGCGGATTGAGAAGTCGGCGCAGGCATTTCGCACCATCAGCGAAGTCGCGACCGAACTCGATGTGCCGCAGCACGTGCTGCGGTTCTGGGAAAGCAAGTTCAGCCAGGTACGCCCGCTGAAGCGGGGCGGTGGCCGGCGCTACTATCGGCCGGAGGATATCGACCTCCTGCGCCGCATCCGTTCGCTCCTCTACGAGGACGGCTACACCATCAAGGGCGTGCAGCGCCTCCTGAAGGAGGGCCGGGGACGCCTGCCGCAGCAGCGGCTGGAGGGCGCGGCGGAGAGCGCTCTGGAGAGCCTGCGCATCGTCTCGGCCCGCGCCGAGGCCGCGATGGCGGGCAACGCGAGGCCGTTGCCCCGCACCGGGCCACAGCCCTCGACCGCGACGCCGCGCGCCGCGATGCTCGACCTGCACAAGCGTCGGGAGATCGAGACCGTGCTCGAGGATCTCGAGCAGGCGTTGACGCAGTTGCGGACGACGTTGAAGACCCAGAACTAGACACCGTCAAGGAGCGGCTCTCCCAAGGGGTGGGCGCGCTCGGGTGAATTACCCACCAGATCAGGTGGTTGTCGCAGGAAATGGCGATAACCACCTGATTTTTATTGGTTTTTCTGCAAGACGGTGTATCTTTGAATGCGAGGGGTATTTGCATCCCGGCATCGTTCTGAGGGGGACGTCGCCTGTGTTTGCCGATCGTGAAAGCGTGCGCCGCGAGGTGCATGCGCTCGAGCTTTCTGCATTGAATGACAATGAGTTGGAAGGCGCTCTTCCGACCATGTCCGAGCTTCTCTACCTGCGCCGCGGCCTCGACCAGCCGGGCGGCAAGCTGCCTTTGTTCGATCTGGATGGGCAGGACGTCGATGCCGACGTCGTTCGCCATTGCCTGGAGCGTGGCTGGGCCGAACCCTGGTTCAACAACCCGCTGAAGCCCGACTGGCTGGTCTGCAAGCTCACGGCTGCCGGCCGGCGCCTCATCGCGCCCTGAGCGGCGGGGCTCCCGCATAAAGCATGATGGGTTGAGAATGGTCGGGGCGACAGGATTTGAACCTGCGACCTCCAGTCCCCCAGACTGATGCGCTACCAGGCTGCGCTACGCCCCGACCGGGTGCCGGGGCTCAGCGCCCGCGGCACGGGGGCTTTAGCGCGAATGGCCGCGCCGCCGCAAGCCGCTTACTTGGTCGCCTTTGCCGCCTTGTAGGCGGAACGCGACAGGCAGCGGTCGAGCCACTTGCCGACGTTGGGGAACGGCCCGTAGTCGAACTTGATGGGCTTGGACCAGCTGCAGATCGAGGCGAGGTTGAGGTCGGCCACGGTGAAGGTGGAGCCCAGCAGATACTCGCGCCCCTCGAGGGCCCCGTTCAGCACGGCGAAGGGCTTGGGCAGCGCCTTCTGGGCCTCGGCGACCGCTTCGGGCTTACGCTTGTCGGGCGGCGTCATGAACATGTCGATCAGGATCGTGAGCAACGGCTTCTCGACCTCGGTCATGCCCCAGAAGCTCCACTGCAGGCAGATCGCCTGGTCCTCGAGCGACGAGGGATAGAAGCCGTCCTTGCCGTGCTTGGCGGCGAGATAGAGGTTGATCGCCATCGACTCGAAAAGCTTGAAGTCGCCGTCGACGAGGGCGGGCACCTTGCCGTTGGGATTGACCGCCAGGTACTCGGGCGACTTCAGGGCCTTCATCTCCATCGGCACGTGCTCGAAGGGGATGCCGAGCTCGTGCACGATCCAGAGCGCGCGGGCGGCGCGCGAGGCGGCGGGGCCGTAAATCTTGATGGTCACTGGTCTCTCCCAAATCCCTCGGAACGATAGAGTGAACGGCTAGTCGGCGAAACCGTATTCGCCGCCGACATGGCCGTGCTGATGGCCGAAGCGCTCGACCATCACGGTCTTCAAGTCCTTGTCCTCCGCGGCGATCCAGCCGCCGGCGCGCACGGCGTAGCCGCGCGACGCCTGTGTTGCCGCCGGTTCCCGCGCGGCAAGTGCCCGTGCCGCGCCCATGATCAGCTTGCGGAACTCCACGATGCCGATGTCGGTCGGACCGAGATGCTCCCTCGTGCGATCCTGGATCGGCCCCTGGCTGTCCTGGATGGCGGCGTCCTGCTCGCTGACGCCGGTGATGCCGGTGAAGCTCATCGTCTTCTGCAGCTTGCGGTCGATCAGATAGTCGTTGCGGATGTTGCGCACCGGCATGTACTCGGCGTCGACCTCGGCATGCAGGCTGAGGCCCGAGGCATATTTCTCGCGCTCGGCGTTGCTGAGCGGCCGGTCGGGGATCCAGCTGTAGGTGTAGATCCAGCAGGTCACGTCATCGACCGGCACCCAGCACTGGCCGTGATAGACGTCGCCGGGGAAAGCCACGGGCACCAGCGCGTGGTTGGGCATCAGGAACTGCGAGATGCGCCAGTACCTGTCGCTACTGTCGGTCTTGCGTGCCGCTCCGATCACCAGGCCGGTGTCATGGCCCAGGATGCTGAACCTGGGTCGCGGATCGTCCATCACCCAGCGCACGCGATCCTGAACGTCGGAACCCGCACCGATCGCCGAGGTCTTCTTGAACACATCGAGCTTCGCCTTCTCGTCCTTGCTCGGCACGTTGTGCAGGAAGGAGAAGTGGGCGGTGTCGATCGCGCCCTCCAGGCTCTGCACCCAGTTGCAATCCTGCCACTTCTTGGAGACGTAACGATGCGCCGCCGGCACCAGTCCCAATTCGAGCTGCGGCAGTTCCGGCATCTTTTCGCGTGGGCCCATGTAGACCCAGATCATCTCCGCCCATTCGCGCGTCGGGTAGGAGAGGAGCTTGATCGTGTCCTTGTAGGTGGACTCGAGGGGCGAGGTCGGCAGGTCGACGCAATTGCCCTCGACGTCGAACTTCCAGCCATGGAACGAACAGCGGATGCCGCACTCTTCATTGCGGCCGTAGTAGAGATTGGCGCCACGATGCGGGCAGTGCGGCTCGACGATACCGACCCTGCCAGTGCTGTCCCGGAAGGCGAGGAGGTCCTCGCCCAGGATCTTGATCTTCTTCGGCGGCCCGTCGCGCTCGGGCAGCTCTTCCGACAAGAGCGCCGGCATCCAGAAGCGCCGCATGAGATCGCCCATCGGCGTGCCGGGACCGGACCGGGTCAGGAACTCGTTGTCGGCCCTGCTCAGCATCAGTCGCCGAGCCCGTACTGTTGGCCGACATAGCCGCGCACATGGCCGAAACGCTCGGCCATGACGGCCTCGAGATCCTTGGCGGGAGCGGCGACGGCGCCGCCGGCGCGCACGGCATAGTGCGCAGCGGCAGACGCGGCCTTCGGGGCAGTGCCAGCCTTCAGTGCACGCGCCGAGCTCATGAGCAGCTTGCGGAACTCGACGACGCCGATGTCGGTCGGGCCGAGATGCTCCTTCGTGCGGTCCTGGATGGGGCCCATGCTGTCCTGGATGGCGGCGTCCTGCTCGCTCACGCCCTCGATGCCGGTGAAGGTGTCGTGCTTCTGAACCGTGCGATCGATCAGGTAGTCGTTGCGCAGATTGCGCAGCGGCATGTACTCGTCGTCGACCTCGGCATGCACGTTGAAGCCGCTGTCGAATTTCATGCGCTCGGCGTTGCTGAAGGGGCGGTCGGGCTGCCAGCAGTAGGTGTAGATCCAGCAACTCCTGTCATCGACCGGCACCCAGCACTGCCCGTAGTAGATTTCGCCCGGGAAGGCCGTGGGCGTATAGGCGTGGTTGGGCATCAGGAACTGCGAGATACGCCAGTAGAGATCGCTGCCGTCGGTCTTGCGCGCCGCGCCGATCAGCAGGCCGGCATCGTGCCCGAGCACGGTGAACTTCGGGCGCGGATCGTTGTGGATCCAGCGGATGCGATCGTCGGGCGTTGCCTGGTCGGCGATCGCGGCCTTGGCGAGCGCCGCGCGTGCCTTCTCCTGATCCTTGGCGAGCACCGCGTGGAGGAAGGAGAAGTGCGCCGTGTCGAGCGCGCCTTCGACGCTCTGCACCCAGTTGCAGTCCTGCCACTTCTTGGTGACGTAGCGGCTCGAGGCGGGCACGAGGCCCAGCTCCAGCTGCGGCAGCTCTGGCATCTTTTCGCGTGGCCCCATGTAGACCCAGATCATGTCCGCCCATTCGCGCACCGGATAGGCGTTGAGCTTGATTGTGTCCTTGTAGGTCGATTCAGGCGGCGAGGTCGGCAGGTCGACGCAATTGCCCTCGACATCGAACTTCCAGCCGTGGAACGAGCAGCGGATGCCGCACTCTTCATTGCGGCCATAGTAGAGATTGGCGCCGCGATGCGGGCAGTGTGGCTCGACGATGCCGACCTTGCCGTTGCTGTCGCGGAAGGCGAGGAGGTCCTCGCCCAGGATCCTGATCTTCTTGGGCGGCCCGTCACGCTCAGGCAGCTCCTCGGAGAGAAGGGCGGGCATCCAGAAGCGCCGCATCAGCTCGCCCATGGGCGTGCCCGGGCCGCTCTGTGTGAGCAGTTCGTTGTCGGCCTTGCTCAGCATGCCGTTCCCGTCCCTACGCCGTTGCCTTCGCCAGAGCTTGCTCCAGATCGGCGATGATGTCGTCAGCCGTTTCGATGCCTATCGACAGGCGGATCACGTCGGGACCGGCGCCGGCCGCCACGCGCTGCTCCTCGGTGAGCTGGCGATGCGTGGTCGAGGCGGGATGGATGATCAGGCTCTTGGCATCGCCGATATTGGCGACATGGGAGAAGAGCTCGACGCTGTCGACCAGCTTCACGCCCGCCTGATAGCCGGCCTTGAGCCCGAAGGTGAAGATGGAGCCCGCGCCCTTCGGCAGATAGCGTTGGGCGAGCTTGTGATACTTGTTCGACGGCAGGCCGGCATAGTTCACCCAGGCGACGGCGGCGTGCTTCTCCAGCCATTCGGCGACCTTCTGCGCATTGGCGCAGTGCCGCTCCATGCGCAGGCCTAGCGTCTCGATGCCGAGCATGGTGAGCCAGGCGTTGAGCGGCGCCTGACTCGGACCGAGGTCGCGCAGGCCCACGGCATGGCTGTGGAAGGTGTACGCCATGTCGCCGAAGGACTCGTAGAAGTTCAGCCCGTGATAGGCGGGCTCGGGCCCGGCGAGGCTCGGAAACTTTGCCCCCTTGCTCCAATCGAACTTGCCCGAATCGACGACCGCGCCGCCCATGGAGGTGCCGGTGCCGCTCAGGAACTTGGTCGTGGAATGGATGACCAGGGTCGCGCCGTAGTCGATAGGCTTGCAGAGATAGGGCGTCGCCATGGTGTTGTCGACGATCAGCGGCACGCCGACATCGTCGGCGATGCGGGCGATGGCCTCGATGTCGCTGAT
The DNA here is from genome assembly GCA_035501235.1 of Reyranella sp. Lineage (GTDB taxonomy): Bacteria > Pseudomonadota > Alphaproteobacteria > Reyranellales > Reyranellaceae > Reyranella. The sequence goes on from DATJWN010000279.1 coordinate 24,479, forward strand.
CACGCCACCCGGATTGGCAAGGCTCTCGATGAAGAAGGCGCGCGTCTTGTCGGTGGCGGCACGCTTGAAATTGTCCGGCGTGTCGGCATCGACGATCTCCGCCTTCCAGCCGAATTTCGGATAGGTGTTGCGCATCTGCTGCAGCGAGCCGCCATAGAGGCGCGAGGCGGCGACGACCTCGCAGCCGGGCGACATCAGCGGGAAGAGGCCCAGCACCTGCGCCGCATGGCCGGACGAGGTCACCGTGCAGCCGCGGCCGCCTTCGAGCGTGGCGATGCGCGTCTCGAGCGCGGCATTGGTCGGATTGGTGAGGCGCGAATAGATGAAGCCGACGGTCTGAAGGTTGAAGAGCGCCGCGGCGTGGTCGGCATCCTCGAAGACATAGGCCGTCGTCTGGTAGATCGGCTGGGCACGCGCCCCGGTCGCCGGGTCGGGCGCGGCGCCGGCGTGCACCGACAGGGTCTCGAAGCCGTAGGTCTTGTTGGTCATGACGCTCCTCCGAAGACGATGCAGGCGGGACTGCCGACCTTCACCTTGATCGCGGTCGGTGACAGTTTGCCGTCGCGCCCGACCTTGTAGCCGATGATCGTGTCGCCGCCCTGGTTGGCGACGTAGAGGAAGCGCTCGGCAGGATCGAAGCAGAAGAAGCGCGGCACGCCGCCCTTGGTCGGCACCCACTGTCGCGGCGTGAGCCAGCCGGTCCTGGCGTCGATCCCGAACACGCCGATGCTGTCATGGCCGCGATTGGAGACGTAGACATTTCGCCCGGCGCGATCGACCCAGATCTCAGCGCCCGTCGAATAGCCGGTGAACTCCGGCGGCGTGGAACGCACGACCTGCAGCGGCGTCAGCGCACCGGTCGCGCCGTCTTGACGATAGGCCGTGATGGTCGAGTCGAGCTCGTTGATCACATAGGCCAGTGGCTTCTTCGGATGGAAGTCGATATGGCGCGGGCCGGCACCGGGACGGGCCGCGACTTCGCTCACGTGAACGGCGATGCCATGTTTGGGATCGATGCGATAGGCGATGACGCTGTCGGCGCCTTTCGTCGGCACATAGAAGAACCGCCCCTGGCGGTCGAGCGGATTGTGATGCGGGCGGACATTGTTCTGCTCGCGGCGATGAGGGCCGAGCGTTCCCTTGATCGTCGTCAGCGTCGGATAAGGCCCCAGCGTGCCGTCATCCTTCACCGGAAAGACCGCAATGGTGTCAGTCCCGTAGTTGGTGACGAACAGGAACTTGGCCGTGGCATCGAAGGCGAGATGGATCGGGTTGTAGCCACCGGTCGGCTGACGGCCGATGACCTTGAGATGGCCGTTGTGCTGGTCGATCGCATAGGCCGTCACGTCGCTCCGGTCGCCGTGCACGGAGTAGAGATGGCGGCCGGCCTTGTCGATGGCCAGGAACGAGGGGTTCTCCAGCCCGCCGAGGCGCTGCACGTGCCGGAACGCGCCGTCGTGTCCGACGCCATAGACATTGATGCCATCGCCGTGCCCGTGCCGCTCTGGAGTGGTGTAGGAGCCGACATAGGCAAAGAGCTGGCGAC
>DATJWN010000280.1:0-4157 GCA_035501235.1 Reyranella sp.
GCTGATCGCCGCGGCCACCGCCGCGTGCGCGGCGAGCAGGTCGGCGGGCGTCCGGATGATCGGCAATTCGACCGCGACCGCGCGGCCCTTGGGCGCGGCCCAGATGCGGCTCAGCACCAGGCGGGCGGCGACGCGGTCGCCTTCATTGGCGATCTCGATCATGCGCTTGACCATCTTCTCGGCGTCGGCCTCGGCGAGCTGGTCGAGCATCACGTTGAGCTTGTTGCGGCTGCCGCGCGGCCGGCCGGGACCGCCGGGATTGTTCTTTTCGAAACGAGGCATGAAGGGGCTTCTCGAAAGAGGAGGCCCCGTTAAACAAACGGAAAAATAACGGGACCGGTCACCGGCGGGGGCCGATGACGTTGGATGATGGCACATCCCATCCCGTATGTCCATTAATAATTTACAAACGGTTAACCCGTCGGTGCGGCGCCGCCTATTTCTTGTCCTTGAGCTTCTCCAGCAGATGATTGATCGCCGCCTTGAGCTGCGCGTCGTCGCCGCCGTAGGTCGCATGCGGCAGGTTCTCGACCATGATGTCGGGCTCGACGCCCTCGTTCTCGACCAGCAGCCTCCCGTCCTCGACGGCGAATTGCGGGAATTCGGCCGTGCGGACGTTGCCGCGGTCGGAGAGAAGAGTGTGGCGATCGTTCAGCCAGACGCCCGCGCCCGCCGTGCGCATGCCGATCAGCGGCGCCAGCTTCAGCTTCTTCACCCCGGCGGCGAAGGTCTCGCCGTCGGAATAGGTGCGCTCGTCAATCAGCACGGCGAGCGAGCCACGGAAGGTCTGCTGCATGTTGTAGAAGGTGCGCTTGCCGTAGCGCGGCTTCCAGAAGGCCCAGGCGCGGCGCAGCAGCTTCTCGATGATCCAGCTGTCGATGTTGCCGCCGTTGTTGCGGCGCACGTCGATGATCAGTCCTTCGCGGTCGAACTGGGCGTAGAACTCGCGGGCGAACGTCGCGATGTCGTCCTCGCCCATGGCGCGCAGGTGCAGGTAGCCGATGCGTCCGCCGCCCGCCGCCTCGACCACGGCGCGGCGGCTCTCCTCCCAGTCGCCGTAGCGCAGGCGGCCGTTGCGCAGGCCGTCGACCGGCTTGACCACCGTCTTGATCTCGCGCGTGGCGTTGCCGCTGCCGCGCTTCAGGGTGAGCAGCATCTGCTCGCCCGCATGGCCCGCCAGCAGCTCGGCGATGTCGCGCGCGGCCGCGACGGGCTGGCCGTTGACCGCCACGATCAGGTCGCCGTCGCGCGCATCGACGGAGGGCTGCGCGAGCGGGCTGCGCTCGCCGGGCAGTTCCGCATCGCCGCGATAGACATGGGCGATCCGCGCGCCGTCCGCTTCGGGCGCCAGCACCGCGCCCAGGAACGCCGGCCGGCCGCCATCCGCCGCCTGGCGGATGTCGCCGGCCGCGATCTGCGAATGCATGGCGCCCAGCTCGCCCATCATCTGGGCCAGCACGTCGTTCAGCTCGTCGCGGTCGGTGACCCGCTCGACCAGCGGCCGGTATTTCTCGCGCACCTTCAGCCAGTCGAGCCCGTGCATGTCGCGGTCGAAGAAGAAGTCGCGATGGAGCTGCCAGGCGTTGGCGAAGATCTGGCGCCATTCCGCCCTGGGATCGACGGTGACGCTCCAGTCGGCGGCGCGGACCAGGATGGGATCGAGCGCCTCCAGCAGGCGGCCGATCTCGCCGCCCGTGCGGCCCATCTCGTCCTTCACCTTGCCGATCTCGGTCGGCGCGGCGGCGAGCCGGTCCGGCGCCTTGGGCCCTGCCGGCACGATGAACATGTCGCCGATGCGGCCCTGGGCCGCCCAGCGGCGCAGGAACAGCTTCTTGTTGTCGGCCGAGAGCTCGAACTGGCGCACGTCGGCCAGGAAGTCCTGCGCGTTGTCGCCGTCGTTGCCGATCTTGAGCGTCCTGAGCGAGCGGCGGCCGCCGCTCGCCGTCGCCTCGTCGAGGAAATAGAGCAGCTTGCCGTCGGTCCTGAGGGCGACGTAGTTGCCCGTGCCCGTCGGCACCTCGTAGAGCCGCTCGGCGAGGCCGTCCCAGGCGATGGCCGGAAGCGCGGGCTTCTTGCTCTTGTCCTTGTCCTTATCCTTATCCTTGTCGCCGTCCTTGTTGGCCGCCGTCTTGGGCTCCTCGGCGGCGGGCTTCGCCGACGAGAGCTCGTCGCGCGGCTGGAAGGGAAAGCGGCTGCCCGCCTGCAGCGCCAGCGCGTAGATCCGCGAGCGCCGGTCGAAGTACGGGCCCATGTTGCGATCGCCCCACGGGCTCTCGGACAGGCTCTTGAATTCGCGGTTCGACAGGAAATAGAGCCATTTGCCGTCGGGCGTGAAGGCGGGCGCGTAGGAATCGAAGCGGTCGCTCGTCACCCGCACCTTCTTCTTCGTGGCAGGCTCGTAGAGGAAGATCTGCATGTGCTCGACGCCGGTATCGGAGCGCACGAAGGAGAGGTAGCGGCTGTCCGACGACCAGGTCACGCTCCGGAGGTCCGTGGCGTCGGCCGTGTCGATCGGCTGGTTCTCGCCCTTCTCGACGTCGAGCAGGTAGAGCTTGCCGTCGAGCGCGGCATTGGCGAGCTGCTTGCCGTCGGGCGACAGCCAGAGACCGAAGCGATGCCCGGCATCGTCTTTCGTCAGCTGCTTGCTTTCCGTGCTGCCGTCCGTCGCGAAGCGCCAGATCTGCGGCGAGCCCGTGTCGGTGGCCGACAGGCCCGCCCCGCCCTCCTGAAGGAAGGCATAGACCCAGCGGCCGTCCGGGCTCATCTCGGCATCGGTCGCGCGCGCCGTCTCGGGCGTGCCGATGTCGATCCGCCGCAGCGCCCGCACGCCCATCAGCGCGATGCGGCCGCGCGCCAGCACCAGCGCCCGCTCGCCGTCGGGCGAGAGGCCGGCACCCTCGAAGAAGTCGAGCGGACGGCGCACGACACGACGGCGCTCCTGGTCGAAGTCGGACGGCAGATCGATCGCGAGGCGCCGGCTCTTGCCGTCGGCGACGTCGTAGACCTGCAGGTCGGCGCCGAGCTGGTAGACGATGCGGCCATGGTCGAGGCTGGCGTTGCGGACGCCGAACTCGACCTCGTGCGTGAGCTGCCGGGCCTCGCTGCCGTCGGGCTTCATCGACCAGAGATTGTCGTGCCCGTCGCGATCGGAGATGAAATAGAGCCGATCGTTCCAGACCATCGGCCGCCGGTCGTTGGCGCGGTCCTTCTCGCCCGCCACGGCGACCAGGGGCTTGGCTTCCTCCTTGCCCTCGAGATCGTACCGCCAGAGCCGCGACAGCAGGCCGCCGCGATAGCCGCGGAGATTGTCGCCGGAGAAGGCAAGCCCGAAGCGGGTGAAATAGACCGTGCGCCCGTCGGCCGCGACGGCGGCGTCGCTGATATCGGCGAGCGGCAGCTCGCGGCGCTGCAACGTCGCGGGATCGACGGCGATGACGACGTATTGCGGCGAGGGACCCGTATGGCGCTGGGCGAGATAGAGCACCTCGTTCTTGGCCGTCCAGCCCACCGGAAAGCAGAAGCCGCCTTCGAAGCTGAGGCGTTTGGGCAAGCCGCCCGAGAGCGGCATGACGAAGACTTCCGTCGGCCCGTCATAGGCGGCCGCGAAGGCGATCGACTTGCCGTCGGGCGAGGCGACGGCGTGATGCTCCGCGCCGGCATGCGTCGTGAGCCGGCTCGCCTCGCCGCCCACCAGCGGCACGCGCCAGAGATCGCCCTCGGCCGTGAACACCACCGTCTCGCCCGCAAGAGCGGGAAAGCGGTAGTAGCCCTCGGCCTCGGCGGCCGCGGGCAGGATCGAGGCGCACAGCGCGACCCCGACGCAAGCAATGATTCGGCGCGCAAAAGACTTCTGTCTGACGGACATCCCCGCTCCCCTGAAGAGCCGGCGATCAGTCTAGCGTGCCACCATGCGATCGCGCCATTGCACCATCCCCGACGAGGGAGCGGGAGAAGACGGATCAGGCTTATCCGTCGTCCCGACCGGAGCGTAGCGAAGCGAAGCGTAGTGGAGGGACCTGCTCTTGCAACGTCTGCGGCGATGAAGAGGTCCCTCGACTATGCTTCGCTTCGCTCGGGACGACGGGGAAGTTCGCGTCAAGCACGCTGCATCTCGCGGTCTGCGGTGGCGGCTTCGTCGCGGATCAGGGCCCAGAGCC
>DATJWN010000281.1:0-5764 GCA_035501235.1 Reyranella sp.
GCCTCTCGGCATTCGTGTGCCAGCACATCACCTCGAACTATCTCGGCCCCTATCCTTATGTCGACGGGCTGGTCTTCCAGGTGACGCAGAATGTGGGGCGCCTGCAGGTCGAGCATCTGCCGCGCGCCGAGGGTCGCTCGAACTACACGCTGCGACGGCTGGTGCGGCTCTGGCTCTCGATGTTCCTGAATTTCTCGGTGATGCCGCTTCGGCTCGCGACCCTGCTCGGGCTCGGTTTTGGCGCGCTGGGCGCGTTGGGCGCCATCGTCGTGGTCGTCGAGGCGATTTCCGATCATCACCCGCCGCGAGGCTGGCCATCGATCATGGTCGCGGTGCTGGTGCTGGCGGGCGTGCAGCTCGTGCTGGTCGGCATGATCGGCGAGTATCTCGGCCGCATGTTCCTCGCCGTGAATCGCAAGCCGCAATACATCGTGCGCGAGATCTTCCGCCGCGGCGCGGAGGGTCTCGACGTCGAGCGTCCCACATCGGAGTCCTGAAAGATGATGATCTATTACGTGGTGCTGGGCCTCAGCATCCTGGCTGGCATCGCGGGCCAGATGCTGCTCAAGGCCGGTGCCGACGCGCCTACGCTCATGGAGCAGGTGTTCCGGCCCACCACCCTGATCGGCCTCGCTTTCTACGGCTCGGCGGCATTCCTCTACATCTTCGCGCTGCGCAAGATACCCATGACCGTGGCCTTCCCCAGCGTCTCGCTGTCCTACGCCATCGTCGCCGTGCTCGGACATTACTTGTTCAACGAGCCGTTCGGCCTGAAGCAGATCGGCGGCATCGTCCTGATCATGGGCGGCGTGGCGCTGATCAACCAGCAATGAGGGTGGCGTTCGGCCCGGGCGCCGCGATGGACCGGTCTGATGGGCATCAGAAACTATTTGATCGAGGGCGTTTCCGGCGTCGGCAAGACCACGGTGGCCGAAGAACTGCAGCGCCGCGGTTGCCACGTCATCCATGGCGATCGGGAGCTGGCTTATGTCGGCAATCCCGAGACCGGTGAACCGCTGGACGGGCCTCCCCGCGAGGGTGTGACGGACAGTCTCGCCTGGGGGTACGAACACTGGATTTGGCAGGTAGACAAAGTCAGGTCCCTGGTTGCCGATCGACGTCATGCAATGTCGTTCTTCTGCGGCGGCTCGAGGAATTTCCACCACTTCATTGCCCTGTTCGACGAGGTTTTCGTTCTCAACGTCGATCTCGACACGTTGAACCGGCGGCTTGCCGGGAGACCAGAAGACGAGTTCGGGGGAAAGCCGGCCGAACGAGAATTGATTGCGCGAGTGCACGCAGCGAAAGAAGGCTTGCCAAAGGGCGGTATCGCAATCGATGCCACCGCGCCGATTGAACGTGTCGTGGATGAGATCTTGGAAAGGTGCCGCTAAAGCGCGATGACTTTTGCTCTGGGTCAGCGCCCTACCGCTCGCAGCGCAGCGGCGCTTGCGGCAGGGCGCTGACGTCGATTCAAGGAAAAGTCATCGCGCTCTAGTCGCGGACTTCCATTGATCGTAATGGCGGGCTAGAAGAGTCGGGACTATCCTCCGCTGGCATGTCGGGGGTCCGGATTAGCGGCCGTTTTACGGTCTGCCCGGAAGTGGTGGAATAAGTCGGTATGGTCGGCCACCCCGTTAAATTTCCCGTTTTTTAACGAGAACCCGGGCTCAGATTGCGAACCTGTGCGCTGCCGGTCGAAAAAATTTTGTCAGGGGGAGGAGAACGTGACCTACGAGCAGATCAAGTACGAGGTGAAGGACGGCATCCTCACCATCACGCTCAACCGCCCCGACAAGCTGAACGCCTTCACCGGCAAGATGCTGTCGGAGCTGCTGGACGCCATCGACCGCGCCGACCGCGACGACGATGTGCGCGCCATCGTCTTCACCGGCGCGGGCCGCGGCTTCTGCGCCGGCGCCGATCTTTCGGGCGGTGCCAACACGTTCAATTCGGAGAATCGCGGGCCCGTCGATCCCGGCCTCGACGGCCATCGCGACGGCGGCGGCCTGTTCACGCTTCGGCTGTTCGACTGCCTCAAGCCCACCATCGCGGCCTGCAACGGGCCGGCGGTCGGCGTCGGCGTCACCATGCAGCTCGCGATGGACGTGCGGCTGGCCTCGCAGGCGGCACGCTACGGCTTCGTCTTCACGCGCCGCGCCATCGTCATGGAGGCCTGCTCGAGCTGGTTCCTGCCGCGCCTCGTGGGCCCGCAGCAGGCGCTGGAATGGGTGATGACCGGCCGCGTCTTCCCGGCCGAGGAAGCGCTCAGCGGCCGGCTGGTGCGCTCGATCCACAAGCCTGAGGAGCTGCTGCCCGCGGCCTATGCGCTGGCCCGCGAGATCGCCGACAACACAGCGCCCGTCTCCGTGGCGCTCAATCGTCAGATGATCTGGAAAATGCTGGGGGCCGACCATCCCATGGAGGCGCACAAGGTCGATTCCAAGGGGATTTATGCACGGGGCAAGTCGGAAGATGTGAAGGAGGGCGTGGTCGCCTTCCTGGAAAAGCGGCCGGCCAAGTTCCCCATGAAAGTCACCAGCGGAATGCCCTCGTATTTTCCGTGGTGGACAGAGCGGCCCTTCAAGTAGATTGCAGATCAACTGACTTTGAGGAGGAAACTCATGACCAAGCTGCAGCTGCGGCGCCGTGTTCTTTTGGCCGCCACACCGGCGCTCATCGCGTCCCCCGCCATCGTGCGCGCCCAGGGCAGCAAGCCCGAGAAAAGCAAGGTATCGCTCGCCGTCGGCGGCAAGTCGGCGCTCTATTATCTGTCGCTCACGATCGCGGAGAAGAAGGGCTTCTTCAAGGACGCAGGGCTGGAGATGGAGATCAGCGACTTCCCGGGCGGCACCAAGTCGCTCGAAGCGCTGATGGGCGGCAGCGTCGATGTCGTCGCCGGCGCCTACGAGCACACGCTGCGCATGCAGCAGCGCGGCCAGGCCATCAAGGGCTTCGCGCTGATCGGGCGTGGCATGCAGATCGCCATCGCCATGCGCAGCGACCTCGCCGACAAGGTCAAGAGCGGCGCCGACATCAAGGGCATGAAGATGGGAATCAGCGCGCCGGGCTCCTCGACGCACATGCTGCTGATGACCTGGGCCGCCAAGGGCGGACTCAAGGCCACGGACTTTTCGGTGGTCGGCCTCGGTGCGGGCGCGTCGGTGGTGGCGGCGATCGAGAACAAGTCGGTCGACGGCATCTCGCAGACCGATCCCGCGGTCCGCATCCTTCAGGACAAGGGCGAGATCAAGGTCGCGCTCGACACGCGCACCATGAAGGGCAATCAGGATTTCTTCGGCGGCGCCTTCCCGGCCGCCTGCCTCTATGCCCAGCCCTCATTGATGAGCAAGACGCCCAACACCGCCCAGGCGCTGGCGACCGCCATCGTGCGCGCCGACGAATGGCTGCAGACCGCCAAGCCTTCGGAGGTGGCCGACACCGTGCCGCCGGCCTATCTGCTGGGCGACCGCGCGACATACGAGAAGTCGTTCGAAGGCATGCGCGACTGCGTCTCGCCGGATGGCACGATGCCGGCCGGTGCGCAGGAGACCTGCTTCAAGTTCCTGGTCGAAGGGGACCCGAAGTTCGCGGCCGACAAGGGCAAGATCAAGATCGACGACACGTGGACCAACGAGTTCGCGCTGAAGGCGAAGAAGCACGCCTAGTATGTGCGTCGCGGTTTCAAGGAGGCCTCACGCTGAGGACGCCCGAAGGGCCGTCTCGAAGGGTGGGCAACGAACGAGGTGCTTGGGGCCCATGCTTCGAGACGCTCGCTTCGCTCGCTCCTCAGCATGAGGTGAGGGTGTGGCGATGACGATGAGCAGCGCACCAGCCCTCTCGCTGGACGACATCACCTGCCGGTTCGCCGCCCGCGAAGGCGGCGAGCCCTATACCGCCGTGTCACACGCGACCTTGACGGTGGGCGAGGGCGAGTTCGTGTCGGTGGTCGGGCCGACAGGCTGCGGCAAGTCGACCCTGCTCAACGTCGCCGCCGGCCTGCTCGCGCCGTCGTCGGGCAGCGTCCATGTGTTCGGCGACAGGCTGCTGGCCGCGCAGGGTGTCAACAAGCGTGCGGGCTACATGTTCCAGGCCGATGCGTTGATGCCCTGGCGCACCGGCATCGACAATGTGATCGCGGGCCTCGGCTTCCGCGGCGTGCCGCGTCGGGAAGCGCTGCAGCAGGGCGAGGAATGGCTGCGCCGTGTCGGCCTCGCGGGCTTCGGCGATCGCTACCCGCATCAGATGTCGGGCGGCATGAGGAAGCGGCTCGCTCTGGCGCAGACGCTGGTCCTGCGGCCGGACATCCTGCTGATGGACGAGCCGTTCTCCGCGCTCGACGTGCAGACCCGCCTGCTGATGGAGAACGAGCTGCTGGCGCTGTGGGCCGCGGACAAGAAGTCGGTGCTGTTCATCACCCACGACCTCGAGGAGGCGATCTCGCTCTCCGACCGGGTCGTCGTGCTCTCGGCTGGTCCCGGCACGCATCCGATCGGCGAGTTCAGGATCGACTTGCCGCGACCACGAGACGTATCGGAGATCCGCCTCACGCCGGGCTTCCTCAAGCTGCACCAGGAGATCTGGGGCGCCATGAAGGAGGAGGTCCTCAAGGCCTACCGCCAGCAGCAGAACAAGGCCGCCTGAGATGCAGCTCCGGGCGGTGCAGCTTCTGGTCTTTGTCTGGCTGGTCCTGATGTGGCATGCGCTGACGGCACCCGGCCTGATCCCGCCCTTCTTCTTCGAGAAGGACAACCAGGCGGCCTTCTTCTTCGGCGAGCCGATCAAGGTCTTCTGGATCATCGTCGACTGGTTCATCTCGCGCGAAATCTTCGTGCATCTGGGCGTGACCCTGCTCGAGACGGTGCTGGGCTTCGCGATCGGCGCACTGTTCGGCCTGGTGATCGGCCTGTGGCTCGCTCTGTTCAAGACCGCGTCGAGCGTGCTGGAGCCCTACATCAAGGGCTTCAACTCCATGCCCCGCGTCGTGCTGGCGCCGATCTTCGCCGTGTGGTTCGGGCTCGGCATCTGGTCGAAGGTGGCTCTGGGCGTCACGCTGGTCTTCTTCGTGGTGTTCTTCAACGTCTACCAGGGCGTGCGCGAGGTCAGCCCGGTGCTGCTGGCCAACGCCCGCATGCTGGGGGCCTCGCGCTGGCAGCTCCTGCGTTCGGTCTACGTGCCCTCGGCGATGAGCTGGGTGTTCGCGAGCCTGCATAATGCCGTGGGCCTCGCCTTCGTGGGCGCCGTGGTGGGCGAGTATCTCGGCTCCTCCCAGGGCGTGGGCTACCTGATCCTGCAGGCCGAGGGGACGTTCGACATCAACACCGTCTTCGCGGGCATCGTCGTGCTGACGGTCTTCGCCCTGCTGCTGGACGCCGTGGTCGGCGCCATCGAGCGCAGCCTCATGACCTGGCAGCCCAAGGCCAGCGAGACCGAGAAGGTCTGAGCGTCGGCGACCCACGGGGGATGGCCCGCCCATCGGGATTGCACGGCCAGTGTGCCCGCGCCTGTGCATTGAGTGACGCCGGACAATACAACTTGATCGTGTAGTCCTTGCCGTCGCGGGGTTTCTCCTGTGCATTTTTGTGGATCGCACGGCGAGCAAAAGGCAGCGACGATACAAATGGGACCAGGTCGCTACAAATGGCACCCGATAATGGGCGTCGGCCGGGGATCGTTGGGACTAAGATCGCGTATAGATCGGCGTGGGGCCGATTGGGGTTTCTACCGCACGCGGCCGAAGATCGTGGTATATTCAGCCTGTGCG
>DATJWN010000282.1:0-4283 GCA_035501235.1 Reyranella sp.
GGAAGCGGCTTCCGAAGCCCAGCCGCTTGGCGAACACCATCCTGATCTTGCCGTCGGCCTCCAGCTGGCGCAGCGCCGGAAGCAACCCCTTCAGGTAGTTTCGCTGCACATGATACTTGATCGCGAGCCGGTCGTGCGACGATTGGGGGTCGTAGAGTTCCAGGATCGGCTCGACATGGACGACGCGCTTGGGCCGGCTGCCGAGGAAGTAGTCCAGAAGGGGCTGGAAGCGATCGCCGACCTGCTCGAGCGCACACATGGTCAGCACGCCGCTGTCGGATGGAAGCTTCAGCGAACAGTCGGGCGCGAAGAAGTCGAAGCAGCGGCCCTTGATGTTCATGCCGAGCCGCTCGTGCAGCACGTCGGCGATGCGGACGGCGGCCGGCGCCCAGTCCAGCGCCGTGATGGGCACGGACGGAAAGAGCCTGGCGTAGGCCGCGACATTGAAGGCGCTGCCGCTGCCGAACTCGTAGAGGTGACCGACATCGCCGAGGAAACGGTGGAAAAGCCAGTCGCGCAGCACTTCGATGAACCGCAGCTCGAACTGATCGGTCAGGCCGTGGATGTAGCCGCCCTGCCAACGCAGGATGCCCGAGCCATCGACGAAATCCGGGTTGAGCGCCTCCAGCGCGTAGTTGGCCTTTTCCAGCCGTTCGAGCTGGCGCTGCCAGGCGTCCCGCCAGACCGGAGCGCGTTCTTCGCCCACCGCCTTGAAGCCGTTCTCGATCCGCTTGGCCGTCTCGGCTTCGAGCGACGCCTGTCCCGCCGCATCGATCGTCTCGAAGCGAAGCTGCGCCTTTTCGAGGAGATGGCACGTACGTTTGTCCAGGGTGTCGGGGGGCAGGTCCAACGCACGCTCGAAGGCCGAGCGATGCAGCAATTCAATTCCCATCTTTACTCATCGGTCAAAATCGGTCGACGAAGGGGTTCCGGCCGACATCCTGCCCTCAATACCCTGTGCCGGCCCATGCTACTAGAGGTGCCGTCGCGGTGGCAAATTGCGTTGTGCAGAGGCCTTTTCTGTGCATTTGCAAGTAGGACCGGCTTTCTATAGGACCGCAGTTCACAAGGTGGCAATCCAGGAGGTCTGATGGCGGGCGGGAATGATGAGCTGTATCGGCGCCTGTTCAAAACCGCGCTTTTGATCCGGCTCGTCGAAGAACGCATCATCGAGCTCTATCCGTCCGATCGCATTCAGAGTCCGGTCCACCTGTCGATCGGCCAGGAAGCCGTCTCGGTCGGTGTCTGCGATGCCCTGCGGCCGGACGATCTGGTGTTTGCGACCTATCGGTCACACGGTTTCTACATCGCCAAGGGCGGCCGGCTCGACGCCATGTTCGCCGAGCTCTATGGCCGCCTGGGGGGCGTCTCCAAGGGCAAGGCGGGCTCGATGCATCTGTCGGCGCCCGAAGTGGGCCTCATGGGCTCCTCCGCCGTGGTCGCCAGTACGATTCCGCACGCGGTGGGCGCCGCGCTCTCCTTCAAGCGTCGCAGCCTGTCGCGCATCGCCGTCGCGGTGTTCGGCGACGGGGCGACGGAGGAGGGCGTCTATCACGAGAGCCTGAACTTCGCGGCCCTGATGAAGGTGCCGGCGCTCTTCATCTGCGAGGACAACGGCCTTGCCGTGCACAGCCATCGGCCCGTGCGCCAGTCCTACGACCTGCGCCGTCACGCCGAGGTCTATGGCATCAAGTGCCGGCGCTTCGAGCAGGGCTGGGACATGCTCGCCGTCCGCGAGGCCACGCTCGAGGCCGCGGAGTACACGCGCAGGGGTGCGCCCTTCGTGCTCGAGATCGCCACGGCCCGCTACAAGGAGCATGTCGGCGTCGGTGAGGACTTCCACTTCGGCTATCGCGAGAAGGCCGACATCGATGCGTGGAAGAAGCACGATCCCCTGATCAGCGACGTCGATCTCGTCAAGGCGCTGACGCCGGAGATCGAGCGCGAGATCGAGGCGGCCGTCGCCTTCGCCGAAAAGAGCGCCTCGCCCGGCCGGGCCGAGCTCCTGACCGACGTCATCTAGTTTCCGGAACTTCGATCATGACCGCGACCGCGAAAAAGCCGCAAGCCGCGACCCGGGTGCTGTCCTATGCTGGCGCCCTGCTCGAGACGATGGATGCCGGCCTCGGCCAGCATCCCAACGCCTTCATCATGGGTCAGGGCGTCGACGACTTCAAAGGCATCTTCGGCTCGACCACGAATCTGCACAAGAAGTACGGGGCCGCGCGCGTCTTCGACACGCCGCTGATGGAAGAGGGCATGACGGGCATCGCGATCGGCGCCTCGCTGGTCGGCGACTATCCGATCACCACGCATATCCGCGCCGACTTCTCCTTCCTGGCAATGAACCAGATCATCAACCTCGCCTCGAAGTACCGCTACATGTTCGGCGGCATCATGAGCTGCCCGATGCTGATCCGCGTCGTCGTCGGCCGCAGCTGGGGGCAGGGCGCGCAGCATTCGCAGAGCCCGCAGGCGACCTTCGCCCACTATCCCGGCCTCACCGTCGTGATGCCGGCGACCAGCCAGGCGATCCTCGACATGTATCCGCAGATCATCGGCCGCCATCCGGGCCCGGTGATCAGCATCGAGCATCGCCTGCTCTACAATCTCGACTTCACGGTTTCCGACCACGGCAAGCCGATCCCGCTCACCAGCTACGTGGCGCGCGAGGGCAAGGACGTCACGGTCGTGGCCACCTCGGTGATGGTGGTCGAGGCGCTGCGCGCCGCGCAGTACATCCACGACAAGACCGGCATCGAGGCCGAGATCATCGATCTCAACTCGATCAGCCATCCCGACTGGGACCTCGTCGCCAACAGCGTGAAGAAGACCGGCAAGCTGGTGATCGCCGACACGTCGTGGTCCGAATACGGCGTGGCGGGCGAGGTCTGCCGCCAGCTCGTGATGCGCGATCCGGGCCTGCTGCGCTCGCCGCCGTCGATGCTCGGCATGGCCTACGCGCCGTGCCCGACCGCCAAGAGCCTCGAGGATCTCTACTATCCCAGCCAGCACGAGACGGTGGACGCGATCCTGACGCAGGCCAGGGGCGGCAGGCACGGCGTCGAGCTGCCGAGCGAGCGGTCGATGACCGAGGCCTTCAAGAAGTTCCGCGGCCCGTTTTAACGGCCGAGCCTGTTGGCGCGATACCATGCGATCGTGCGGCGCAGCCCCTCCTTCAGGGGAATGCGCGGGGAGAAGCCGAGCGTGTCGCGCGCCAGCTTGTTGTCCATGAGCCTCACCGGAACAGTGCTCGGCCGCGAGGGATCGAACCGGACGTCGGCCTCCCTGTAGCCGTCGGCCTCGAGGATGGTTTCGAGGATCTGCCGCACCTTGTGGCCCTCGCCCGAGCAGATGTTGACGGCGAGGTACGGCTTGTCCGAGGCGAACGCCGCCAGCATGCCCTCCACGAAATCGTCGATGTAGATCAGGTCGCGGATATCCTCGCCGGTGCCCCATACCTCCATCGGCTCCTGCCGCTCGACGACGCGCCGGACGAGGGCCGCGGTGACGTGGCTCACGGCGAAGTCGTACTTGTCGTAGGGTCCGTAGACGTTGGACCCGCGAATCGCCACCGTCGGCATCGGCGGATTGACCTTCTCGGCATAGGTGCGGCACAGCACCTCGGCGTACCGCTTCATCCAGCCGGCGAAGAAATAGACGTCCACCGGGTCGCCGTTGAACATCTCGGGCTCGGCCACCGGCCGCGCGCCGGTGTCGGGGTAGGCCGCGCCGCTCGAGATGAACAGCACTTTCCGCACCTTCGCCTGATAGGCCGCCTCGAGCATCAGCGCGTTGATCAGCACGTTCGGCGTCACATGGATCAGTGGCGTGGCGCGAATCGCGGCCGCGCCCGACGTCTGCGCAGAGCAGATGAAGACGTAGTCCATGCCCGCGACCGCACGGGCGCAGTCCTCGGCCCGTCGCAGATCGACCTTGATGACGTCAGCGCCGGGAAACGGCGCCTGCAGGGGCTTGTCGTGGACAGTGAGTCGCAGCTTCGCGCCCTCGCCGGCCAGCCGAAGCGCGAGGTTCGTGCCGATGAAGCCCGCTCCGCCGGTGATCAAAACATTCTTGCCCGAGAAGTCCATGTCTCCCTGTACTACGCCCGCACTGAAGCAGATAGCGGGCGGGTTTGCTTGACGCTCCGCAACTTGTGGTCTAGCGGGAGTGAAACCGGGGGAATGAACGCTTCGTGACCACTGCCCGTCCGTCGATCAGCAGGAGTAGCCCCTGGGAGGCGGTGGCTTCGGGCATGGGGTATCACCTCGACAATCTCGGGC
>DATJWN010000283.1:0-64231 GCA_035501235.1 Reyranella sp.
AATAGTCGAACAGCAAGCGCGGCCGGCGCGACAACACCGCGATCGGTGTATCGGTGCCCATCGAGCCCACCGGATCTTCCGCACCCACGGCCATCGGCTCGAGGAAGAACTGCACGTCTTCCTGCGTATAGCCGAAGGCCTGCTGGCGATCGAGCAGGGTCGTCGGATCGTTCGACGGCGCGGGCGCCGGCGCATCGGGAAGCTCGGAGAGCTCCTCCAGCTTGTGCTGCGTCTCGCGCAGCCATTCGTCGTACGGCTCGGCCTCGGCCAGCGTGCGCTTCAGCTCGTCGTCCTCGACGATGCGGCCCTCTTCCAGGTCGATCAGCAGCATCTTGCCGGGCTGCAGGCGCCACTTGCGCGCGATCTTTTCCTCCGGGATCGGCAGCACGCCCGACTCCGAGGCCATCACGACCTTGTCGTCGGTCGTCACCAGGAAACGCGCGGGCCGCAAGCCATTGCGGTCGAGCGTGGCGCCGATCTGGCGGCCGTCGGTGAAGGCGATCGAGGCCGGGCCATCCCACGGCTCCATCAGCGCCGCGTGATACTCGTAGAAGGCCTTGCGCTTGGCATCCATCAGCGGATTGCCGGCCCACGCCTCCGGGATCAGCATCATCATCGCGTGGCTGAGCGAGTAGCCGCCCGCGATCAGGAGCTCGAGCGCGTTGTCGACGCAGGCCGTGTCCGACTGGCCGTGCGGGATGATCGGCCACATCTTGTCGAGGTCGGCGCCGATGAGGTCGGACTCCATCATGCGCCGGCGCGCGTACATCCAGTTCACGTTGCCGCGCACGGTGTTGATCTCGCCGTTGTGCGCGATGAAGCGATAGGGATGCGCGAGCTTCCACGACGGGAAGGTGTTGGTCGAGAAGCGCTGGTGCACCAGGCAGAGCGCCGATTCGGTCAGCGGATTCTGCAGGTCCTTGTAGAAGCTCTCGACCTGATGGGCGAGCAGCAGGCCCTTGTAGACGACGGTGCGAGTCGAGAAGGACGGCATGTAGAGCTGCGACAGGCCCGGCAGCTTGTGCTTCTTCTCGAGATCGACCAGCGGGTTCTGGGTCTGCTTGCGGATGGCGAGGATCTTGCGCTCGAAGGCGTCCTGGTCCGCGATCTTTCCACCGCGGCCGACGATCGCCATCCGGATCACCGGCATGCGCTCGATCACGCCGGCGCCGAGGCCGGTCGTGTCGGTCGGCACGTCGCGCCAGCCGACCAGCTTCTGCTTCTCGACCTTGATGAAATGCTCCAGCCGCTTGACGGCGAAGTCGCGGGCCTTGTCGTTCTGCGGCAGGAAGCACATGGCGACGGCGTAGTGCCCGGGCGGCGGCAGCTCGACCTTGGCCTCGCGCGCCCAGTCCCGGAGCAGTGCGTCCGGCGTCTGGATCATGCAGCCCGCACCGTCGCCGACCAGCGGGTCGGCGCCCACGGCGCCGCGATGGTCGAGGTTCACCAGGATGCGCAGGCCCTGATGGATGATGTCGCGGGACTTCTTGCCCTTGATGTCGGCCACGAAGCCGACGCCGCACGAGTCGTGCTCGTTACGGGGGTCGTAAAGTCCCTGCTTCTCCGGCAAATCCATCGATTGTCGCCCGCCGCCGCGTTCGACGCGGCATCTCCCAGTTGCATGTTTTCTGAGGCATTATTAGCCCGCTTAGGCAGCCCGGCGAAAGCGATTGTTGCGCCGCGCCGGGGCCTGTACGCTGGCCAAGAGAGCGTTGATTCCCGGGGAGTTGGATGACCAAGCGTGCGGCGGTCCTGGTGGGTGTGCTGGCGGCTTTCAGCCTTGCCGGCTGCAACACGCCCACGAACGAAGCCTATGCCGGGCCCGGCTGGTACCTCGAGAAACCGCGCGCCTGGCTGATCGCCGGCCCTCGTGTCTTCGGCGGGCCCTTCACCTACGAGGTCTGCGAGGCCAAGCGTCTGGAGCTCGACCAGCCGACGGCCGTGCGCATGCTGTGCATCCAGGAGCTGGGGCCCATCAACTCCTACGGGCCCTACTGACCTAGCCGATCGTCATCAGGCTGGCATTGCCGCCGGCCGCCGCCGTGTTGACGCTGAGCGAGACCTCGTCGAACAGGAATTCGGCCGGATAGGGTGCCGTGTGGATCGGCACGATCGGTCCCGGCCGCGCCGCCAGCCGCGCGGCAAGTGCCTGCAGTTCGTCGCGGCTGCCGGCGAACAGCGTCGCCGCGAGGTGCGGATCGTCCGGATCGGAGGCGACACGATTGCCGGTCGCCGTCACGAGCTCCGATTGTGCCTGCCTCTCGGCCGGGTCGGTCGCCACACACAGGATGGCGCCCTTGGGCCGCAGCGCATAGCCGTCGCTCTCGCCCACCGGGCCAGGCAGACCGCCGGCCAAACGCTCGGCGGCAATCGCCGGACGCGTGGACAGCAGCCGACGCAGATAGAGCGGCCCTCCCGCCTTGGGACCCGTGCCGGAAAGGCCGTGACCGCCGAACGGCTGCACGCCCACGACCGCGCCGATGATCGTGCGGTTGACGTACTGGTTGCCAGCGGTGCTGAGACCGGTCGCGCGCTCGATGGTCTCGTCGATGCGGCTGTGTACGCCGAAGGTGAGGCCGAAGCCGGTCGCATTGACCGAGCGGATGACTTCGTCGAGCCGGTCGCGCGGATAACGGAGCACATGGAGCACCGGCCCGAAGACCTCGCCGGGCAGATCCGAGACGGCATCGATCTCGATGATCGTCGGGGGCACGAACAGACCCGGCGGCGCCGCGATCTGCGTCACGCGATACCCTTTGGCGCGCATGCTCGCGATGTGATCGAGCAACCGTTGCTGCGCCTCCTCGGTGATCACCGGCCCGACGTCGGTCGAGAGCTGCGCGGGATCGCCGACAGTCAGCTCGGCCATCGCGCCCTTCAGCATGTCGAGCACGTGATCGGCGATGTCCTCCTGCAGGCAGAGCACGCGCAGTGCCGAGCAGCGCTGGCCGGCGGAGTCGAAGGCTGAGGTCAGCACGTCGTTCACCAGTTGCTCGGGCAGCGCCGACGAATCGGCGACCAGCGCGTTCTGGCCGCCCGTCTCGGCGATGAACGGCACGACCGGCCGCTTGGCCAGCTCCTTGTTGATCGAGCGCGCCGCTTCCGTCGATCCCGTGAAGACGACGCCGGATACCATCGGATTGGCGACGAGATGCGAGCCGGTCCTGCCGTCGCCCGTCACGAGCTGAAGCGCTTCGGCGGGAACGCCGGCTTCGCGCAACAGCGCCACGGCCAACATAGCGATCCGCGGCGTCTCTTCCGCCGGCTTGGCGACCACGGCATTGCCCGCCGCCAGCGCACCGGCGACCTGGCCGGTGAAGATCGAAATCGGGAAATTCCAAGGGCTGATGCAGGCCACGAGGCCAAGTGGCCGGTGCGTGGCGTTCGACCAATTGCGCGCCTGGCTCGCATAGTAGCGCAGGAAGTCGACCGCCTCGCGGACCTCACCGACGGCGTTGGCGAAGGTCTTGCCGGCTTCGAGCACGATCGGCCCGATCAGCTCCGGCATGCGCGCTTCCATGAGATCCGCCGCGCGCCGCAAGCAGCTGGCACGCGCGGACGACTCTTCCTGCCACGGCACCGCCGTCGCACAGGCCGCGTCCACTTCCTTCAGTGGCGTGTCGGCCGGACGATCGGGAAGTTTGGCGTCTGCCAATACTGCCGCGAGCTTCGATAGCTGCTGCTCGTTGCTGAGATCGAGACCGGCCGAGTTCGCGCGTTCGTCGCCGAACAATCGGCGCGGCAGAGCGATTCGCGGATGCGGCGCACCCTTCAAGGCGCGCGCTTCCTCGACCGGGTCGGCCAGCAACCGTTCGATCGGAAAGTCGGCATCGGCGATCTGGTTCACAAAGGACGTGTTGGCACCGTTCTCCAGCAGGCGGCGCACGAGATAGGCGAGCAGGGTCTCATGCGTCCCGACGGGCGCATAGATCCGGCACGGCACATCGAGCTTGTTCGGGCCGACGACCTCCTCGTAGAGGCTCTCGCCCATGCCGTGCAGGCACTGGAACTCGTACTGGCCCTTGGGCGCGATGGCGTGGATGGTCGCCAGCGACAAGGCATTGTGCGTCGCGAGCTGCGGGAACACCGCGTCGGTCGCCGCCAGCAGCTTGCGCGCGCAGGCGATGTAGGAGACGTCGGTATGGATCTTGCGCGTATAGACGGGGAAGCCGTCCAACCCGTCGAGCTGCGCGCGCTTGATCTCGCCGTCCCAGTAGGCGCCCTTGACCAGCCGCACCATCAGCCGGTGCCGGCTGCGCCGTGCGAGGTCGATCAGCCAATCGATCACGAAGGGGCAGCGCTTTTGGTAGGCCTGCACCACGAAGCCGATGCCGTTCCAGCCGGCGAGTTCCGGCTCGAAGCAGAGCCGCTCCAGCAGGTCGAGCGAGATCTCCAGCCGGTCAGCCTCCTCGGCGTCGATGTTGAGCCCGATATCGACCGAGCGCGCCAGCACGGCGAGCGCCTTCAGGCGCGGGTAGAGCTCGGTCTGCACGCGCTCGATCTGGCTGCGGCTGTAGCGCGGATGCAGCGCCGAGAGCTTCACCGAGATGCCCGGACCCTCGTAAATGCCGCGCCCGGCCGCAGCGGCGCCGATCGCCCGGATGGCGTTGCGGTAGTCGGCGAAGTAGCGCTCGGCCTGCGGCATGGTCACGGCCGCCTCGCCCAGCATGTCGTAGGAATAGCGGAAGCCCTTCGCGACCCACGGCCGGCCGTTGGCCAGCGCCTCCTCGATCGTCTGGCCCGAGACGAACTGCTCGCCCATCAGGCGCATGGCGAGGTTGACGCCGTGGCGGATCAGCGGCTCACCGCCCTTCGCCACCAGCCGCGTCAGCGCCGAGGTGAGCCCGCGCTCGCTGTGCGTGGCCGTGAGCTTGCCGGTCAGCAGCAAGCCCCAGGTCGCGGCGTTGACGAACAGCGACGGGCTTTGTCCGAGATGGGCATGCCAATCGCCGCCGCCGATCTTGTCCCGGATCAGCGCGTCGCGCGTCTCGTCGTCGGGAATGCGCAGCAGCGCCTCGGCGAGGCACATCAGCGCCACGCCTTCCTGGCTCGATAAGGAATATTCGTGGATCAGCCCTTCGACGCCGCTGCCCGGCCCCTTGGCGCGCATCAAATGCACCAGCCGCTCGGCCAACGCCCGCGCCTCGGCCTTCTTCCCGGCCGGCAAGGTCGCCGCCTCGATCAGCGGCGGCAGGCATTCGGGCTCGGGCCGGCGATAGGCCGCGGTGACGGCCTCGCGCAGCGGACCTTGGGGACGGATCGATTGCGAAAAGGCCAGGAAGGGGGGCGGGGGCATGTCGCGGATCACTTGTTGAGGCTAACATATGGCGATGACTGGTCTTTTGCGCACGCTGTTGGTTCTTCTGCTGGCCGCCGGCCCGGCTTCGGCCGAGAGCCCGTGGCCGCAGAAGCCGGTGCGCATCGTCGTGCCCTTCCCGGCCGGCGGCTCGAACGACACGCTCTGCCGCATCGTGGCCGACAAGCTCGCAGGCGAATGGCACCAGCCGGTGATCGTCGACAACCGTCCCGGCGCGGGCGGCAACATAGGCGCGGAGATCGTCTTCCACGCCGATCCGGACGGCTATAACTTGCTCTGCAGCCCGCCCGGTCCTCTGTCGATCAACCACCATCTCTACAAGTCCATCCCCTACGACTGGGCGAAATTCGTGCCGATCACCGTGCTGGCGCTCACGCCCAACGTGATCACCGCGCGCAAGGACCTGCCGGCCAACACCGCGCAGGAGCTGATCGCCTACGCCAGGGCCAATCCCGGCAAGGTCACCTATGCCAGCCAGGGCAACGGCTCGACCTCGCACCTCTCGGCGCAGATGCTGGCGACCCAGGCCGGCATCGAGATGATGCACGTGCCCTACAAGGGCGAGGGCCCGGCGCTGGTCGACATCACCGCCGGCCGCGTCGACATCTTCGTCGGCAACATTTCGGCGGCACTGCGTTTCTACAAGGCGGGACAGGTGAAGTTGCTCGGCGTCACGGCCAAGGCCCGCAGCCCCGTCGCACCCGAGGTGCCCGATGCGGCCGAGATCGGCCTGCCCGATCTGCTGGCCAGCGCCTGGTTCGGCATGGTCGCGCCGCCCGGCACGCCGGACGCGCTGATCGAGAAGATCAATGCGGACACGGTCACGGCATTGAAGCTGCCCGACGTGCGGACGAAGTTCCTCGACCAGGGCGCGGAGCCGCAGGGCCAGTCGCCGGCTGCCACCGCCGCCTTCATCAAGAGCGAAGAGGCGCGCTGGAGCGCCGTCATCAAATCCGCCAACGTGACGCTGGAGTGACGCCATGGATACGTTAGCGACCACGAGTTGGCCCGAGGACTCCCTCGCCCGCGTGCCCTACTGGGTCTACCAGGATCCGGAGAACTACGGGCGCGAGCTGCAACGCCTGTTCGAGGGCGACACCTGGAACTACGTCTGCCTCGAGGCCGATATCCCGAACAAGGGCGACTACCGCACCAACGTGGTCGGCGCGATGCCGGTGATCGTCGTGCGCGACGCCGACGGATCGGTCAACTGCTTCGAGAATCGCTGCGCCCATCGCGGCGCGCTGATCGCCTTCGACGACGGCGGCAATGTCGAGAACCAGTTCAAGTGCATCTATCACGCCTGGAGCTACGACCTGAAAGGCAATCTGCGCGGCATCGCTTTCGAGCGCGGCATCAACGGTGTCGGCGGCATGCCGGCAGGCTTCAAGCGCGAGTCGATCGGCCCGCGCAGGCTGCGCACGGCGACGCTGTGCGGGCTGGTGTTCGTGACGCTGTCCGACAAGGCGCCGCCGATCGAGACGTTCATCGGCGAGGAAATCCTGGGCCGCATCAAGCGCGTGCTGAACCGGCCGATCAAGGTGATGGGCCGCTTCACGCAGGTGCTGCCCAACAACTGGAAGCTCTACGTCGAGAACGTGAAGGATACCTATCACGCGAGCCTGCTGCACCTCTTCTTCGGCACCTTCCGCATCACCCGCCTGACCCAGGGCGGCGGCGTGCTGGTCAGCCCCGACGGCGGCCATCATGCGAGCTACACGATCGACAAGTCGGAGGATCGCCAGACCACGGCCTATCGCGACCAGGGCATCCGCACCGAGACCGACTACAAGCTCGCCGATCCCAGCCTGCTCGACACGGTCAAGGAGTTCGGCGACGACATCCAGCTGCAGATCCTCTCGGTCTTCCCGGGCTTCATCCTGCAGCAGATCCACAATTGCCTGGCCGTGCGCCAGGTCGTGCCGACGGGCATCGGCTCGATGGAGCTCAGGTGGACCTATTTCGGCTTCGAGGACGACACGCCGGAGATGACCAAGCGCCGGCTGAAGCAGCAGAACCTCGTCGGCCCCGCGGGCTTCGTTTCCATGGAGGACGGCTGCGTCGGCGGCTTCGTGCAGCGCGGCATCGCCTCGGCGGGCGACCAGGTCTCGGTCGTCGAGATGGGTGGCAGCGGCGCGGAGAGCCAGGCGACACGCGCCACCGAAGCCTCGGTGCGCGGCTTCTGGAAGGCCTATCGCCATCACATGGGATACTGAGTCGTCATGGATGTCGCGCGTCTCGTCGAGCTGAACGCGGCCTATGCACGCGCGATCGACAACGAGAAGTTCGAGGAGTGGCCGGACTTCTTCCATGACCCCTGCCTCTACAAGGTGACGACGGCGGAGAACGTCGCCAAGGGGCTGGAAGCCGGAGTCATGTACGCCGATTCGCGCGGCATGCTGCAGGACCGCGTCTCGGCGCTGCGCCAGGCCAACATCTACGAGAGCCAGCGCTATCGCCACATCGTCGGCCTGCCGGTCGTGCTGGGCGAGGCCGCGGGCGCGACGGATGTCGAGACGCCGTTCCTGATCGTGAGGATCATGCGCGACGGCAAGATGGAGGTCTTCGCCACCGGCTGCTATCGCGACAAGGTCCGGATGGACGGCGCCAATCGCCCGCGCTTCGCCGAGCGCATCGTGGTCTGCGACGGCGGCCGCTTCGACACTCTCGTCGCTTTGCCGTTCTGAGCCATGCGCATCGCCATCACCCTGGGTGACCCCAACGGCATCGGGCCGGAGATCGCGATCAAGGCCGCGCACGCCTTCGCCGACGACGACAAGATCCAGACCGTGCTGGTGGGTGACTCGTTCGTGATCGAGGACACCGCGCGCCGCCTCGGCCTACCCGCGCCGCCGCATGTGAATGCCAGCGTGCTCGAGCCGGCGGGTTACAAGCCCGGCACGCTCGATCCGCGCGCCGGCAAGGCGACGGTTGCCTATGCCGCCGCCGCCGTGGCGCTCGCCCAGCGCGGCTCGGTCGATGCCGTGGTCGGCTGTCCGCATTCGGAGACGGCGGTGAACCGCGCCGGCATCCGCTTCAGCGGCTATCCCGGTCTGGTCGCCGACCTGACCGGGACGCCGCGCGACCGCGCCTTCATGATGCTGGCCGCTCAAGGCCTGCGCATCGCCCACGCCACCTTGCATGAGCCGGTGAGCGCCGCCCTCGCCCGTCTCTCGCCGCAGCTCATCGTGGCGCTGGCCGCCGCCACGCTCGTCACCGCGAAGAAGCTTGGCTTCACCTCGCCCAAGCTGGGCGTGTTCGGCATCAATCCGCATGCCGGCGAAGACGGGCTGTTCGGCGACGAGGACGAGAAGATCACCAAACCCGCCGTCGCTGCGCTGAAACAGGCCGGCGTCAGCATCGACGGCCCGGTCGGCGCCGACCTGATGCTGAGCCAGCGCAAGCATGACTTCTATCTCGCCATGTTCCACGACCAGGGCCATATCCCGATCAAGGTGCTGTCGCCCTTGCGCGCTTCGGCGCTGACCATCGGCGTGCCGATCCTGTTCGCCTCCGTGGCGCATGGCTGCGCCTTCGACATCGCTGGCAAGAGCGTTGCCGACCCGACGGGCGTGGTGGAAACGCTGGAGCTGCTCGCCGGCGCGGCCTGATTCTAGAGCTTGGTCACCCGCGCATGCAGGATCGCTGAGCGACCTTCCTTCAAAGCGGCGAGGCAGCGCGCGACGGCGCCTTCGACGGCATCGGGGTCGCTGACCAGCTCACCGTGCGCGCCGGCCGCCTCCGCGACCTTGGCGAAATCCATGTCGGGCGCGAGCAAGGCGCCGTAGTCGGCCGCGGCCTTGGCGTCGCCGTCGGGATAGACGCGCAAGGTCGCCTCCTTAACGGCGGCCCAGCCGGTATTGTCGAGCACCACCGTCAACACCGGCAGCTTGTATTGCCGGCCGACGGCCAGCGTCGATTGCGGATTGGAGAAATAGAACGTGCCGTCGCCCACGACCTGCACGACGGTGCGCTCGGGCTGGGCGAGCTTGAGGCCCAGCGCCATGCCGCCGGAGAAGCCGAGGCCGCCGCCCGCGAGGCCGACCAAGGTGCCGGCCTCGGTGCGCGGCATCTGCTGGAAGACCACCGGCCCGTTGCGGATCGCCTCGTTCAGCACGATGGCCGACGGATCGAGCGCCTTGGCGAGCGTGGCACAGACATGGTGCGGGTTGATCTGGCCTGCGGTGCCACGATTGGCCGCGTTCCTGGCGGCAAGCTCGCGCCGCGCCTCGCCTTCGGCGGCGAGCCGCTCCACCCGCGACCCGGCGCGGCTGCGGAAGGCCGCATCCGACTTGCTCTTCAGGACCGCCAGCAGATCGCTCAGCACGCGATGACTGTCGCCTTGCAGGCGCAAGTTGCCGGGAAAGGTCCACATGGGGAAATTGCGCTTCTCGGCGTCGACGTCGACATGCGCCCACCAGGTCGCCGGATTCTCCGGCATGTCGCTCGGGATCCACGGCACGTCGACGTCAATGAGCAGGCCGACATCGGCCTCGCCCAGCGCCTTGGCCGGCGTGAAGCCGCCATGGCAGGGATGGTCGTGCGGCAGGCTCACGTAAAGCGGATTGAACTCGATCACGCGAATGCCGGCGAAGCGCGCCAGCTCGTCGAGCACCTTCACGGTCGCATGGTTGCGGCCGGCATAGGCGGTGATCAGCAAGGGATGCTCGGCCTTCAGCAGCTTGTCGGCGATCGCCTCGACGGCGGCGGCATCGACGCCGCGCGCGCCGACGGCGCCGAAACGCTCGGCGGGATAGGACCGTACGCTGCCCTCGCTGAAGGTCTCGGTCAGCGTCTCGCGCGGGAAGGTCATGTAGACGGGACCCTTGGGGTCGCTCTCCATGACCGTGTGGGCGCGGCGCAGCGCCTCCTTGGCGATCACGCCCGAGGGCAGATTGTATTCCCACTTCGTGTACGGCCGCACGACGCTCGCCTGGTCGAACGGCTCCTGCACGAAATGCACGTAGGTGTCGCGCGTGCCCAGAAGTTCGCCGCGCGTCGTGAAGGGCGCCTTGCCCGCCATCAGCATCACGGGGATGCGCGCGCGGCAAAGATTGTGCAGCGCCATCGCCGAGTTGGCCGTGCCGGCATCGACATGCACCATCACGCCCTGCCCGCGTCCCGTGGCGATGGCGTAGCCCGCGGCCATGTGGACCGCGGTATTCTCGTGCGGGCAGAGGATCGTCGCCGGCAGCTCGCGGCCTTCGCGCCGGAAGTTCGCCATCGCCTCGATCAGCGGCGCGTGGTCGGTGCCGAAATTGCAGAACAGATAATCGAAGCCTATTTCGTTCAGGCCTTCGAGGAAATAGTGCGCCGCCGAATGGCGCGCCTCGTTGCTGTCCATATCTATCAGTCCAACTTTATATTGGCCTTGGTCGCGACCGCCTTCCAGCGCGCGCTGTCGCTCTCGATGATCTTGCGGAACTCCTCCGCCGTGGTCGGCCGCGGATCGACCGAGATGGCGTCGAGCGCCTTCTGCACCTCGGGCAGGCCGAGCGTGTCGGCGATGGCGTCGCCCAGCGTCTCGACGATGTCCTTCGGCGTGCCGGCCGGCGCCACGACGCCCGTCCACAGCGAGATCTCCATGTCCGTCACGCCCGCCTCGGCCATGGTCGGGATGTTCGGGAAAGCGGGCGGCCGCTTGGCCGTGGTGATGCCCAGTGCGCGGACCTTGCCGCCCTTGAGAGGCCCCGCGAGGGGACCTGTGTCGGCGAAGCCCATCAGCACCTGTCCCGAGACGAGCGCCTGCACCGCATCGCCGCTTCCCTTGTAGGGGATGTGCTGGAAATTGGAGTTGGTGCGCTGATTGAAGAGCTCGGCCGCGAGCTGGAACGGCGTGGCGCTCGAGGCGTAGTTGGCGGCCTGGGGATGGGAGCGGCCGTAATCGATCAGCTCGCGCACCGACTGCACTGGCTGGTCGGCGCCGACCGCCAGAAGCAGCGGAAACTCCGCCAGCAGCGAGACCGGCTCGAAATCGCGCAACGGATTGTACGGCAGCTTGCTGTAGACGGCGGGATTGATGGTGAGGGGGCCGCTCGCCGCGATCAGCAGCGTGTACCCGTCGGGCGGCGCCTTGGCGACGAGTTCCGCCGCCACGATCGACTGCGCGCCCGGCTTGTTCTCGACCACGATAGGCTGGCCCAGACGCTCCTGAAGCTTGGCCGCGACGATGCGGGCGATCAGGTCGTTGCCGCCGCCCGGCGAATAGCCCACGACCAGCCGGATCGGCCGGTTCGGGTAGGTCGATTGCTGGGCGAACGAGGGCCCAGCCAAAAGCACGGTGGCCAGCAGGCCGAGAAGGAGGCGGGAAAAGAGGGTCAGGGCGTTTCTCCGGTTTTGCGGCCGATCATAGGCTATAAGCGCCCGCCATGGCGATGGACCCGCTCCCCGTCACGCTCCCGGTCGACGAGGCCCTGCCGCGCCTCAAGGCGGCGCTGGTCGAGCGCAATGCCGCCGTATTGGTGGCGCCGCCCGGCGCCGGCAAGACGACACGCGTGCCGCTGGCCCTGCTCGGCGCGCCCTGGCTCGCCGGCCGAAAGATCGTGATGCAGGAGCCGCGCCGGCTCGCCGCCCGTGCCGCCGCGCGCCGCATGGCCGCGACCCTGGGCGAAGCGGTCGGCGAGACCGTGGGCTATCGCGTGCGGCTCGACAGCAAGGTCGGCCCGCGCACGCGCATCGAGGTCGTGACCGACGGCCTGTTCCTCCGGATGCTGCAGGACGATCCCGCGCTGGAGAGGATCGGCTGCGTGATCTTCGACGAATTGCACGAGCGCGGCCTGGAGACCGATCTCGCCTTCGCGCTGGTGCGCGAGTCCCAGACGGCGCTGCGCGAAGACCTGCGCGTGATCGCCATGTCCGCGACGCTCGATCCGGGACCGGTGTCGGACCGGTTGGGCGGCGCGCCGGTCGTGGAATCGGCAGGCCGCATGTTCCCCGTCGAAACACGGTATCTCGACCGCGACGTCACCGGCCGCATCGAGGTCGCCGTCGAGCCCGCCGTGCGCCGCGCGCTTGCAGAGGAGACCGGCAGCCTGCTGGTCTTCCTGCCCGGTGTCGGCGAGATCCGGCGGGTCGAGGAACGGCTTCAGGGTCTCGGCGGAAACGTCGATGTGGCACCGCTCTACGGCGATCTCCCGCCCGGCGATCAGGATCGCGCCATCTCCCCCTCGCTGCCCGGCCGGCGCAAGGTCGTGCTGGCGACGTCGATCGCCGAGACCAGCCTCACCATCGAGGGCGTGCGGGTCGTGATCGATTCCGGCCAGATGCGCCTGCCGCGCTTCTCG
Source organism: Reyranella sp. (assembly GCA_035501235.1). Taxonomy (GTDB): domain Bacteria; phylum Pseudomonadota; class Alphaproteobacteria; order Reyranellales; family Reyranellaceae; genus Reyranella. The sequence goes on from DATJWN010000283.1 coordinate 12,601, forward strand.
CCGCGCTCGGGCATGACGCGACTGGAAACGATGCGCGTCAGCCAGGCCTCGGCCGACCAGCGCCGCGGCCGCGCCGGACGCCTCGAGCCGGGCGTCTGCTATCGCCTGTGGACCGAGGAGGCGCAGCGCGGCCTGCTGCCCTTCACACCACCGGAGATCCTCGATGCCGATCTGGCGCCGCTGGCGCTGGAGCTCGCCGCCTGGGGCACGACGGACGCGGCCTCCCTGCCCTGGCTGATGCCGCCACCTGCCTCGGCGCTCGCCACCGCGCGCGTCTTGCTCGCCGATCTGGGCGCCATCGACGCTTCAGGCGCGATCACCGCGCATGGTCGCGCCATGGTGCGGCTCGGCCAGCATCCGCGCCTCGCCCATCTCGTGCTCAAGGGCCGCGAGCTGGGACAGGGCAAGATCGCCGCCCTGCTGGCCGCGATCCTGAGCGAGCGCGATTTCCTGCGTCTACCCCCGGGCCAGCGCGATGTCGACCTGCGCCATCGCGTCGATCTGGCGCTCGCGGGAAAGGCGCCACGGCCGATCCTCGAGATGGCACGACGGCTGATGCTGCGTGACGAACGCAGCGCACCCGAAACGGCCATGACCGGAGCGTTGCTCGCGCTCGCCTATCCCGACCGCATCGGCCGCCGTCGGCCGGGCGCCGCAGGCCGCTATCTGCTCTCGGGCGGCCGCGGCGCGGCGCTGCCCGAAGGCGACGGAATGGCCAACGAGGAATTCGTGGTCGTCGCCGAGACCGACGGTGCCTCCCAGGACGCGCGCATCTTCCTCGCCGCGCCGGTGACGCAAGCGGAGATCGAGGAACTCTACGCCGATCGCATCGTCGCCGAGGATGTGCTGCGTTGGGATTTCGAGCGGCGCGAAGTGCTGGCGCGCCGCCGCCGCCTGCTGGGCGCGCTCATGCTCGAGGACAAACCGCTCGCCAAGCCCGATCCGGAGAAGGTGAAGGCCGAGCTCTTCAAGGGCCTGCGCGAGGAGCTTGGGCTGGCATGGCTGCCCTGGACGAACGAGCTGCGGAACTGGCGGGCGCGCATCGCCTTCCTGCGCCTGCTCGACCACGACTGGCCCGATCTGTCGGACGGCGCGCTCTACAAGATCCTCGAAGACTGGCTCGGCCCCTTCGCCGACGGCGTCTCGCGCTACGAGCATCTCGGCCGCATCGACCTCAGTGCCGCGCTGCGTGCAATGCTGCCCTGGGAGAAGCAACGCCAGCTCGATGTGCTGGCGCCGACCCATATCGAGGTGCCGAGCGGCAGCCGCATCCCAGTCGACTACAGCGATCCGGCGGAGCCTTCGCTCTCGGTCCGCCTGCAGGAGATGTTCGGCCTCACCGAGACGCCGCGCCTCGCGGGCGGCAAGGTCCCGGTCGTGATCCACCTGCTCTCGCCCGCGCGCCGGCCGGTGCAGGTGACGCGCGATCTCGCGAGCTTCTGGAAGACCGGCTATCGCGACGTGAAGGCCGAGCTCAAGGGCCGCTACCCCAAGCACTATTGGCCCGACGATCCGCTGATCGCCGAACCGACCGCCCGCGCCAAGCCGCGTGGCCGCTGACGGACGGATCGTCGCGACTCGAGTCCATTGATCAAAATAGGTGGGCGAGACCCGCCGGCGTAAACTCGCCGCCGTTCGAGTTGCGTGGCGGGAGTTCACCCATGTTCATGTTGGCAGTCGGCGCCGAGAGAATAAAAGCACTGCTAAAAACGGCGAAAAACGGTTTAAACGGCCGAAAACGGTGAGCGGCTTCAGCCCGTCCTCGCGGCCCGATGAACGGCCAGCCACACGGTCGGCGGATCGGCTTGCGTCCATTCGATCCGATGGCGCACATGAGCGGGAATCTCGATCCAGTCGCCGGGCTTCAATTCCAGGACTGCATCTTCCGCCTCCAGGCGCAGGCGCGCGGCGCCGGCCAGCAGGAGGACGAACTCGTCGTCCTCCTGGTCGTACCAGAAGTCCTCGGGGCTCGCCTGCCCAGTCGAGACAATGCGCTCGATGCGCAATCCCGGTCCTTCGATCAGAGTGTCGAACTGCTCCTCGGCATGCGCTGCCGGCAGGACCAGCAGGTTGCCGCGCCGCATCCCTCAGGGCTCTTCGATGATGCGCGCCAGCCACCGCCGGACGATGGGCATCATCACCAGCATGGTCGGGAAGGCGACCAGCCAGGCGATGCCCCAGGACGTCATCCAGGTCTGCACCATGCCGGGCACCCAGCCCAGCGCCCGCCAGGTCGCCACGCCCGAGACCAGGAAGGTCATGAACACCGTCGTGCCCGCGGGCAGGGCAAATCTGAACCAGGAGGACGGCAGCTTCTTCACGGCAGGGCGCACAATATGCTACGGCCTTGGCATGTCCACTCCGCTGCCCTTCCGCACCGCCAAGCAACTCGCCTCGGCCATCCGGAAAAAGAAGATCGGCTGCCTCGAGCTGCTCGACCTCTATCTGAAGCGCGTCGAAGCCTACAATCCCAGGCTCAACGCCGTGATCGCCACCGACATCGAGGGCGCGCGCAAGCGGGCCAAGGCTGCCGACAAGGCAGTGAAGGCCGGCAAGAAGCTGGGCCCCCTGCACGGCGTGCCCATGACCTTCAAGGAATCCTACGACGTCGCGGGCCTGCCCACGACCTGGGGCAATCCCGAGTTCAAGAACCACAAGGCGGAGAAGAACGCGCTTTCGGTGCAGCGCATGGTCGACGCCGGCGTCGTGGTGTTCGGCAAGACCAACGTGCCACTGAACCTCGCCGACTGGCAGAGCTACAACGAGGTTTACGGCTCGACCAACAATCCCTGGGATCTCTCGCGCACGCCGGGCGGCTCCTCGGGCGGCTCGGGCGCGGCGCTCGCCGCCGGCCTCACCGGCATCGAGGCGGGCAGCGACATTGGCGCTTCGATTCGCAATCCCGCGCACTATTGCGGCGTGTGGGGCCACAAGCCGACCTGGGGCGTCGTCAGCCCGCGCGGCCATGCGCTGAACGGCAACGTGTCGCAGGGCGACATCAGCGTGATCGGCCCGCTGGCGCGCGGCGCGGAGGATCTCGAGATCGCCATGGACGTCATGGCCGGGCCCGACGCGGTCGACGGCCGCGGCTGGAAGCTCAGCCTCCCGCGCTCGAAGAAAAAGAAGCTGCGCGACTTCAAGGTGGCGGTCGTGCTCGACGATAAGAACGCCGAGGTCGACCACTCGATCCAGGGCGAGATCCAGAAGCTCGCCGACTTCCTCGGCAAGAAGAAGGTCAAGGTGAGCGACCAGGCCCGGCCCGCGATCGACACGGCCGAGCAGAACGACGTCTATGTCCGCATGCTGCGCGCCGCGACCTCGGCCCGCATGCCGGAGGCGGCCTGGCAGCAGGCGGCGGCGGACGCGGCCAGCCTGCCCAAGGACGACATGAGCTATTTCGCCCAGATGCAGCGCGGCAATTCGCTGTCGCATCGCACCTGGCTGCAGCTCAACGAGAAGCGCCACCGCATGCGGCTCGCCTGGGACGCCTTCTTCGAGGAGTACGACGTCCTGCTCTGCCCGGTCGCGGTGACCACCGCCTTCCCGCACGATACGAGCGATCCGCGCCACAAGCGCACCATCGTGGTCAACAACAAGAAGGTGCCGGTGGTCGACCAGATCTTCTGGGCGGGCTACAGCGGCGTCACCTATTTGCCCTCGACCGCGGCGCCGATCGGCCAGTCCGACGGGCTGCCCGTCGGCGTGCAGATCGTCACCCGCCAGTACGGCGACTACATCTCGATCCAGTTCGCCAAGCTGCTGGAGCAGGAGTATCGCAGCTTCGTGCCGCCCCCCGGCTATCAGTGAGTGAGTGCAGGACCCGTATGAACCTCAAGGACCATATCCGCTCGATCCCCGATTTCCCGAAGCCGGGCATCCTCTTCTACGACATCTCGACCCTGCTGCGGCATCCGCAGGCCTGGCACACGACCATCGAACGGATCGCCGAGCGCGTCAGGGTGCACAAGCCCGACGTGCTGGCGGGAATCGAATCGCGCGGCTTCCTGCTCGCCGCCCCGCTCGCGATGGCGCTCGGCACCGGCTTCGTGATGCTGCGCAAGAAGGGCAAGCTGCCCGGCACCACCGTGCGCCACACCTATTCGCTGGAATACGGCACCGACACGATCGAGATCCAGAACGACGCCATCGAGAAGGGCAAGCGCGTGGTCCTGGTCGACGATCTGCTGGCGACCGGCGGCACCATGGCCGCGGCGGTGACCCTGCTCGAGCAGGTCGGTGCCGTCGTGCCGGCCGCCGCCTGCATCATCGAGCTCACCTTCCTCGAAGGCCGCAAGCGGCTCCCCGTCCCCGTCGAAGCGCTGCTTCAGTACGACAGCTAGGCCCGTTTCCGGGGTCGAAGCCCTTGCCAAAGGCGCCGAAGCGCGCATAGCATTGCAACCGTAGATTGCTTTCGGCAATGGCTTTATCGCGGAGGCCAGATGACCATCGCTCTTCCCGGCTCGCCGCTTGTCGTCGAGAAGCCGTCCGGTCCGCGCATTCGGCCGTTCTGGTGGCTGATCGAATGCTCCCTGAGGCTCTTCGCGGTGATCCTGAAGACGGGCGACGAATCCGCGACCATGGACCGGTTGTTCACGTCGCGGCACGTGAGGGATCTTCAGCTCATCATGTCCGCGGCCCTCGCCACCCTGCTCCTGCTGATCGCACTGGTCGTGGCCTACCTCGTGAATCGGGAGCATTGGTTGCACGGACAGAATTGGAAGACGATCACCGATGTTCTGACCATCGTCGCGCCCATCGTCGCAGTGCTCGGCGCCGTCATCGCCTGGGCGTACCAGGCCGGCAGCGCGCGGCTGGGCGTCGTCGACCTGTTCGCTTGCGAGATCAGCACGATCTGCCGGGTCACCACGGTGATCGACGTCGCCCGCCATCAGACCGGCGAGTACGACCAGCACAGCCCGGCGAAGCCGCGCGACGGCGGCCCGGCATCGGCCCCGTCACGCTTCTCGTCCGAGGAGGACTATTTCCCGGTCTTCCAGAACAACACCCGTGATCTGCAGTCGCTGGAAGCGCGGGTGGTCGCCAGCATCACGGCCTTCTACACCTACATGAAGGTCTTTCGCGATTCGCTGCGCGCGCGCGCCGGCATGGAGCCGACAAAGCCCGGGCAACCCGATCCCTGGCCCGAGGCCACCAGGAATCTGATCTTCATGCTGTTCCTCGGCCTGGAGAGCGGCCGGCTCGCCATCACCGACCTCGTCGAGTTCAAGCCGGAGAACACCGAATACCGCATCGTCATCCTGATCAGCGAGCTGGAAGCCTATCGCTTCCTCCGGCGGCACTTCACCGATCCCGCTGACATCCGCCACAATCGCATCGAGTTGCGCAAGCCGAAGTACCGCCCCCTGGTCGACGAGCTTTGCGCCTCCGTCGACGCCGGCATGAAAAAGAGCCCTGAACAATGGGAGCCTGCCCGCCTGCTGCTCGGCGAATTGAAGGAGCGCTGCGACGCCGCCATCGCCTGAGGAAGGCGTCGGCCTCCACACATCGTCCCCCCGCCGTGCTAACCTGCCGCCGGGAGGAAAGAATGGTTTCGATTCCAGCGTGCTTTTCCGAAAGCTATGCCGAGGCGCGGGCGAAGTTCTGCGCCGGCGCCGCGACTGCCGGCGGGGCGCTCCGCTCCTGGTTCAACCCGCATGCCAAAGGGCCGAACGGCGAGCTGCTCTACCTCGACACGGCGCGCTTCGGGCCGGCCGACGCCAGGCACATGCTGGTGCTGATCTCGAGCACGCATGGTGTCGAAGGCCATTGCGGCTCAGGCGCGCAGATCGCCTGGATGGCGACCGGCGGCCCGGCGAAGCTGCCCAAGGACACCGGCGCGCTGCTGGTCCATGCGATCAACCCCTACGGCTTCGCCTGGACCCGCCGGGTCAACGAGGACAATGTCGACCTGAACCGAAACTTCGTCGATCACGACCGGCCCTATCCGAAGAACGAGGGCTATCTCGCGCTGGCTGAGGCGATCCTGCCCAAGGACTGGAGCGACGCGAGCAAGGCCGAGACTGAGCGCGCCTTCGACGCCTTCGCCCAGAAGAACGGCCAGTTCGGCCTGCAGGGCGCGATCAGCGGCGGCCAGTACACGCATCCCACCGGGGTCTTCTATGGCGGCGCCAAGCCGACCTGGAGCAACCGCACCATTCGCGCCATCGCCCGCGAGGAGCTCTCCCGCGCGGCCAGGGTCGCGGTCATCGACTTCCACACCGGCCTCGGGCCCTTCGGCCACGGCGAGCTGATCTGCACCGTGTCGCCCGGCGCCAAGTCGTTCGCACGAACCAAGGCCTGGTATCCCGAGATGACCTCGCCGGAGTCCGGCACCTCGACCTCGGCGATCGTGGTCGGTGTCATGACGGACAGCTTCGCGCAGGAGCTGCCCGACGCCGAGGTGACCTCGATCGCGATCGAGTACGGGACCTACACCGTGCCCGAGGTGCTGGGCGCAGTGCGGGCCGACAACTGGCTGCACCACAGGGGCGATGTCTCCTCGCCGCTCGGCCGTGCACTCAAGGCCGACATGAAGGAGCGCTTCTTCCCCGCCGGCGACAAGTGGCGCGAGATGGTGTGGGCGCGGGCCGACCAGACGATCGGCTGGGCGCTCAAGGGCCTCGCCGGAGGGTGAGGCTCGCGTGAGCCTGCTCGAACCCACCGAGGATCATGCCCGTCAGCGCCTGCGCCAGGCGCTGCGTCGGGCACCGCTGTTCGCCGAGCTCGATCAGGCGAGCCTCGACGCGGTCGAGCGCGAGCTCAGCCTGCTCCTCCTGCCGGGCGGCGCGCCGCTCTTCCATGCCGGCGAGCCCGCCGACGCCGTCTATCTCGTGACCAGCGGCTGCCTCGGCGTGTTCCGCCATGACGAGGAGGCAGCAATCGAAGGCCCGGCGCTGATCGCCGAGCTGACGCCCGGCAACATCGTCGGCGAGATGTCGCTGCTCTCGCGCAGTCCGCGCACGCGCGACGTCGCCGCCCTTCGCGACAGCGAGGTGTGGCGCCTGCCGCGCTCGGGCTTCAACGCGCTCACCGAGCATCATCCCGAGGTGCTGCCGGCGCTGATGCGCAACGTCGCCGTCCGCAACATCACGGGATCGTCCAAGCGCCAGCGCCAGCCACGCACTTTCGCCCTGCTGCCGGCCGGGCCGCACATACCGTCGGCGCGCTTCGCGGTGATGCTCTCCGCCGCGCTCGGCCGGATCGGCGATCGCGTGCAGATGCTGGACAGCGAGTCGATGCGCGAGGAACCGGAATGGTTCGCGCGCTGCGAGATGGACCATGCCTTCGTCCTCTATCGCGCCGACAGCACGCTTACGCCCTGGACCGAGCTTTGCCTGCGCCAGGCCGACTGCCTGGTGGTGGTCCGCAACGGTGACGAGACCCATCCGACGCGGCTGCCCTTCGAGGTCGAGGCGGCGCAGCGCGGCGCGGTGTTCCATCGCCGCCGCGAGCTGGTGCTGCTGCACGAGGGCCACGATCCGGGCTCGGGCACGACGGCGTCGATGCTCGCGGGCGGCCTCTATGGCCAGCACCATCATGTGCGGCTCGACCTCCCGTCCGACTTCGACCGGCTGGCGCGGCTGATCACCGGTCACGCGGTCGGCGTGGTGATGGCAGGCGGCGGGGCCCGGTCGTTCGGCCATGTCGGCGTGGTGAAGGCGTTGCGCGCCTCCGGCGTTCCGATCGACCAGGTCGGCGGCACCAGCATGGGCGCCATCGTCGCCGCCGCGGTCGCCGCCCGCTGGACCGACGAGGAGATGGCCGAGCGCTTCCGCAATTCCTTCGTCGCCTCCAATCCGCTGCACGACTACACCCTGCCCTTCGTCTCGCTGTTCGGCGGCCGGCACGTCTCGCGCCTGCTGCAGTCGGCCTTCGGCGAGAAGGACATCGAGGACCTGATCCTGCCGTTCTATTGCGTGACGGCCAATCTCACGACCGCCAGCGCCGACGTGCATCGCGTGGGCAAGCTGTGGCGCTGGCTGCGCGCCTCGGTGTCGCTGCCGGGCGTGCTGCCGCCCTTCAACGAGGCAGGTCAGGTCCATGTCGATGGCGGAGTGATCGACAACTTCCCAGTGCGCGTCATGCGCAAGACCGGCCGCGGCGTGACCATCGGCATCGACATCGATACCGGCGGCGCCCTGTCGGCGGGCGAAGGCGTGGAGGAATCCTGGTCGGCCTGGGAGTTCTTCCGCCGCCTCACCTGGCGCCGCAAGGAGACACTGCCCATCCCTTCGATCGTGCGCATCCTGCTGCGCTCGGCCCTGGTGTCGAGCGCGGCCCGCACCATCGAGGAGCGCACCGCCGCCGACCTGCTGATCACGCCGCCGCTCACCAAATACGACCTGCTCGACTGGACGAGCTTCGACGCGGCCGTCGAGATCGGCTATCGCACCGCCATGGAAGCGTTGGACAAGGCGAAGACGCTGCCGGTGGGTGCGCGCATCTTCGTGAGCTAAGCCAGGAACTTCAGGCTGTTCGTCACCTTGTCGACGATCTTGCGCGGCCCGTGGACGCCAATGCCGACAAAATTCAGCGCATCGACCGGGGCGGCAGCGAACGCGGCGCGATTGTCGTCGTCATTGGCTGTCTTGAACATCTCCCCGATGTAGACGGCCGGCACCAGCTCGCGGCTGAGCGCGCGCTGATGGGTGCGGCGCAGCTCCTCGAGGGTCGCGCCGAACACGAAGATCGGCTCGCGTGTCAGTGAGCTATAGGAGCGGCCGCTCGCATCGACATAGGTGCCGCCCTTGAGATAGTCGTGCGTGGCGGCGATGCCGCCGGCCAGGAAGGCCGCGACATTGGCGACCTGCCAGGCCGCGAGATCGCGCCGCAGCACCAAAGCGGTCTTGGTGTCGTAGATCATGGTCCCCATATCGGGCATGCTGGCCCCTTGGTCTTGAACGTTTGTGCATGGACGCCTCCGACCAGATCCGATTCGAGCCGACCCAGTCCGGCCTGCAGCGCCTGCAGGCGCGGTTCGGCGGCCATGCCTTCGACCTGCACCGCCACGAGACCTACGCCGTCGGGCTGACGCTGTGGGGCGCGCAATCCTTCCACTATCGCGGCGCACTGCGCACCAGCAGCGCCGGACAGGTCATGGTCATCCATCCCGACGAGGCGCATGACGGGCACGCCAGCGTCGACGCGGGCTTCGCCTATCGCATGCTCTATGTCGATCCGGCCGCCGTCGGCGCGGCTCTCTGCGGTACGGCACCTTTCGTGCCCGAAGTGGTGGCGGACGATGCCGTGCTCGCGAAGCTGCTCCGCGAAGCCTTCGCCGATTTCCCGCAAGCCCTCGAGCCGATCGCCGTCGACGCCATTGTCGAGCGCCTGGCGACCCGACTGTCGGCCCGCAGCGATGCCGGACCGAGGTCGAAGCGCGACGTCACGGCTCAACGCGCCGTCCACCGCGCCCGCGACTTCCTGGTCGCCGAAGCACCACGAACGGTGGCCTCGGAAGAGCTGGAACGGGTCGCCGGCCTCGATCGCTTTGCCCTCGCCCGCCACTTCCGCACGGCCTTCGGCACCTCGCCGCATCGCTTCCAGGTCGGCCAGCGCCTGGCCCGTGCGCAGGCGATGATCGCGACCGGCCGCTCGCTCTCCGAGACGGCCGCCGCCACCGGCTTCGCAGACCAGAGCCACCTCACGCGTCACTTCGCGGCGCGATTCGGCCTGACGCCGGGCCGCTGGGCGGCGCTGTCCCGCGCCTAGAGCCCGCCGTTCACGACCAGGCACTGGCCCGAGACATAGTCGCTGTCGGGGCTGCAGAAGAGATAGACCGAGCCCGCCGCCTCTTCCGGCAGGCCGCCGCGGCCAAGTGGGATCATCTGGTTCATGGCGGCGATGCGGCCGCCCTGCACGCCGATCTTCACCTTGCGACCCTGCACCTCGATCTCACCGGACTCGCCCTGGGTGAGGGGCTTGGTGAGGCGCGTCTGGATGTAGCCGAAGGCCACGGCGTTCACCGTGACGTCGTAGCGGCCGAACTCCTTGGCAAGGGTCTTGGTGAGGCCGACGATGCCCGCCTTGCCCGCCGAATAGTTCGACTGGCCGGCGTTGCCGTTCACGCCCGAGGTCGAGGAGATGTTCACGACCTTGCGCACGATGCGCTTGCCCTCGGCCCGCTCCTTCTCGACCGCCGTCTTGAAGTGCTGCTGGAAGGCGCGCAGGACGCGGAACGGTGCCGTCAGGTGCACGTCGAGGATGGCGTACCACTGCTCGTCGCTCATCTTCTGGATGACCGAGTCCCAGGTGTAGCCGGCGTTGTTCACCACGACATGGCAATCGCCGAAAGCGTCGACCGCGGTCTTCACGATACGATCGCCGAAGTCGGGCTTGGCGACGTCGCCCGTGCAGGCCACGGCCTTGCCGCCCATCTTCTCGATCTCGGCGATGGTCTCCTTGGCCGGCGCCTCGTCGATGTCGTTGATCACCACCTTGGCGCCGTCGCGCACCAGGCGCAGCGCGATCTCCTTGCCGATGCCGCGTCCCGAACCGGTGACGATCGCCACCTTGCCATCCATCTGACCCATGTGACGTCTCCTAGTTCAAAGCGACCGTGGCGTTGCCCTGCAACGTGTCCTGGCCGTTCTGGTTGGTGCATTTGACCTCGAGGTCGACCAGCTTCTGGCCGCCCTCCTCGCGCTTGCCCGTGACCTTGCCGCTCACGGTGATGACGTCGCCCACCCAGGTGATCGAGGTGAAGCGCGTGCCGAGAGTGCGCACCTGCGCTTGCGGCACGAACGAGGTGACGAGGCGGCCGAGGAAGGCCATCGACAGCATGCCGTGGGCGAACACGTCCTTGAACCCGAACTTCTTGGCGAAGTCGATGTCGACGTGGATCGGATTGTGGTCGCCCGAGCCACCGCAATAGAGGGCGAGCTGGTGGCGGCTGATCGGCGGCAGGACGATCGGCTTGAGATCGTCGCCGACCTTCACGTCGGCATACTTGGGAGCGGTAGCGGTCATGATGTCCTCCCTCACTTCTTCGCGGCGTCGGGATTGCGCACGACGGTGATGCCCTTGGCCTTGGCCACGGCCTTGCCGGACTGGTCCTTGAGCTCGGTCTCGGAGACCACGAACCAGAGCGCGCCGCCCTTCTTGTCGTAGATGTCGACCACCTTCTGCTGGCAGGTGATCTTGTCGCCGACATGTACGGGCGCGAGATATTCGTAGTGCTGCTCGCCGTGCAGGATCAGGCCGATATCGACGTTCAGGAGCCGAAGCAGGCCGCCTTTGTCGGGATCGTCGTTGGTGACGGCGGTGAGATAGGTCGGCGGCGCGGGGATCGCGCGGTAGCCGGCCTTCTTGGCGGCAGCCTCGTCGACATAGATCGGGTCTTCCTCGCCGATGGCCTTGCAGAAAAGCCGGATCTTGCCGGCCTCGACCGTCGTGGTGAACGGCTTGAATGTGTGTCCGATGAGCTTCTTGTCGAGCTGCATGCCCGTTTCCTCCTCGCATGAAAAACCCTCTCTCCGGGAGACCGGAGAGAGGGTCGTTCGTTGGTCGAATTACTCGTAGCGGCCGACGATGGCCACGCTCGACACGTTCTCGCGCGGCGCGCCGCCGAGATTGTGCGTCATGCCGATCTTCGGATCCTTGAGCTGGCGCGCGCCGGCCCGGCCCTGGAACTGCAGGTACATCTCGTAGAGCATGCGCAGGCCCGAGGCGCCGATCGGATGGCCGAAGCACTTGAGGCCGCCGTCGATCTGACAGGGGATCTTGCCGTCGGCGTCGTAGAAGCCGTCGAGCACGTCCTTCCAGCCCTCGCCCGGCTTGGAGATGTGCAGGTCTTCCATGGTGACCAGCTCGGTCACGGAGAAGCAGTCGTGCACCTCGAACATCGAGACTTCCTTGCGCGGGTCCTTGATGCCGGCCTCTTCATAGGCCTTCTTGGAGGCGATGCGCGTGGTGTGGAAGTAGCTGCCGTCCCACGAATTGTGGCCCGATTCGGAGCCGTTCGAGACGGAGAGCTGCAGCGCCTTCACCGAGACGATGTTCTGCTTGCCCATCGCCTTGGCGATTTCCGGCGTGGTCACGATGGCCGCCGCCGCGCCGTCCGACACGCCGCAGCAGTCGAACAGGCCGAGCGGCGAGGCGATCATCGGCGCGTTCAGGATGGTGTCCATCTCGACGGCCTTCTGCAGATGCGCCTTGGGGTTCTTGGCGCCGTTCTGATGGCTCTTCCACGAGACGTGGCCGATCGCCTTCTTGAGGTCCTCGCCCGAGACGCCGTGCGCGGTCATGTAGGCGGTGGCGAGCTGGGCGAAGTTGCCCGGCGCCGTGCCGTTGGCGCTCCACAGCGCCTGCAGCGGACCGCCGCGGCCGCCCGGCAGGCCGCCGTAGCCGGTGTCCTTCAGCTTCTCGACGCCGAGAGCGATGGCGATGTCAGCCGCGCCCGAGGCGACGGCGTAGCAGGCGCCGCGGAAGGCCTCGGTGCCCGAGGCGCACATGTTCTCGACATGCGTCACCGGGATGTTGGGCAGCCGCAAGGTGGTCGACATCGGGATGCCCGACTTGCCGACATGCACCTCGTCGATCGCGGTCGAGAACCAGGCCGCGTTCAGCTGGTTGGGATCGATGCCGGCATCGGCGATCGCTTCCTTGTACGCTTCGAGCATCAGCTCTTCGGCGCCGCTATCCCAGCGTTCGCCGAACTTCGAGCAGCCCATGCCGAGAATGGCAACCTTGTCCTTGATACCGCGAGCCATGTGGGACTCCTTGGGTCGTGAGAGGTGGAATTCTACGCTTTTGCCCGGTGGAAGGCGATAAGAGCCGCCAGGCTCAGACCGGTGCCGCCTTCCAGAAATACCGCTTGAAGCCGCCGCGCATCGTGTCGTTGTCGCGGATGCGGAAGGTCATGCGCATCTTGGCGCCGACCTTGACCTGTTCCTTATCGCTGTCGGTGAAGTCGGCCATGAAGCGACCGCCCTCGGGGAAGGTGATCATGCCGTAATAGGCCGGCGGATCCGGAGAGTAAGTGAGCGAGTCCGCCGTGAACGACATGACGTTGGCCTCGAGCCCCGCCATGCGGTGCGGCTCCTGGCTGTCGATCGCGTGGCAGTTCGGATTGACGCAGACCTGGCTGCGCGGGAACTGCACGGTGCCGCAGACCTTGCACTTGCCGCCCACCAGCCCGTAGATCATGTCGCGCTTGCGCCACAGGACCGAGAGCGCGGTCTTCTTGTCGAACTCCGCGCGCATGCCCTTGTCGATCGGCAGCATCTCGTTGAAGGCGAGGAACTTCATGTAGTTCTTCTCTTCCTTCCGGCGCTTCATCCAGCCCGACACGCCCATACGCTTGGGCAGCTTGGCGTTCTCGGCCGTGACCTCGAACACCAGCACGTCGGCGCCCTGACCGAAGGCGACGACCATGATCTTGTCGCCTTCCTTGGCCGTCTCGAGTGCATCGACCAGCATGACCAGCGCGTGCGCCGCGCCGGTGTCGCCGAGAGTGGCGCCCATCAGGTCGCGCACCGCGCCCTCGGCAATACCGCAGGCCTTGGCCATCTGCTTCGGCACCGCCGGCATCAGGCTCGGCATGATGAACTGGGTGATGTCGCTGCCCTTCAGCTTGCAGGCGGCGAGTGCGGCCTTCACCGCCGGCGGCACGATCTTCGAATAGCCCTCGTCGCGGATCCAGCGCTCTTCCCAGCCGTAATCGAAGTCGGTCTCATCGCCGCGGAAGTGATCGACGAAATCCATCGACACCGAGTGATGGCCCACGAGCTTCGCGATCACATTCTCCGTGCCGCAGAGCAGCGCCGCGGCGCCGTCGCCATAGTTGAGCTCGTTCGCGGAAGCCACGCGCGCCATGCGCTTGTCGGCGGCGGCGACCAGCGAGGCACCGCCGTCCTTCGCGGCGTTGAGACCGGCGACCAGCGCCTGCGTGCCCGCCTTCAGCGAGCCCGCGACGTCGGAGGCCGACAGGTTCTGCTCGATCGACAAAGCCGTGCCGATCACGCCGGCATTCTGGCGATCCTTGAAGGGATGCGTGGTCGATGCGAAGTAGATGTTGCGGACATCTTCCGGCTTGTGGCTCGTCAAGCAATCGCGCGAGGCTTCGACCGCCATGGTGATCGAGTCCTCGTCCCAGTTGGCCATCGAGCGCTCGCCCTTGGCGAGGCCGCGCAGGCCGGCAGCAAACCACTTGTTGGCGTCGTACACCGACTGACGGTTGAGGCGGAGCCGCGGCACGTAGGCCCCGTAGGCGACGATCCCGACCATCTTGATTTCCTCCGGCTGAACGCTTGTTCACAGAGTCCTAGCGCGCCGGTCCGGACGGGGCAAACGGAACTACCGTCCGGCCTGCGGAACCGGTTGCGGCGGCAGCTCCCGAAAGAGATTCTTGTACCCGGCGCCTTCCGGGATGTGCAGGAAGCGCTTGCCGTCGCGCACTTCGACCCAGGGCTGCACGGTGACGATGGTGCGCTCGCTCGCCTGGCTCAGCGCGCCCGTGACGGTGCCGCCCTCGGCCAGCAATTCGAGGTTCTTGGTCGTGGCGTGCACGAGCGTGCGCTTGCCCGCCTTCGCCTCGTCGATCGCGTCCTGCGCGCGGATCCACACCGAGTCGACCGACTCCGAACCGTCATGCAGTGCCACCTGATCCTCCGGCGCCTCTGCGATGAAGAACCAGGTATCGAAGCGCTTGGGCGCGAAAGTCGGCGTGATCCAGTGCGCATAGGGCATCATGAGATCGGTCGCGAGCTCGAGATCCTCGCCCTCGACGAAGTCGACCATGGTCGCCTCGTTCTTCACCAGCTTCGCGCGCCACTTCTGCTCCAGCCCCTTGAGATCGGCCGCCGCGACCAGCGCGCGCTGGCCGCGCTTGCGGGCGAGCAGGATGCCGCATTCCTCGAACGCCTCGCGCACGCCGGCGACGCGGAACTTGAGCTCACCGGCGGAGATCCTGTCGGCGCCACCGCAGCGCGCCTTGAGCTGCGGATTGCCGTCGGAGTCCTCGAGCTTGCCGCCCGGGAAGACCAGCGCGCCGGAGAAGGCGTCGATCGACTGGTGGCGCACCACCATGAAGACTTCGAGAATCGAATCGGCGTCGCCCGCCTTGGACGGGCGCACCAGCAGCACGGTGGTGGCTGGACGCGGAACAGGCGGCTCTTTTTTGGGGCTATCGTTCATTTGGCCATTGTTCCATAGCGGCCGGACCTGTTCCAATGCTCGCCTGCGCAGAGCGAGCGATCGGTTCCGCACAGAGGAGGCGACCATGTCGATGAGCAACAACCTGCCGCCCGGCATGGCCGAGCACATGAAGGTCCTGCATGCGCGGTGCGGATGGCTGATCGCCTTCGGCGCGATCTCGCTGCTTGCCGGCATCGTGGCGCTGGGCAGCGTGGTGATGGCGACCGCGTCCGCCGTGATCATCGTCGGCGTGATGATGCTGGTGGTGGGCGTGGTCGAGATCATTGCCGCCTTCGGCGTGCGCAGCTGGGGCCGGTTTTTCTTCTGGCTGATCCTGGGCGCCCTCTACGTCTTCGCGGGTCTGATCTGCCTGCAGAACCCGTTCGAGGCCGCCGCTCTCCTCACCCTGGCGCTCGGCATCGCACTGATCGTCGGCGGCCTGCTGCGCATCTTCCTCGCCACGCAGATGAAGAACGGCACCCCCTGGGGCTGGGTCGTCGTCTCGGGCATCCTGAGCTTCCTGCTCGGCCTGATGATCGTGATTCATTGGCCGGCCTCGAGCTTCTTCGTGCTCGGTATCTTCCTCGGCATCGACCTGATCTTCATCGGCATGGCCTGGCTGTCGATGGGGCTGGCCTTGAGGCGCTTCACCGCCGGCTGACGACCACTAGATGTTGTGGGCGTCACCAGCAATTACCGTAAAGGGTATCGAATCTAATGGGAGACTTGTGTTCGAAGACCATGCGCAGACACTCCAGCCGGCTTCGGCTCTGATCGCGCATCGTTTGTACATTATTGATTGACTTTAGTAAACACATAATGCACACTTACGTCTGTCTTCCCGGGGCCTGGATGGGCGCCTGGTCCTGGCAGTTCGTGCTGGAGAGGCTGCGCGCGGCCGGCCGCGATGCCCGCGCCCTGCCCTTTCGCGGCGTCGGCGAGCGTGCCGCCGAGCTGGCGCCCGATCTCGACAACGACGTCTTCCTCGCCGACACGATCGCGGCTCTGGAGAAAGAGGACCTGCGCGACATCGTGCTGGTGGGCCATAGTTTCGGCAGCCTGATCGCGACCCTGGTCACCGATCGCGTGCCCGAGCGCATCGGCCATCTGGTGATCATCGACGGCGGCATCGCCCAGCACGGCCAGTCGATCTTCGGCCGCATCCCGCCCGCCATCGTCGCCAAGCGCAAGACGCTGATCAGGATCGTGAACGGCACCGAGGTGCTACCCTTCGCGCCGGTCACGAGCCTGATCATCGACGATCCCGAGCTTGCGGCGTGGACGCACCGCCAGCTCACGCCGCATCCGGTCGCCTGCTACACCAAGCCGATCACCTTGCATCATCCCGCAGGCAACGGCCGGCCGATGACCTACATCGCCTGCACCAAGCCGCGCTATCCCGTCTCCGCCGGCATGCACGAGAAGGTGCAGACGATGGACCACATCCGCTACCGCCCGATCGAAGCCGGCCACAACTGCATCATCTCCGCGCCGGACCTCGTCGCGCGCGAGCTATTGGAGATCCCATGACCGAGCAGCTCATGATCCTGGTCGCCGGCCCCTATCGCGGCGGCACCGGCGACGATCCCGTGAAGATCCAGGCGAACGTCGAGGCGATGGAGGAGATGTCGCTCAAGGTCTTCCGTCGCGGACACCTGCCGGTGATGGGTGAGTGGTTCGCCCTGCCGCTCCTGAAGTATGCCGGCTCGAAGAAGATCGGCGACGCGGTCTTCGACGAGATCTTCCATCCCGTGGCACGCGAGTTGATCGGCAAGTGCGATGCCGTCCTGCGCATCGGCGGCGCCTCGTCGGGCGCCGACGATATGGTCGCGACCGGCCGCAAGCTCGGCAAGACGATCTTCAACGCACTCGAGGAGATCCCGCCCCGGACGCGCTGAAGGCGCTCAGCGGGGCAATTTCGCCAACTCGGCCAGCGCCGCACTGCGTTCGACGAATCCCTCGGGACAAGTCGTGGCCGCCGACTGCAACAGTGGCGTCGCCTCGGCCGCGTTGGCGCGCAAGAGGAGCCATTCGGCGAGATAGAACGCCGCCTCGCATTTCTGCTCGGGCGTGGCCGCCGCCGCCTGCATCCCTTCGGCAGAGCGCCGGCCGAGATAGAAATCGATGACGGCGTACGGCCAGTCCTGGTCCTTGAGCTTCGCGGCACTGGCGGAAAGCTCGGTCGCACCCTCCGGACCGACATGGCGGCGCGCCAGAAAACGCCAGATCATCGCGTAAGGCTCATCGTCCGTCAGCTCCGCAGCTTTCGAAAAGTCCGCTGTGGCGGCCGAGAAATCGGCGCGCACGAAATGCGCTCGGCCACGTGTCGCGTAGCCGGCGGCGGATGGTTGAAGCCTGAGAACCTCGGTCATGTCCGCGATTACGTGGTCGTAGTCGCCTTTTATTTCATAGCCGAGGGCCCGGCGGTTGAGGGGAAGAGCGGCATCCTTGCCAGTCCACAAACCCGCACCGATGATGGCCGTGCAGCCCTCGACGATCTGCTCGCCGGTCGGCCCCTCGGACTTGAAGCACCATTGCAGGGGCTGGCCGAGGATCGCTCCGTCGCTCGCCTTCTGCGCCCGCCGGCAGCGATCGAAAGCGTCGCTGATCTCGTTGCTGCCGGTCAGACTCACGGTCCAGCCGCCAGGCTCGACCTTCGGGAAAGTGAAGCGCATCTGGCTGCCCGCACGGAATTCGCGCACGAACATATCAAGCTCCTCGACCGCGACCTCGAACACCAGGAAGGTGTTGCCGTCGGTGAAGCGGGTCGCCGTCGCGCCGCTCTTTTCGACGACCCAGTCGCCCCCTGGATAGATCGACATGGTGACGGCGTATTCGTCGTTCTCCTTGAGTCGCCATTGCTTGCCGGTCATGTGGACCGTGAAAGTCTTGTCTCCCTGGTAGAATTTGATCGCGAGAGACCTGTCGTTGGTCTTCTGCGTGATGCCACAGACGGGTGCCTTGGCTCCGTCGGAAAGGCCGCCATAGGCCTCCCAGTCGCCCCTCCGCGCAAAAACCGCCGTCTGCGCCTGCGCGGATTCCGAGTACAGCGCCGCAAGCAAAAGCGCGCCCGCAAGCAAGCCTCGACCGATCCCCATGATGCCTCCCAGGACCCTATATCGAGGCAAGTCTAGGGAGGGCAAAGCGAAAGTCGACAGCGGGGACAGCCCCGCTGTCAGAAAGTCTCCTTGAACGGACGCAGGTCGATCTCGTGCGTCCAGGCGCTGCGCTGCTGGGTGTGCAGGTGCCAGTAATTGTCGACGATGGCATCGACCTTGAGCAGGCCGTCGGGGCCGACCTGCTCGGCGCGGCCGGGCATGCGCGACAGCAGGCGGTCGCCCTCGATGCCGCCGTCGATGATGACATGCGCCACATGGATGCCCTGCGGCCCGAACTCGCGCGCCATGGACTGGACCAGCAGGCGCAGGCCGCCCTTGGTGGCGTTGAAGGCCGCGAACTTCGGCCGGCCGCGCATGGAGCCCGAGGCGCCGGTGAAGATCACCGTGCCACGCCCCAGCGGCGCCAGGCGACGCATGGCCTCGCGGCCGAACAGGAAGCCCGCGAAGCAGCCGACCCGCCAGGACTCCTCGAAATGCTTGGCCGTCATCTCCCGGAAATCGACGGCGGCGTTGTTGCCCATGTTGAAGACGAAGAGATCGGCCGGCGAGCCGTCGGCATCGTCGGCCATGGCCTTGTCGAACAGACGGATGACCTCTTCTTCCCTGGTGCCGTCGACCGTCACCGCCGTGGCCGAGCCGTTCTCTTTGCGGATGGTCTCTACGACCTTGTCGATCTTCTCCGTCGTGCGTCCGCCGACCAGAACGTGATGGCCTTCCTTCGCGAAGCGGCGGCTCGCCGCGCCGCCGATGCCGCGCTCGGCGCCGACGCCCAGGATGAGGGCTTTGGGTTTCTTGGCCATGGCAGGTCCTCGCAAGGGTGAGAGAGTGTCGTTTCAGAACTTGTCCCACCGGCCCCCGCTTCGCTACGGTCCGGCCGCATGAAATTACCTCCGTACCCCATGATCGATCTCGATCCCGGCGCGCCGCTCGACATTCATCGCGCCAAGGTCCTCCCCGAGTGGATCGACTGGAACGGCCACATGAACGTCGGCTACTACGTTGTCGCCTTCGACAAGGCGACCGATACGCTGTGCCAGCAGTTCGGCGTCGGCTGGGAATATACGCGCGAGAAGATCGGCATGACCTTCGTGATCGAAGCCCACGTTACCTACGATCGCGAGGTCAAGGAGGGCGATGGCTTGCGCATCACCACGCAGATCCTCGACCATGACGCCAAGCGCATCCATTACATGCACGAGATGTATCACGCCGACGAAGGCTATCTCGCCGCGACCAACGAGCTGATGCTGATGAACATCGACTTCGCGACGCGCCGCTCGGCCCCATGGCCGGACTGGGCGATGCCGCGCATCGAGAAGGCGGCGACGGCCCATGCCAGGCTGCCACGTCCCAAGCAGGCTGGCCGCCTCATCGGCATCAAGCGCAAGTAGAAGAGTAGAGTCCCAAGTCCATGACCGTGAAGCTGACGTATGACATGCCGGAGCTCGTCACTCGCGCGCCTCTCGACATCCACCGCTCGACCGTGTTGCCCGAATGGGTCGACTGGAACGGCCACATGAACGTGGCCTTCTACGTCGCCGCCTTCGACCAGGCGTCGGGCAGCTTCATGCGCAACATGGGATTGGGCCGGAACTACGTCGACAACAAGCTCGGCATGACCTTCGTGCTCGAAACCCACGTCACCTACGACCGCGAGATGCGCGGCGGCGCGCCCATGCGCTTCACCACCCAGCTCCTCGACCGCGACGCCAAGCGCGTGCACGTGTTCCACGAGATGTATCACGCCGAGCAGGGCTATCTCGCCGCGACCAACGAGACGATCGTGATGAACATCGACTATGCGACCCGCCGCTCGGCGCCATGGCCGAAGCAGGCCGCCGAGCGACTCGAAGCCGTGTGGGCAACGCACAAGGAGCTACCGCGGCCGGCAAAGTCCGGCCGGATGATGGGACTTAAGAAGTCTTAGGGACCGCGGGCCTCCAGGCCCGCTCAGATCATGATGCGGGCCTGGAGGCCCGCGGTCCGGCAAGAGCCTTGAGCGCCTCGCCGGCAGCGCGATAGGGCAGCCAGTTCTTGATCCACCGAAACCCGACCTTCTCGTAGAAGCCGCGCGCGGGGTTCCAGTCGAGGACGTTGAGGTCGATGCGCTTGTAGCCCTTGATCTCGCATTCCTGCGCCAGCGCCTGCATCAGCGCGCGGGCGACGCCGCCGCGGCGTTCGGCCGGGATCACCCAGATATCCTCGATGAAGATGCCGCGGGCGGCCGTCCAGACCGAGTAGTTGAAGGTATAGAGCGCGAAGCCGACGGGCTTGCCGCCGCGCTCGGCGATGAGCGCGGCGAATTGCGGATGAGCGCCGAATCCGTCGCGCGCCAGGGTCTGCGGCGTCGAGGTGACGGCATGCGGCTCGTCCTCGTAGGTCGCGAGATCGATGGAGAAGCGATGCAGCAGGTCGACATCGTCGACCGTCGCCGGCCTTACCGTTATCTCAGACACCCAGATATCCTCCATCCACCGGCAGGATCGCGCCCGTGACGTAGCTCGCCGCATCGGAGCACAGGAACACCACCGGCCCCGCCAGCTCCTCCGGCTCGCCCCAGCGCTTCATCGGGACATGCGCCAGGAAGGCGTCGAGGCGCCTGGGATCCGAACGCGTGACCTCGGTCATGGCGGTGTTGATCAGGCCGGGGGCCAGCGCGTTCACCCGCACGCCATCGGATGCCAGCTCGGACGCCAGCACCTTGGTGAACTGCGCCAGCGCGCCCTTGGACACCGGATAGGCGCCGCTGCCCGGCCCCGCGACATAGGAGTTGATCGAGGCGATGTTCACGATCGCGCCCTTGGTGCGCTTCAGCTGGTCGACGAAGGCCATGGTGACGTTGAACGCGCCCTGCACGTTCACCGCCATGGTCGCGTCCCAGCGCTCGCGCCCGTCGGGCGTGACGAGGCCGCCGCGCAGGAAGATTCCGGCATTGTTCACCAGGATGCGGATCGGCCCGACCAGCAGCGCCACGTCGGCGGCGAGCTTGGTGCAGCTCTCGGCATCGGTGACGTCGAGCATGAAGCCGCGCGCCTTGCCGCCGTCCTTGACGATCGACTCGGCGATGAGGCTGGCATTGTCCTTGTCGATGTCGGTGACGATCACCTCGGCGCCTGCCTTGGCGAGGCCGCGCGCGATGGCGGCGCCGTTGCCCCGCCCTGCCCCGGTGACCAGCGCCAGCCGTCCCGCCAGCGCCTCGGTCATGCCGCTGCTGCCTCGCCCTCGAGTGCGGCCCAGGTCTCGCGATCGCGCTCGACGGTCCAGACCCTCGGATGATCGAGCCCCTTGGCCTCGTCCCAGGCGCGCGACACGTTGAACGGCAGGCAGGCGTCGAAGACGTCCCACTTGCCGTAGCGCGGCGCCAATTCGGCGCGCGCCTTGTCGTAGGCCTGCTTCAGCGTCTCGTTCGCCTCGGCGCTGGCGGCGCCAAAGAGCTCGCGCACATAGGCCTCGGTGGCGGCGATGGCCCCGCCGATCTCCTCCTCGCCGGCCAAAGGATCGCCGCGGCTCGGCAGCAAGGTCTCGGGCCGAAGCTCGCGCAGCTTCTGGAGCGTGGCCGGCCAGTCCTTGAAGTGCGCGTCGCCCGCGTAAGGGGTTGCCTCGTTGGTCACCAGCGCACCGCTGAACAGGATGCGCTCCTCCGGCAGCCAGGCGATGGCGTCGCCCTTGGTGGCGCCGCGGCCGGGCTGGATCAACTCGACCTGCAGCTTGCCCAGCCACAGGGTCATGCGATTGCCGAAGGTGATCGTGGGCCAGGTGAGGCCGGGAATGAGATCGGCGTGCTTGAAGAGTCGCGGCAGGCGCGGCGGCGTCGATTTCAGCTCCTGCGCGCCGCGTTCGACGATCATCTCGCGCGTCGCCTCGCTCGAAATCACCTGCGCGCCCTCGTAGGCCGAGGCGCCCAAGGTGCGCACGCCGTGATAGCCCGAGAGCACGACATAGCGGATCGCCTTGTCGGTGACGCTGCGGATCTTCTCGATCACGGCTTGCGCGAGCTTGGGCGTCGGCTGTGAATCGATTACCATCACCGCATCGTCGCCCACGATCACGCCGGTGTTGGGATCGCCCTCGGTCGTGAACGCGTAGGCATGCTCGGAAAGGCGGCTGAAGGTGGCGGTCTTTTCCGCCGTGTCCGCCTGGTCAGCGAAGGGCCTGGCCATGCCGAACGCTCAGTCGGTGCCGTACTTGTGGTAGGCCGAGCGATCGCCCGAGCGCACCGTGACCTCGAAGGAGTCGTTGTCGCGCTCCATGCGCAGCTTGACCGCCGTACCGGCCGGTCCGCTCGCCCAGAGCTTGCGGTAGAAATCCGCCACGTCCTCCAGCACCTCGTCGTTCAGCGCCTGCAGGATGTCGCCGCGCTTCAGCCCGGCGCGATCGGCCGGGCCGCCCTCGGAGATGCCGCCGATCCAGAGCTGGCCCATATGCTCGACCGTGTAGAGGCCGAGCCACGGCCGCGGCGGCGTCGAGATGCGGCCATGCTCGACCAGCTCGGTGAAGATCGGCTTCAGCCGGTTGATCGGCACGTACATGTTGCCCGGGAAGGCGGCCGCGCCGGGACCGAGCGCTTCCTGCACGAGGAGCGAGCCGACACCCAGCAGCTGGCCGTCCATGCCGACCAGCGCCGAGCCGCCCCACAGCGGATAGGCGGGCACGGTGAAGATGGCGTTGTCGAGCAGATACTCCCAGTAGCCCGCGAATTCGCGGCGGCCGGCGACCTTGACCTTGAGCGTCGCCTTCTCGCCGCCCACGCCCGCGACATAGGCCTCGCTGCGCAAGGTCAGGCTGTCGGAATCGCCGAACAGCATGGGCGCGATCGGCGGCGGATCGTCCATGCGCACCAGGCCGAAGCCACTTTCATAGTCGTAGCCCACGAGATGGGCCGGGTGCTGGTCGCCCTCGCCGTCGGTGATGGTGACGGTGTCGGCTTCCATGATCAGGTAACCGATGGTGACGACGAGACCTTCGTCGTCGATGACGATGCCGTGGCCCTCGCGCTCGGCGCCCAGGGTCTGGGCCGAGCGGCGATTTTCCGGAATGGTCGTATGCACGCCGACCACCGCCGGCAGCACTTCGAGCACCGGCGACGGCAGGTTGCTCTCTCCGCCCGGCCGGCGTGCCTCGACACCGCCTTCGCCGGGGCCTTGCCA
The DNA here is from genome assembly GCA_035501235.1 of Reyranella sp. Classification (GTDB taxonomy): domain Bacteria; phylum Pseudomonadota; class Alphaproteobacteria; order Reyranellales; family Reyranellaceae; genus Reyranella. The sequence goes on from DATJWN010000283.1 coordinate 36,002, forward strand.
CCGTCCGGAGCCGTTTCCGGAACCGTTCGCCGAGCCGTTCAACCCTCGGGCCATAAGCAACTCCTCCACGGCTATATTCGGCGTGTCCGCTGGGGAAAGATAGGCGTCCGTGCTCACGATTGCTATATGACGGTGATGGCGCCCCCCGCCGATCCGTTCGAAATCACCGACGATCCCGTGCCCACGCCCGCCCCCGCGGAGCCGCCGCGGCGTGCCGTGACGTCCATGGCCCATCTGGAGGGGCTGAACGAGGAGCAGCGCAAGGCCGTCATCCACGACAGCGGCCCGCTGCTGGTGCTGGCCGGCGCCGGCACGGGCAAGACGCGCGTGCTGACCACGCGCATCGCCCATCTTTTGATCACGGGCCGCACGCGGCCGGCCCAGGTGCTGGCCGTCACCTTCACCAACAAGGCCGCGCGCGAGATGCTCGACCGTGTGGCCAGCCTGATCGGCGGCGCGGCCGACGGCATGTGGCTCGGCACCTTCCATTCCGTGGGCGTGCGGGTTCTGCGCCGCCATGCCGAGCTGGTCGGTCTCAAGAGCAACTTCACCATCCTCGACACCGACGACCAGACACGGCTGATCAAGCAGCTCCTGCAGGCCGAGGGCATCGACGACAAGAAATGGCCGGCCCGCGTGCTGTCCGGGATCATCCAGCGCTGGAAGGACAGGGCCTTGCCGCCCGAGAAGGTCTCGGGCGACGATGCGGGCGACTTTGCCAACGGCAAGGCGGCCGACATCTACAAGCAGTACCAGGAGCGGCTGGCCGCGGTGAACGCCGTCGACTTCGGCGACCTCGTGATGCTCTGCGTCAAGCTTTGGCAGGAGCATCCCGACGTGCTGGCGCAGTATCACCGCCGCTTCCGCCACATCCTGGTCGACGAGTACCAGGACACAAACGTGGCGCAATATCTCTGGCTGAGGCTCTTGGCGCAGGGCACGCAGGATGTCTGCTGCGTCGGCGACGACGACCAGTCGATCTACGGCTGGCGCGGCGCGGAGGTGGGCAACATCCTGCGCTTCGAGAAGGATTTTCCCGGCGCCACCATCGTGCGCCTGGAGCGCAACTACCGCTCGACGCCGCACATCCTGGCGGCCGCCTCGCACCTCATTTCCCACAATGAGGGCCGGCTCGGCAAAACCCTGTGGACGGAATTGAAGGAAGGCGAGCGCATCTCCCTGCGCGGCGTGTGGGACGGCGACGAGGAGGCCCGCCAGGTCGGCGAGGAGATCGAGGCGCTGCAGCGCGAGAAGCATCCGCTCAGCCAGATCGCCATCCTGGTCCGCGCGGGCTTCCAGACCCGCGAATTCGAAGAACGGTTCATCACGCTCGGCCTGCCCTATCGCGTGATCGGCGGGCCGCGCTTCTACGAACGCCAGGAGATCCGCGATGCGCTGGCCTATTGCCGCGTCACCGTGCAGCCCGACGACGATCTCGCCTTCGAGCGCATTTACAACACGCCGCGCCGGGGCCTCGGCGAATCGGCCCTGGCCACGCTGCGCTCGATCCAGCGCACGCAGAAGATCTCGCTGTTCGAGGCGACACGCCGGGCGCTCGAGACCGACGAGCTGAAGGCCCGGCCGCGCAAGTCGCTGGGCGACCTGATCAAGAATTTCGACCGCTGGCGCGCAATGCTGGACGGCATCAGCCACGTCGAGGTGGTCGAGACCATGCTCGACGAGTCGGGCTACACCGACATGCTGCGCGCCGACCGCTCGCCCGAGGCCGAGGGGCGGCTCGAGAACCTGAAGGAGCTCACCAACGCGCTCCAGGAATTCGACACCCTGCCCGCCTTCCTCGAGCACGTGGCGCTGCTCACGGACAATGCCGAGAAGTCCGGCGGCGACATGGTGAGCGTCATGACCTTGCACGCCGCCAAGGGCCTGGAATTCGACACGGTGTTCCTGCCCGGCTGGGAGGAAGGCCTGTTTCCCAACCAGCGCGCCCTCGACGACAAGGGCCTGGCCGGCCTTGAGGAGGAACGTCGCCTCGCCTATGTCGGCCTGACGCGCGCGCGCAAGCGGGCCTATGTCTCCTTCGCCGCCAACCGCCGCGTGTTCAATCAATGGCAGGCCGCGATCCCGTCGCGCTTCCTGAAGGAGCTGCCGACGGATCAGCTCGCCGAATCGAGCGACGCCGGCCTCTATGCGACCTACTCGGCCGGCCATCATGGCGGCCTGCGCGATCAGGCGAGCGGCTTCGACTATGAGAGCCTCGGCGTCACCAGCATGGGCCGCGCCCGCACGCGCTGGCGCGACGAGACCTTCGATGATCGCCGCGCCGTCGAAGGCGACAAGCCCGACCTCGCCATCGGCCAGAGGGTCTTCCACCAGAAATTCGGTTACGGCCGCATCGTCGCCATGGACGGCAACAAGCTCGACATCGAGTTCGAGAAGGCCGGCCCGAAGAAGGTCTTGGACAGCTTCATCGAGGCGGCGTGAGCGGCTGGACGGCTTGGCGAGTCGTTCCCGCCACGGAGCGCCTTGCCAGCGAACAGGCGCTGGAACACCTCGCAGAGGACGGCTTTGTCGTCACGAGCCGCGAGGTGTCGCTGAACGGCCCGTGGCGCATCGAGATCTTCGGCGAGGGCGACCGGCCAACCCTGCGCGGCGCGTGGACCTGGGAAGAGCTGCCCGAGAAGGACTGGGTGGCCGAGAACCAGCGCTCCTTCCAGCCCTTCCAAGTCGGCCCCTTCTGGGTCCACCCCTCGCACAATGCCGAGGGCATGCCCGCCGGGACCATTCCGCTGCGCATCGACGCCGGCATGGCCTTCGGCACGGGCACGCATGCCACGACGCGCGGCTGCCTTGAGCTGTTGGCCTCGCTCGATCCGGGCGAGACGCGCAACAGCGTCGATGTCGGCTGCGGCTCGGGCATCCTCGCCATTGCCATGGCCAAGCTCTGGCAACGGCCTGTGCTGGGCGGCGACAACGATGCGCAAGCCGTCGAGGTCGCGATCGAGAATGCCGGACTGAACGGCGTGGCGAAGCTCTGCCGCTTCGTCACCTCGATCGGCCTGCGCGCGCCGGAACTGTCCGCATCAGCGCCCTACGACCTGATCGTCGCCAACATCCTGGCCGGACCGCTGATGGATCTCGCCGAGTCCTTTGCGAAGGCGATCAGGCGCGGCGGCAAGGTCCTGCTGAGCGGCCTGCTGCTCGAACAGGCCGACATGGTCCTCGCCGCCTATGGCCGCCAGGGCTTCGCCTCCGAGCGCCACATCGATCTCGAAACCGGTGGCGCCCAATGGCGCACGCTGCTCCTGCGCAAGACCTGAAGGCACATCATGGACTACCGATGGACCTGCGCCTGTTGCGGCAACACCTTCGATACGCTGCCCATGAGCTTTGCGCTCGTGGCGCCGACCAACTGGTTCGCCCTGACAGAATCCGAACGGGAGACCCGCGCCAAGCTCGACAGCGACCTATGCGCCATCGACGGGAAGGAATTCTATGTCAGGGGCTGCATAGAAGTACCGGTGCACGGCTGCGCGGAAGACTTCGTTTGGGGCGTCTGGGTATCAGTCTCTGAAAAGAGTTTTCGCTATATCCTCGACAATTGGACCGCCGAGATCGCGGAGGACGAGCCACCGCTTTTTGGCTGGCTGTGCAACTGGATCACCGGATATCCCGAGCCACAGGAGATTCGCTGCGACGTCTTTCTCAGGTCAGGCGATCTTCGGCCGCGGATCGTGCTTGAGCCGACGGACTACCCGCTCGCGGTGGAACAGCGAGAGGGCATAACGCTCGAGCGGATCCAGCAGATCGCCGCGGCGGCCGGGCACTAATCCCACACGCGAAAAGGGCCGGCTTGCGCCGGCCCTCGTACGCTTACGCTACGCGACAACTTTTACGCGGCGTGACGCAGGTTCTGGTTCGCGGGGGCGACCTGGATCGGCGCCGGGGCGAGGCTCGGCTCGACGCCGGCGGCCTCGCGGACCGCGAAGGGGATATCGGCGCGGGTCAGGCCGAGATCGGCCAGCTCGCGGTCGGACATGCGGAAAAGCTGGGCCTCGGCGGCGCGCAGCTTGAAGTCGGCCTTGACGGCCTGGAGCAGACGGCCGAGCTGGCGGCTCGTCCAGAGCAGGGATTCGGCGATGAGGTTGGCGAACATGGCAGCACGCGCATATCGAGCGCGCCTCTCTAGAAGACGGTGGTCGTCGAAGGTGAACCCAATCTTGGTAAGCTCATCGAACCAGGCCGGGGTAGTTTCGCTGGTCAGTATCCGAAAACGGCTAATCGGCTTGGTCATCATGGTACTCACTCCTGATTGTGCATCGCGGGACGATTTTGCTGCGCTGCACAGACGCAATATAGGCCCTTGAGTTACAATCAAAACCACATGGTTCATCCATCCTGCTATGCATTGGCCGCATGAGGCCTAATAAGTTGGCATTTCGCAGATGCGAGAGTACGAAAATTGCTCAGATTGCCTGCCTTCCAACCCCCGCGTAGGGTCCCCCTCCCATGAGCAGTGCACCGGACGACGTCCTCCAGCTTTTGCGCCAGCGCGGCCGGGATCTGGAGCCCCAGGCTCTGGAAGCCCTGATGCGCGGCGTGGCGGCGGCTCCGGAGGGCCTGGCCGGGCCGGAATGGCTGGAACTGATCGATCCCACGCCGGACGCGGCACTGACCAAGGCGCTGACGGCCTGGAGGGACGAACTCGCCCAGGCCGATGGCGGCCTCGACGCCTCCCCTGCTCCGGCCGGCCGGCTGGCGGCCTTGCGGGCCGAGCTCAGGCGTCGCGGTCTCGACGGCTTCGTCGTGCCGCGCGCCGACGAACATCAGGGCGAATATGTCGCCGCCCATTCCCAGCGCCTGGCCTGGCTCACCGGCTTCAGGGGCTCGGCCGGGCTCGCCATCGTGCTGGCCGACCGCGCGGCGATCTTCATCGACGGCCGCTACACGCTCGCCGTCCAGGCGCAGGTCGATATCAAGGCCTTCGAACCGCTGCAGATCCCAGAGAACGCGCCCGACGCCTGGATCGCCGAGCATCTGCCGAAGGGCGCCAAGCTCGGCTTCGACCCCTGGCTGGTGACGGTCGACGGCCAGGAACGCTTCGCCCGCGCGGCCCAGCGTGCCGGCGGCAGCTTCGTGCCGGTCGAGTCCAATCCCATCGACGCCGTGTGGCGCGACCGCCCCGCCGCGCCTCTCGCGCCCGTGCTGCCGCATCCCGTCGAGTTCGCGGGCGAGACCAGCGAGACGCGGCGCCAGCGCATCGGCTCCATCGTCCGGTCGCGCGGGGCCGATGTGGCACTGCTGACCGCGCCCGACTCCATCGCCTGGCTGCTCAACGTGCGCGGCGGCGACGTGCCCCGCACACCCTTCGCGCTGGGCTTCGCGCTGCTGCACTCGGACGGCCATGTCGATCTCTACATGGATCGACGCAAGATCCCTGACCGCACCGTCGCCTGGCTCGGCAATGCCGTGACGCTCGCCCCGCCAGACGAGTTGGGCAGCGCGCTCGACATGCTGGGCAAGATCGGCCGCAAGGTCCTGATCGAAGGCTCGACCGCGCCCTATTGGGCCGCGACTCGCCTGCAGGCCGCCGGTGCGCCGATCGTCCGCGATGCCGATCCCGTGGCCTTGCCGAAGGCCTGCAAGAACCCGGTCGAGCTGGAAGGCATCCGCGTCGCCCATCGCCGCGACGGTGCCGCGGTCAGCAAGTTCCTGGGCTGGCTCGCCAGGGAGTCGAAGAGCGGGAGCTTGCGCGAGATCGAGGTGTCGGACCATCTGCAGGCGATGCGCCAGGAGACCGGCCGGCTGCGTGATCTCTCCTTCGACACGATCTCCGGCGCGGGCGCCAATGGCGCGATCGTGCACTATCACGCGACCAAGGCAACCGAGCGAACCTTGGAGCCCGGCTCGCTCTATCTCGTCGACAGCGGCGGCCAGTATCGCGACGGCACGACCGACATCACGCGCACGGTGGGCGTCGGCACACCGACGCCCGAGATGAAGGATCGCTTCACGCGGGTGCTGAAGGGCCATATCGCGCTGGCCATGGCGCGCTTCCCCGCCGGCACGACGGGCTCGCAGCTCGATGCGCTCGCCCGCTACGCGCTATGGCAGGCCGGCCTCGACTACGATCACGGCACCGGCCATGGCGTCGGCGCCTATCTCTCGGTGCACGAGGGCCCGCACCGCATCTCCAAGGTGGCGAACAACGTGGCGCTGCAGCCCGGCATGATCGTCAGCAACGAGCCCGGCTACTACAAGGCCGGCGCCTACGGCATTCGCATCGAGAACCTGGTCGCGGTGAAGGAAGCCAAGATCGAGGGCGCCGACCGCCGTTATCTCGAGTTCGAAACGCTGACCTTGGCGCCCATCGACCTCAACTGCATCGATCTCTCATTACTGACCGAGACCGAGAAGACGTGGCTGAACGCCTACCACGCCCGCGTCCGCGAGGTCGTCGAGCCGCAGGTCGACGACGCCACGAAAGCCTGGCTGAAAGAGGCGACGAAGCCGATCTAGTCTTTCAGCTCGGTACGCCCCAGCACCACGTCCTCGTAAACGTGCAACGATGGCAGGCCGCCGGTGTGCATGAACAGCACCTTGGCCTTGGGCTTGAAGTAGCCCTGGCGCGCGAGGCCGATCAGGCCGGCCATGATCTTGCCGGTATAGACCGGATCGAGCAGCACGCCCTCGGTGCGCGCCAGCATCTGCACGGCCTCGACCATCTTGGCGTTGGGCACCGAGTACTTCGGCTGCCAGAAGCCGCCGACGCTCTTCACGGCCTCAGGCGGCACCTTGCCGATACCGAGCAGGTCCGCGACGGCCTGCGCTTCCTTGCGCACCAGCGGCTCCTGATCGGCCGGATCGCGGCTGACGCCGATGCCGATCAGCGGCACCTTTATGTTGTTGCCGAAGAAGCCGGCCGCCATGCCGCCGTGAGTGCCCGAGCTGCCCGAGCCGACGACGACGGCATCGAACGTCACGCCCATGTCGAGCCACTGCTGCTGCATCTCCTGCACGCAGGCGACATAGCCGAGACCGCCGATCGCATTCGAGCCGCCACCCGGGATGATGTAGCCCTTGCGGCCTTCGGACGCGAGTTCCTGCGCCATCTTCGACATCGCCGCGGCCATGTCGGAGCCGCCCGGCACGACGGTGATCTTCTCTACGCCCATCAGCTCGAACATGAAGTTGTTGCCGCCCGCTTCCTTCTTGTAGGAATTGGGCACCCTCTCCTCGATCACGAAGCGCGCCTTCAGCCCTTCCTTCACGGCGGCCGAGAGCGTGATGCGACAGTGATTCGATTGAGGCGCGCCGCAGGTGACGAGCGTGTCGCACCCTTGTGCCAGCGCATCGGCCGCGAGGAACTCGAGCTTGCGCGTCTTGTTGCCGCCCGGGAACAGCCCCAGCATATCGTCGCGCTTGATCCAGATGTCCGGCCCCTGCCCACCCGGGCAGCTCGCCGCCAGCGCCTTGGTGAAATGCGGCAGGAACTCGATCGGCGTGGGATGCTCGGTGTAACGGCGACGTGGAAAACGAGACAGGTCCATTTCATTCGACTCCAAGGAAGACGGGACGCTCTAGCACCCCGATAGCGTCATGACGAGAGCTTCACCCACTCCTGTTCGCTCAGCGTCTGTATCCCGAGCTCAGCCGCTTTGCGAGCCTTGGAACCGGCGTTTTCGCCGACGACGACCAGGCTCGTCTTCTTCGACACCGAGTCGGTGACCTTGGCGCCCAGCTCCTCGGCGCGGGCCTTGGCGGCGTCGCGGGTCATGGTCGAGAGCTCGCCGGTGAAGACCACGATCTTGTCCTTCAGGGGCGCGTCGGCGGCGATCACGCGGCGCTTCACCGCCTCGACCGTGAGCTGCTTGCGCAGGTCCTTGATGATGTCGACCGTGTGGCCCTCGGTGAAGAAGGCGCACATCGCGTCGGCCGTCGTGACGCCGATCTGCTCGACATTGCACAGGCGGCCGTAGCTCTCGCCCACGTCGGCGATGGCCTTCTCCTTCTTCACATCGTCGGGATGCTTCTTGCGCTCCCGGGCGGCCTTCAGCATCTCGGCCAGCCAGGTGTCGACGTCGCCGTACTCCTGCGCCAGGATCTTGGCGGTGGCCTCGCCGATCAGCGGGATGCCGATGGCATTGATAAAGCGGTCGAGCGAGATGGTGCGCCGCGCGTCGATGGCCGCCAGCAGGTTGCGGACGGAGAGATCGCCCCAACCGTCGCGCTTCCTGATCTCGGCTTCCTTGTTCTTCAGCCGGAAGAGATCGCCCGGGATCTTAAGCAGGCCGTCGTTGAAGAAGTTCTCGATGTGCGTGCCACCCAGCCCCTCTATGTCGAAACAGTTGCGCGACACGAAGTAGCGCAGCCGCTCGACCTGCTGGAACGGGCATTCCAGCCCGCCGCTGCAACGCCGGACCACGCCGCCCTCCTCGGCCTTCACCTCGGTCTTGAGCGGACAGGGGCAATGGGTGGGAAAGTGATACTTCTTTGCGCCCTTCTTGCGTTCCTCGGGCACGAAACCCAGCACCTGCGGGATCACGTCGCCCGCGCGCTGGATGGTGACCATGTCGCCGACCCGGACGTCGAGCCGCTCGATCTCGTCGGCATTGTGCAGGGTCGCCCGCGCCACCACGACACCGCCGACTGTGATCGGCTCGAGCTCGGCGACGGGCGTGAGCGCCCCGGTGCGGCCGACCTGGATATTGATGCCGTTCAGCCGCGTCCTCGCCTGCTCGGCTGGGAACTTGTGGGCGATCGCCCAGCGCGGCGCGCGGCTCACGAAGCCCAGCCGCTCCTGCCAGTCGATGCGGTCGACCTTGTAGACGACACCGTCGATGTCGTAGGCCAGCGACGGCCGGTCGGCCCCCATCTTCTTGTAGAAGGCGCGCACCTCGTCGCCGGTGCGGCAGAGCCTGGTCAACGGATTGGTCTTGAAGCCCCAGTCCTTCAGCAGCTTCAGATATTCGCTGTGCGTCTTCCACGAGCGCGGCTCGGCCTCGCCCCAGGCATAGGCAAAGAAACGCAAGGGGCGTTCCGCGGTGATCCCCGGGTCGAGCTGGCGCAGCGAGCCCGCGGCCGTGTTGCGCGGATTGACGTAGGCCTTCTCGCCGGCGGCGATCTGGCGGGCGTTCAGCTCCTCGAACGCCTTGCGCTCCATGTAGACCTCGCCGCGCACATCGAGCGACTTTGGAACACCCTTGCCCTTCAGCTTGTGGGGGATGTCCTTGATGGTCTTGAGGTTCGCCGTGACGTCCTCGCCGGTCGTGCCGTCGCCGCGCGTGGCACCTTGCACGAACTCACCGTCCTCGTAGCGCAGGCTGATCGACAGGCCGTCGATCTTGGCCTCGCAACTATAGGCGATCTCGGCATCGGGCTTGAGATCGGTCTCGCGCTCGAGGCCGCGCCGCACGCGGTCGAGAAAGCCCTGCAGCTCCTCGTCCGTGAAGGCGTTGTCGAGCGACAGCATTGGCCGACGGTGCGTGACCTTCGCGAAGGCCGTCGTCGGCGTCGGCGCCACCCGCTGCGTCGGGCTGAACATGTCGATGAGCTGCGGGAACTTCGCCTCGATCGCCTTCAGCCTGACACGCAGCTTGTCGTACTCGGCGTCGGAGATCTCCGGCGCATCCGTCTCGTGATAGAGCTTGTCGTGATGACCGATCTCGTCGGCCAAGCGCTTGTGCTCGGCACGCGCCTGACGCTCGGTCAGCTCTTCGACCTTCAATCCGGCGACGACCTTGGCGGCTTTGGACATGGCGGGAGTTTATTTCAAGCTCGTCTGGACCGCGAGCCTCCGGCTCGCCTCATGATCATGAGCGAGCCGGAGGCTCGCGGTCCACATGACTATGACGCCGTCGCCAGAAGCTTGTCCGCGGCGGCCCGCGCCTCGGCCGTGACCTCGGCGCCCGAGAGCATGCGCGCGATCTCCTCGCGGCGGCCCTTGGCGTCGAGCGACAGCACGTCGGTGCTGGCGTTGGTCTTCGTGGTCGTCTTGCGGATCAGCCAATGCCGGTCGGCGACGGCGGCAACCTGAGGGGAATGCGTGACCACCAGCACCTGGACCTCCTTCGCCAGCCGCTTCAGCCGCTCGCCCACGGCCGCCGCGGTGGCGCCGCCGATGCCTGAATCGACCTCGTCGAACACGATGGTCGCGGCGTCGCCCACCTTGGCGAGGCAGACCTTGAGCGCCAGCAGGAAGCGCGACAGCTCGCCGCCCGAGGCGATCTTGGCGATCGGCGCCGGCGGCGTGCCGGGATTGGTGGCGACGGTGAACTGCACACGGTCGGTGCCCTCGCCCGACCAGTCGGCTTCGGCCAGCGGCGTGAGCTCGGTCACGAACCTCGCCTTCTCGAGCTTGAGCGGCCCGAGTTCGGCCGCGACCGCCTTGTCGAGCCTGGTCGCCCCCTTGCGGCGCGCCGTGGCTTGGCCTTGGGCCGCCTTCACATAGTCCTCGCGCGCCGCGCGGGCCGCAGCCGCGAGCTTCTTCAGGCCCGCCTCGCCGTCGTCGAGGGCCGCGAGCTGCGCGGCCATCTGCTCGGCGAGCGGCGCCAGGCCCGCGACCGAGACATTGTGCTTGCGGGCGGCGGCACGCAGCGCGAACAGCCGCTCCTCGATCTTCTCGAGCCTGTCCGGATCGAACTCCAGCGCATCGCGCGCCGCCTCGAGCTGGGCCTGCGCTTCCGTCGCCTCCGAGAGCGCTCTATCGAGCGCGGCCAGCGACACATCCAGCCGGCCCGCCGCCTTGTCGACGTTGCGCTCGACCAGGCGATGTGCCGCCCGTAGCGCTGACACGGCGCCACGGCCCTCCTCCAGCTCGCCCAGCGCCTGCGCCACCGCCTCGCCCAGGGCGCTGCCCGAGCGCAGAAGCTGGCGTTCGGCGGCCAGTGTCTCCTCGTCGTCGGCCTTGGGGGCCAGCGCCTCGAGTTCCTTCACGGCATGGCGCAGGAAATCCTCGTCGCGCCGCGCCGCCGCGGCGGCGGCCTCCGCATCGGCACGTGCCTGCTCGGCCGCGCGCCAGGCCTGCCAGGCCCCGCGCACGCCTTCCGCCTGCTTTTCCAGCCCGGCGAAGGCATCGAGCGAAGCGCGGTGCGTGGCCATGTCGAGCAGGCCGTGCTGTTCCATCTGGCCCTGGATCTCGACCAGCGTGTCGCCCAAGCGGCGCAGCAACGCCACCGAGGCCGGCTGATCGTTGACAAAGGCGCGGCCGCGGCCGTCGGCGCCGACGGTACGGCGCAAGGTCAGCATCTCGTCGTCGTCGAGGCCCTGCTCCGACAGGATCGCATGCGCGGCATGATCGCGCGGCAGGTCGAAGGACGCGGCGACGGAAGCTTGCGTGGCGCCCCGACGAACGGCGGCGCTGTCGGCGCGGGCGCCGAGCGCGAGGCTCAGGGCATCGATCAGGATGGACTTGCCGGCACCGGTTTCGCCGGTCAACGCACCGAGCCCGCCCTCGGAGTCGCGCGCGAAAGTCAGGTCGAGCTTTTCGATCAGCACGAAGTCGCGGATCGAAAGCGATTGCAGCATCGGCCTATTTCTCGTCGAACCGATAATCCTCGCCGGTCATCAGGAAGTAGCTGTCGGCGTACCAGTCGCTGCCCGGGAAGTTGTGGCCCAGCACCGCGGCGGTCTCCTTCGCCTCGCTCTTCACGCCCAGCGCCAGGTAACACTCGACGAGGCGATGCAGCGCCTCGGGTACGTGCGTGGTCGTCTGGAAGCGCTCGATGACGGTGCGGTAACGGTTGATCGCGCCGACATACTGCTGGTTCTTCTGGTAGTAGCGGCCGATGTCCATCTCCTTGCCGGCGAGATGGTCGATGGTGAGCTCGACCTTGAGGCGCGCATCGCGCGCGTAGGGTGTGTCGGGGAAGCGCTTGGCGAGATCGGACAGCGCATCGAGCGCCTTCTGCGTGATCGCCTGGTCGCGCCCGACGTCGGAGATCTGCTCGTAATAGCAGAGGCCCTTCAGGTAGTAGGCGTAGGGGATGTCCTTGTGACCGGGATGCAGCTCGATGAAATGGTCGAGCGCGATGATGGCGTCGTCGTACTTGTTGGACTGATAGTAGGTGAAGGCCGCCATGATCTCGGCCTTGGTCGCCCACACCGAATAGGGGTGCTGGCGATCGACCTCCTCGAATTCCTTGGCAGCGTGCTTGTAGTCCTGGGCGCCGAGGTCATCGAGGGCGCGATTGTAGAGCACCTCGACCGGCTGCTCCTTGTAGGTGTCGTTCGAGTCCGAGCTGAACCAGCTGCAGCCCGACACCGACGCCGCGACGGCCAGCGCCAGCGCACCGCTCGTCCTGCTGCTCACCAACCGCTTCGCCATGCCATTCCCGGAAAACATTGTGCCGGCGCGTTATATCACGCGGCCGCCAAAAAAAGAGGGGCCGAAGCCCCTCAAGAATGCGTGGAAATCCGCGCAGCCCGTGTCAGTTGGCCTGACGACGCAGGAAGGCGGGAATTTGCAGGTCGTCGTCATCGCGCGCGGGTTTGGCACGCTCGGTGACATCGAGATTGATCGAGGCCTGGGCCGGTGCGGCCGCAGGCGCGGGCCGCACGACCGGCTTGGGTGCCACGGCCACGACATTGTCCGGCGCAGGCGCCGGAGCAAGCGTCGGCGCGGTCCGCACGACCGGCACTTCGGCGGGAGCCGCGACGGCAGGTGTCGCGGCCTTGGCCGGTGCGAAGGCGCCGGTGATGCGCTGGAATAAGTTCGGCGCGCGGCTTTCGCTCGCAACCGGACGCGCGATCACGGGTCGCGTCGCGGGATCGTTGGCGCGCACCGCCGGCCGCATCGCCGGACGGCTGACCCGCCAATCGTTCTCGTCGACCAGCGGCTTGTGCGGCGCGGGTGCCGGCGTCGGCGCGGGGGCCGGAGCAGCGGCGGCCGGTGCGATCGCCGGTGCCACAGCGATCGGCGCCGGAGCGGGTGCCGGCATCGGCATTGGCGCAGGAGCTGGCGCAACCGCCGCCTCGATCGGCATCGGTGCAGGAGCGACCGGCGCAGGAGCTGCCTGCATGACCGGAGCCGCCTGCATGACCGGCTCAATGGGCGCCGGTGCCTCGGCGACAATCGGTGCCGGCGCCGGAGCCACCGCCTGGATCGGCGGCGCGACGGGTACCGGTGCCGGGGCGACGGGTGCCGCGGCCATCGTCGGCGCGGGCGCCGCCGCCGCGGCCGGCATCGCGACGCGTCCGACCGGCGGCGCGACCGGACGGCTGAGCGCGGGCTGGCCGGTCTGCATCGGCCGGCTCATGTCGAGGTTGAGATAGTTCGGCGCAGGCGCCTGCTGCGCGGCCGCAGCGATGCCGGTCGCCACGACCGAAACGCGCATGCGACCCTGCATGGAAGCATCGAAGGTCGAGCCAAAGATGATGTTGGCGTCGGCGTCGACTTCCTCGCGGATCCGGTTGGCCGCCTCGTCGACCTCGTGCAGGGTCATGTCGAGGCCGCCGGTGATGTTGATGAGCACGCCCTTGGCGCCCTTCATCGAATGATCTTCCAGCAGCGGGTTGGAGATCGCGCTTTCGGCCGCAACGCGGCTGCGATCCTGGCCCTCGGCCTCGCCGGTGCCCATCATCGCCTTGCCCATCTCGCCCATGACGGTGCGGATGTCGGCGAAGTCGAGATTGATGAGGCCGGGCATCACCATCAGGTCGGTGACGCCGCGCACGCCCATGTGCAGCACATCGTCGGCCATCTTGAAGGCGTCGGCGAAGGTCGTCTTCTCGTTGGCGATCTTGAACAGGTTCTGGTTGGGAATGACGATCAGCGTATCGACGACCTTCTCCAGCTCCTGGATGCCCTGCTCGGCCGACTGCATGCGGCGGCGGCCTTCGAAGTGGAACGGCTTGGTCACGACACCGATGGTGAGGATGCCCTGCTCGCGCGCCGCGGCGGCGATGACGGGCGCCGCACCGGTGCCGGTGCCGCCGCCCATGCCGGCGGTGACGAACACCATATTGGCGCCGTCGAGGAGCTGCAGCAGCTCGGGCAGCGCTTCCTCGGCGGCCTGACGGCCGACCTCGGGCCGCGCACCGGCGCCCAGTCCCTGGGTGATGGTGATGCCGAGCTGCACCCGGCGATCCGCCAACGACTGGCCGAGCGCCTGTGCATCGGTGTTCGCCACGATGAACTCCACGCCTTCGAGCGCCGAGCTGATCATGTTGTTCACGGCGTTTCCGCCCGCACCACCAACACCGATCACGGTGATGCGCGGCTTAATCTCCGACTCCTTCTGAGGGAGACTGAGGTTGATTGTCATACGGCTTTCTCCACGCAAACGAGGGGTTATCTGCCCGGAGTTCCGGCGTGAGCCTCATTCTTTGGCGTAAGGCCCTATGCCGGCACGGGTTTTTGTCGTTATCTACAGCATGTGGAGACAGCCAATCCCCACACACCACATATTGCCTAAAAGTTCTCCCTAATCCAACTGCCAATGCGACCAATTCGGCTTGCGGGCGCCTCGACAACGGCAGGTTGCGCTTGGGCGACGGCGTGATGCTGAAGCGCGAAGGACAGCAGACCCGCGGCGGCCGAAAAAGCCGGGCCACCGGTGGAATCTGCAAGTCCTGCAAGCCTCAAAGGCGCGCCGATGCGCACTTTCTTGTTCAGGATCGAGGCCGCGACCTCAGGCACGCCGTCGAGCTGGCTGCCGCCGCCGACCAGAACGGCGCGTCCGCCGGCCAACTTATCCACACCGCTGGCCTCGAGACGGCTCCTCACCAGCTCGAACGTCTCCTCGATGCGCGGGCGGATGATGCCGACCAGGATCGAGCGCGGAATGTGGTTGGGATGCGTGCGATCCTCCTCGCCGATCAGCGGCACGTCGACGATGTCGTACTCGTCGTTGGGCTTGGCGACGGCGCGGCCGATCTGGGTCTTCATGCGCTCGGCATGGGCGACCGGCGTCGAGAGGCCCCGCGCGATGTCGCGCGTGACATGCTCGCCGCCGACCGGGATCGAATCGACGTGCACGAGATGGCCCTCGTAGAACACCGCGATCGAGGTCGTGCCGCCGCCCATGTCGATCAGGGTGACGCCGAGGTCGCGCTCGTCGCTCACCAGCGAGCTGAGCCCTGCGGCATGGGAGGCGACGACGCGCTCGGAGATCTCGAGATGGGCGCGCCGCACGCAGACCTGCAGGTTGCGCATGGCGCCGCTGGCGGCCGTGACGAGGTGGACGTCGACACCCAGCCGTTCGCCGAACATGCCGCGGGCATCGCGCACCGGCGTGCCGTCGACCGAGTACCCGATGGCAGCGGAGTGGATGATGTCCCGGTCGGCCGTCTCGGCCGGCAGCTGGATGTGCTGCTGCACGCGGCGCACGTCGCGCTCGCCGATCTCGTGGTGGCCGATCGCCACCTCGAGCGTCTGGTTGTGGGAGGCCGGCGAGCCGCCGCTCACGCCGACGATCACCTCGCGGACATGCTCGCCGCACATCTCCTCCGCGGTCGACACCGCCGAGGAGATGGCGCGCGTCGCCGCCTCCATGTCGACGATGTTGCCCGAGCGCATGCCGAGCGAGGGCTGGTGGCCGATGCCGACCACCCTGAGGCCCTGGCCATCGACCCTTGCCACGAAGCACACGACCTTGGAGGTGCCGATGTCGAGTGCCGCGATCACGCCGTTTCTTGTCTTCGCCACGATATCCCCCGTGCTTACGCTACACGTTCCGTTCCGTTGACCGTCAAACCGGGCTGCCCGACGACGGACCTTCGCCGGCGGGCCTCCTTCTCAGATAGAGCTTGTCGGGCAGCCGGAGATCGACCACACCGAACTCGCGCGACAGAAGCTTGTAGCTCGCATCCAGCTTGGCGAGCCGCTGCAGGGCCGCGACGGCGTCGCCCTCGGGCAGCATGATCTGCACGTCGTTCTTGAGGATCAGGTTCCAGCGACGCTGGCCGACCCACACGGCCGCGCGCAGCTGCTTGGTGATCTTCGGCTCGTAGGCGAGCAGCAGCAGCAGGTCGCCGACATGCTCTGGCGCGCCCGTGCCGCCCAGCAGCAGCAGCTTGTCGGCGCCCGGCGGCATGCGGCTTGCACCCACGGTGCGACCGTCGCGGTCGATCAGCGTGTACTGGTCGCCGTTCTGCCAGATCGCGACGGCACGCCGCTCGACCAACGTGACATAGAGCGTATCGGGCAGCCGCCGCTCGACAGTAGCGCTCGCCACCCAGTCGATCGCCTCGAGCCGCTTGCGCGTCGCCTGCAGGTCGACGCCGAGGAGCGAATCGCCGACCTTGACGTTGAGCGCCGCCAGCACCGCTTCGCGGCTGACATATTCGCGCCCCTTCAACGTGACGTCGGTGAGCTTGAACGGCGTGATCGCCGCCACGATGCTGTGGAAGCCCTGGTCGGCGCGGTCCTGCGCCGTCTGCAGCCAGCCCTCGTGCCAGGCCCACCAGCCGCCGCCGCCGCCCATGCCGAGCAGAAGCACGGCGATGCCGAGCATCATCGGCTGGCGCCAGATCGGCCAGCCCTGCTTGCGCAACGCGCCACGCTTCTTGCGCCGGTCGTAGTCGCGCCGCCCGCTCTGCGCCGAGGATTTGGCCGGTCGCTTCATGCCGGATGCCTCGCATTCTCGACCATCCAGGTCATGAGCGCGGGCCAGGAAATGCCCGCCCACTTCGCCTGCTCCGGCGCCAGCGACAAGGGCGTCATGCCGGGCTGGGTGTTGAGCTCCAGCATCACCAGGCCGGAAGTGCCGGGCTTCTGGTCGTTCCAGCGGAAATCGGCGCGCGTCAGGCCCGAGCAGCCCAGCGCCTGATGCGCCATCAGCGCCCATTGCCTGGCGAGCTCGTAGACCTCGGCCGGCACGGGCGCGGGGATCAGGTGTTCGGTGACGCCGTCGGTGTACTTGGCCTCGTAGTCGTAGAAGCGGGTGCGCGGGCGCAGCTCGGTCACGGCGACCGCCTTGTCGCCCATGTTGGAGACGGTGAGTTCGCGGCCCGGCACGTATTTCTCGACCAGCACGCGCTCGCCGAACTGCGCCTCGGCCGCCTCGACGGCGGCGAGATTGTCGCCCTCGCGCACGATATGGACACCGACGCTCGAGCCCTGGTCGATCGGCTTCACGACATAGGGCCGCGGCATCGGGTCGCCCGAAGCGAGCGAGCGACGCTCCACGACCTTGCCGTCGGCGACCCGGATGCCGATCGAGGTGAAGACATGACGTGCCATCGGCTTGTCCATGGCGAGCGCCGAGGGCAGCACGCCGGAATGCGTGTAGGGCATCTTCAGGATCTCGAGCACGCCCTGGATACAGCCATCCTCGCCGTACTTGCCGTGCAGCGCGTTGAAAGCGACGTCGGGACCGCCGCCCTTGGCCGGCCGCAGGAAATCGACGAGCGCGCGCAGGTCGCGCTGCACGTCATATTCGATCACAGCGTGACCGCCCTCGCGCAGTCCTTCGGCGCAGGCCTTGCCGCTCACCAGCGAGACCTCGCGCTCGGGCGACCAGCCGCCCATCAGGACCGCGACGATCTTCGTCATGCAGGCTCCCCGATGCGCTTGATCTCCCACTTGAGCAGGATGCCGTGGGTCTCGAACACGCGGCGGCGCACCTCCTCGCCCAACCCTTCGATGTCGGCGGCCGTCGCCTCGCCGGTGTTGATCAGGAAGTTCGTATGCTTCTCCGAGACCTGCGCCCCACCGACGACGAGGCCGCGGCAGCCCGCGCGATCGATCAGCTCCCACGCCTTGAGGCCCGGCGGATTGGCAAAGGTCGAGCCGCCGGTGCGGCTGCGCGGCTGCGTCTCGGCGCGCGCGCCGTCGATCTCGGCGATGCGCCGCGCGATGGCGAGCTGGTCTCCAGGCGCGGCGCGCAGGCGGGCCGACGTGAAGACCCAGTCCGCAGGAAACTCGCTGTGCCGATAGCCGAGGCCGAGCTGGTCGACCGTCACGCAATGGAGCTTGCCCCGCCGATCGACGGCCTCGGCCGAGATCAGGACCTGCGCGAGATCGCCGCCATAGGCGCCGGCGTTGGTCGCGAAGGCGCCGCCGACCGTGCCTGGAATGCCGCTCAGAAATTCGAGCCCGGCCAACGCATGCTCGCGCGCCGTCAGCGCCACGTTGAGGTCGGGCGCGCCGGCGCCCGCAACCACTTCGGTGCCTTCGACTGCTATGCCCGTGAAGCCGCGCATCAGGCGGATCACCACGCCCTTCACGCCACCGTCGCGCACCAGCAGATTCGAGCCGACGCCCAGCACCGTCACCGGTACCTCGTCGGGCAGCGCGGCGAGAAAGCTCGCAAGGTCCTCGACATCGGCCGGACGGAACAGCACTTCCGCCGGGCCACCGGTGCGGAACCAGGTCTGCGGCCCCAACGGCGCATCGGCCGCGAGCCGGCCGCGCGGCTTGGGCAGCCGGTCGATCAGGTGCGCGGAGGACGAGCTCAGCGCCATCATGCGGCGGTTCCCGGCCCATGATCGTTGGCCACCGAACGCGGTCCGGCCTGCTCGGTCGCGAGCTGCTGCAGCTGGCCCGGCAGCGCATGCGCCCAGGCGGTGATGTTGCCGGCGCCGAGGCAGATCACGACGTCGCCCGGCCGCGCCATGTGCCAGATCATGGCCGGCAGCTCGGCCGGTGCGGCGAGCGGAGACACGTCACGATGGCCGGCCTGACGCACCAGGCCCACCAGCATGTCGCGATTGACGCCCTCGATCGGCGCTTCGCCCGCGGCATAGACGTCGGCGATGATCACGGCATCGGCGTCAGTGAAGCAGGTCGCGAATTCCTCGCGCAGCGAGGCGAGGCGGGTGTAGCGATGCGGCTGCATGACCGCGATCACGCGACCCGAGCCGCCATAGCTCTGTCGCGCCGCGCGCAAGGTCGCGGCGATCTCCACCGGATGGTGTCCGTAGTCGTCGATCACCGTGATGCCGTGCGCCTCGCCGGTCTTGGTGAAGCGGCGCTTCACGCCGGAGAAGGACGCGAGCGCATGGCGGATCGTGTCGTCGGGCAGGCCCATCTCCTGCGCGACGGCGATCGCGGCCAGCGCGTTCTGCACATTGTGGCGGCCGAACATCGGCAGTCGCACGCCCGAGATGGTACGCGACTGGTTGGTCGCGCGATGCTCGACCAGCACGTCGAAGGCCGCACCGCTGCGATCGAGCTGCAGGTTCATCGCCCGGATGTCGGCGTTGACGCCGAGGCCATAGGTGATGAGGCGGCGGTCGGCGACGCGCGGGATCAATGCCTGCACCTCGGGATGGTCGGCACACAGCACGGCGAAGCCGTAGAACGGGATGTTCTCTACGAAGCGCACGAAAGCGTCGCGCAGCGCATCGAACGTGCCGTAATGGTCGAGATGCTCGGGATCGACGTTGGTCACGATGGCGATGGTCGCCGGCAGGCGCAGGAACGAGCCGTCCGACTCGTCGGACTCGACCACCATCCAGTCGCCCTGGCCGATGCGGGCGTTGGTGCCGTAGGCGTTGATGATGCCGCCGTTGATGACCGTCGGATCGAGCCCGCCGGCATCGAGCATAGCGGCGACCATCGAGGTCGTGGTGGTCTTGCCATGGGTCCCGCCGATGGCGATCGACCATTTGAGTCGCATCAGCTCGCCCAGCATCTCGGCGCGGCGCACGACCGGTACGAGGCGCGCGCGGGCGGCCAGCACTTCGGGATTGTCCTTCTTCACCGCCGACGAGACGACCACGACCTGCGAGCTGTCGAGATTGTCCGCGCGATGGCCGATCGCGACCTTGATGCCGAGCTCGACGAGGCGGCGCGTGTTGGCGCTCTCGGCGAGGTCGCTGCCCTGTACCTTGTAGCCAAGATTGTGCAGCACCTCGGCGATCCCCGACATGCCGATGCCACCGATGCCGACGAAATGGATGAGGCCGATGTCCAGCGGCAGCGCTCTCATGCGGCGACTCCTGACGGTGAAAGGACAGCGGCGCCGAGCATCTCCGCGACGATGTCGGCGAGACGCGCGGCGGCATCGGGCCGGCCGGCGGCATGCGCCGCCGCGGCCATGTCGGCGAGACGCTGAGGGTCTTCGAAGAGCGTTGTCAGATGGCCGGCGAGCGAGGCGACCAGGAAGTCGGCGTGCGGGATCACAAGGCAGGCGCCGGTCTTCTCGAAGTTGCGCGCGTTCGCCGTCTGGTGGTCGTCGGCGGCGTACGGGTACGGCACGAGGATCGACGGCCGGCCGATGGCTGCGAGCTCCGCCACAGTCGAGGCGCCCGACCGGCCGATCACCAGATGCGCGGCGGCCAGCCGCTGCGGCAGGTCGGCGAAGAACGGCCCGAGCTCGGCCACGATGCCCGCCTTGGCGTAGTGCCGACGCACGCGCTCGAGATCCTCCGGCCGGCACTGCTGGACCACGCGCAAACGGGTGCGCAACGCCGGCGCCAGCGACAGGATCGCCTCGGGCACGACCTCGCTGAACGAGGCGGAGCCCTGGCTGCCCCCAAAGACGAGCAGATCGATCACCCGATCGGGACCAGGCGCCCGATAAGGCGAGCCGCGCAGCGCGGACACCGGCTCGCGCACTGGATTGCCGACCAGCCGGGCGCGTTCGTCGCCCTCGTCGATGAAGCGGGTCGGCGTGAAGGAAAGCGCAATGCGCTGCACGCCCTTCAGCACCAACCGGTTGGCGCGGCCGAGCACGGCATTCTGCTCGTGCAGCATCGCGGGCGTGCCGCGCAGCCGGGCCGCGAGCATGGTCGGCACCGAGGCATAGCCGCCGAAGCCGACGACGGCGGCCGGCGCGATGCGGCCCAGCGCCCGCCAGGCGTCGAACAGGCCGAGGCCGAGCGAGACCATCGCCAGGGCCTTGCGCCGGAACGAGCCGGTCGGACTGGCCGAATGGATATAGTGGATCGGCCGCCGCGACAGCGCGCCCTGCCACTGCTTGCCGCGCGCGTCGGTGACCAGGGTGAACGGCACGCCGCGCGCCTCGAGCTCGCCCGCCAGCGCCTCGGCGGGGAACACGTGTCCGCCGGTGCCGCCGGTCGCCAAGACGATTGGCGCAAGAGAGGATGGCCGCGCGTCGGTCATACGGCCTCCCGCAATCCGGCATGTTCGCGGGTCAGCGCCAGCATCATGCCGACGCAGATCGCCATCGCGAGCGCCGACGAGCCGCCGTAGGAGATGAAGGGCAAGGTCATGCCCTTGGCCGGAATGAGCTGCACTGTCGAGGCCATGTTGATGGCCGCCTGCAGGCCGAACTGCACGCCGAGCCCGGTCGCGGCGAGCGCGATGAACAGGCTGGTCTCCTTCGAGGCCCGCTGCATGGCCCGCAAGGTCACGAAGGCGAAGAGAAGCAGGATGATGAGGCAGACAGCGAGACCGAACTCCTCGCCGCACACCGCCATGATGAAGTCCGTATGCGCGTCGGGAAGCTGCGCCTTCACCGTGCCCTCGCCCGGTCCGCGGCCGAACAGCGAGCCGTTCATGAAGGCCTCGAGCGCGGTGTTGACCTGGTAGTTGTCGCCCGACGAGGGATCGAGGAAGCGGTCGAAGCGGCTGCGTACGTGGCTCAGCATGAAGTAGGCCCCGACCAGCGCGCCTGCGCCGCCGATCACGCCGAAGCCCGCGATCCACATCGGCAGGCCGATGACGAAAAGCTGGGCCGCCCAGACCGAGGCGATCACGATGCTCATTCCTAGGTCGGGCTGCATGATCAGCATGGTCAGCACCATGCCGACCAGCAGGGTCGAGAGGAAATATCCCGGCAGGCGCCGCTCCGCGCGCGCCTGCGCCAGCAGCCAGGCCGAGATCACGGCAAGGCTCGGCTTCACGAATTCCGACGGCTGGATGTTGGAGATGCCGGGCACGGTGATCCAGCGCCGCGCGCCCTTGACCTCGGCGCCGATCACGAAGGTCAGCGCGAGCAGGACCACGCTGCCGCAGAAGACCAGCAGGGCGAGCCGGCGGATGTGGCGCGGCGAGGACAGCGAGATCGCCATCATCACGGCGAGCGCCATCGGCAGGAAGAAGAACTGGCGCTTGGCGAAGAAGAAGGAATCGACGTGCAGGCGTTCGGCCTCCGGCGGCGAGGCGGCGAGAGTCAGCAACACGCCGAAGGCCATGATCGCAAGCACGGCCCCCAACGCCCAGCGGTCGACAGTCCACCACCACTGGCCAATGACGCTGCGGTCGTCGCGCGGAACCTGGATCACGCCATCCCTCCCAAACTCTGAGCCCCCGGCAAGCCGCGCGCCATCTCACGGAATGCATCGCCCCGATGCTCGTAGCTCTTCCACTGATCCCACGAGGCGCAGGCGGGCGACAGCAGCACGACCGCCGGGCCCTTGCCGTCGCTCTGCGCGCGGGCATGCGCGGCGTTGAGTGCCGATTGCAGGTCGCCGCAGCGCGAATAGCCGACCTTGCCGTCGAGCTGGCCGGCGAAGAGATCGGTCGCCTCGCCGATCAGGAAGGCGTGCCTGACACGATCGAAGTATTCCGCGAGCGGCGCCACGCCCCCCTCCTTCGCCTGTCCGCCCAGGATCCAGTAGATGTCGCGATAGGACGACAGCGCCCGGGCCGTCGCGTCGGCGTTGGTCGCCTTGCTGTCGTTGACATAGGTGATATCGCCCACGGCGGCGACGCGCTCCTGGCGGTGCGGCAGGCCGGGATAGGTCTTGAGGCCGGCCACGATCTCGTCGCGCGTCAGCCGCAGCCAGCGGCACGCGGCCCAGGCGGCGGCGGCGTTCTGCGCGTTGTGTGCGCCCGGAAGCGTCGGCACGTCGGAGAAGTCGGCAGTGTAGCCGTCGGCATCGATCAATTTGCCGGCTCGGAAGGAGATGCCGCCGGCGATCGGGCGCTCGAGGGCGAGCGGCACTGCGGCGATGCGGAAGCGCTTGCCCATCTTGGCATAGATCGCGCGCGAGGGCGCATCGTCGACGCCGACCACGGCGCAGTCGCCGGGCTGCTGGCGATCGAAGATGTGCTCCTTGGCCGCGACATAGCCCGCCATGTCGCCATGGCGGTCGATATGGTCGGGCGTGATGTTGAGCCACACGGCGACGGTCGCGCGCAGGCTCTGCAGCAGCTCGAGCTGGTAGGACGACATCTCGAGCACATAGACGCCGCCGATGCCGAGCGGTCCGAGATCGAGCGCGCCGCGGCCGATATTGCCGCCGACCTCGCAGGCGACGCCCGCGTTCTTCAGGATATGGCCGATCAGCGCCGTCGTGGTCGACTTGCCGTTGGTGCCCGTCACGGCGACGTAACGCGCGGTCGTCTGCACGCGCGCCAGCAGCTCGACGTCGCAGATCAGCGGCACGCCGGCCGCCCGCGCCGCCGCCGCCATGGGGTGCGGCTGGGGCAGGAGGTTGGGAATGCCGGGGCTGATGACCAGCGCCGTGACCTTCGTCCAGTCGATCGTCGCCGGATCGGCGAGCTTCGCGCCCGCGGCGGCGACCGCCGCGCGTGAAGTCTCGTTGTCGTCCCAGGCGACGCACTCGATCCCGGCCGCCAGCAGGGCGCGCACGGTCGCCAGGCCGGAGCGCGCGAGCCCCAGCACGACGAACGACGAGCCCTTGAGCGGCGAGAGATCGATCATGCGCTCACCTCAACTTCAGGGTGGCGAGGCCGACCATCGAGAGGATGGCGGCGATGATCCAGAAGCGGAAGACGATGGTCGGTTCGGCCCAGCCCTTCTGCTCGAAATGATGGTGCAGCGGCGCCATGCGGAAGACGCGCTTTCCGGTCCATTTGTAGGAGAGGACCTGCACGATCACCGACACGGTCTCGAGCACGAACAGGCCGCCCACGATCGCCAGCACGATCTCGTGCTTGGTGACGACGGCGACGCCGCCCAGCGCTCCGCCCAGCGACAGCGAACCGGTATCGCCCATGAAGACCATGGCCGGCGGCGCGTTGAACCACAGGAAGCCCATGCCGGCGCCGACCAGCGCCGCCATCAGCACCGCAAGCTCGCCCGAGCGCGGCACGTGATGGACGTGGAGGTAGTTCGTGTAGAGGACGTTGCCGACGACATAGGTGATCAGGCCGAACACGGCCGAAGCCATGATCACCGGGCCGATCGCAAGACCGTCGAGACCGTCGGTCAGATTGACGGCGTTGGAGGCGCCGACGATCACGATCACGGCGAACGGCACGAAGCCGAAAATGCTGAGCGGGATCAGCACATCCTTGAGGAACGGCAGGGCCAGCGTATAGCGGAGCGTCAGGGGCGAGCCTTGGGCGATGTAGACGGCCCCGATCCCCGCGATGACGATGGAGAAGGCGAGCTTCACCAGGCCCGGCACGCCCTTGGGGTTGCGCTTGGTCACTTTGAGGAAGTCGTCCCACAGGCCGATCGCGCCGAAGGACACGGTGATGCCGAGCACGACCCAGATATAGCGGTTGGTGAGGTCGGCCCAGAGCAAGGTGGCCACGCAGAGCGAGATCAGGATCAGCAGGCCGCCCATGGTCGGCGTGCCCTTCTTGGTCATGATGTGGCTCGCCGGACCATCCTCTCGGATCGGCTGGCCGTGGCCCTGTTTGCTGCGCAGCCAGGCGATGAGGTGGCCGCCGATCAGGAAGCTCAGGACCAGGGCCGTCATGAAGGCCGCGATCGAGCGGAAGGTCAGATAGCGGAAGATGTTGAACGGACTGAACACATCGGCCAGCGGATAGAGGAGGTTGTAGACCATCTTCAGCGTCCTATCTCGCCGCCGCTGGCCGCAAGAACGGCGTCGACGACAGCTTTCATTTTTGAGCCCAGCGAGCCCTTGATCGCGATCACGTCTCCCGCGCGCAGCGCCGATGCGACCTCGCCCGCAAGCGATTCCGAGTCGGGCCGGTACGCGGCCTTCTGCGCCTCCGACAGGCGCTGCCACAGCGCCTGCATGTGCGGGCCGCACAGGAAGACCTGCGCCGCCCCGCTCGCCGCCACCCAGTCGGCAAGGCCGGCGTGGTAGTCGTCGGCACCTTCCCCCAGCTCGCGCATGTCGCCCATTGCCAGCAGGCGGCGGCCGCCCGACGCGGGCTCGGTGCGCGCCAGCACGGCCAGCATGGCGCGCATCGACGCGGGGTTGGCGTTGTAGCTCTCGTCGAGCAGCTCGACCGTGCCGGTCCCGAACTTGAGCCACCGCCGCGCGCCGCGTCCCGGCGAGGCCTTGACCGTAGCGAGCGTCGCCGCGGCCTTGTCGAGATCGGCGCCGAGCGCCTCGACGACGGCAAGCGCTGCCAGGCTGTTCAACACCCAGTGCTCGCCCGCCGCTCCCAGCCGATACTCGATCCGGCGGCCGTGGATCAAGGCAACAACATCGCTGCCCGAATCCTGCAGGGTGCACGCGAGCAGACGCGCTTCAGCAGAGGCATTTCGGCCGAAACCGACGATACGCGAAACACCGAAACGGCGCGCATGATCCGCCATCCGCTCATAGTGCCGATTGTCGCGATTGAGCACGGCGACACCGCCTGCCGGCATGCCGGCGAACAGGCACGCCTTCTCGTCGGCGATGGCCTCCTCGGAGCCCATGTAGCCGATATGCGCGGGCTCGACGTTGGTGACCACGCCGACATGCGCCTCGACCAAACGCGCCAGCGGCTCGATCTCGCCCGGGTGGTTCATGCCGATCTCGAACACGCCGTAGCGCGCCGTGCGCGGCAGGCGTGCGAGGCTGATCGGCACGCCAACATGGTTGTTGAAGCTCGCGACGCTCGCCGCCGTCGGCGCCTGGGCGGAGAGCATGATGGAGAGCGCGTCCTTGGTGCTGGTCTTGCCGACCGACCCGGTGACACTCGCGATACGCGCCTCGCTGCGCCGGCGGCCTGCGCGGCCGAGATCATGCAGTGCCTTCAACGTATCGGCGACCTTGACCAGCTTGCCGTCGGCGCCCGGCACATCGCGCGAGACGATCGCCGCCGCGGCCCCACGCTTCAACGCGTCGGGCACGAAGGCGTGGCCGTCCGCCGTCTCGCCGGTCATGGCGAAGAACAGATCGTCCTTGCCGACGGCGCGGCTGTCGAAGGTGACGCCGTTCGCCTCGAACGGCGCAGACATCGCGATCGGCGACACCGCGCGCGCCACCTCGTCGGAGGTCCAGAGCGGGCTCATTTGACGGCCTCGGCGAATTCGCGCGCGACCTCGGCATCGTCGAAATGATGCGTGATGCCCTTGATGGTCTGGCCGGTCTCATGGCCCTTGCCCGCGATCAGCAGCAGATCGTCGGCCGAGCGCAGGGCCGCCATGCCCTGCTCGATCGCGGCGTGGCGGCCGTCGCGCACCTCCAGCCAGTTGCGCCGATCGCCGGGAATGCCGCGCACGATCTCGGCGCGGATCGCCTCGGGCTCCTCGCTGCGCGGGTTGTCGTCCGTCACCAGGGTGAGATCGGCCAAGCGCGTGGCGATCTCGCCCATCACCGGACGCTTCGCCCGATCGCGGTCGCCGCCGCAGCCGAAGACGACGACGAGCCGGCCCTTGGCGAAGGGCCGCACGGTGGCGAGCACCGTCTCCAGCGCCTCGGGCTTGTGGGCATAGTCGACATAGACCGGCGCGCCGCTCCTGTGCCGCGCCACGAGCTGCAGGCGTCCAGGCGCGCCGCTCAGGCTCGCGAGCGCGGACACGGCGCGCGCTGGGTAGCCGCCCGTCGCGACGACCAGGCCGAGCGCCGCGAGCGCGTTCGACGCCTGGAAGCCGCCGACCAGCGGCAGCTCGATCTCATGGCGGCGGCCCAGCAGCTCGATCACGAGATGCTGGCCGTGCGGCGTCGGCGTGTCGGTGAGCAGGCGCAGTTCTTCGCCCTTGGCGCCGTAGCTCCAGAAGCGGATGCCACGGCGGCGGCAGATCTCGGCCAGCGCCGGCGCGCGGTCGCTGTCGGCGTTGACGACGGCGGTGCCGCCCGGCGGCAGCAGCTGGTCGAACAGGCGGGCCTTGGCCTCGAAGTAGCGATCCATCGAGGCGTGATAATCGAGGTGCTCGTGCGTCAGGTTCGTGAACGCCGCAGCCGAAAGCTGCAGGCCGTCGAGGCGATGCTGGTCGAGCCCATGGCTCGACGCTTCGATCGCGAGATGGGTCACGCCCTCGTGCGCCAGGGTGGCGAGATCGGCATGAAGCTGCACGGGATCGGGCGTGGTGAGCCCCGCTTCACGCGAGAAGCCCGGCGAGACGATGCCGAGCGTGCCCACGCTCGCCGCCTTCAGTCCAAGCGCCGCCCAGATCTGGCGCACGAAATGGACGGTCGACGACTTGCCGTTGGTGCCGGTCACGGCGGCGATGGTCGCGGGCTGAAGTCCCGCGAAGGCCGAAGCCATGAGCGCGATGCGGCGGCGCGGATTGGGATCGCGTACCACGGCGATCTCGGGCGCGAGCGGCGGCAGCGGCGCATCGGACGCGGCAAGGATCGCCACGGCGCCACGCTTCACGGCCTCGTTCACGAAGCTCGCCCCATCGGTACGCGAACCCGAGAGAGCGGCGAACAGATAGCCCGGCCGTACCTGGCGCGAATCGAGCGTCAGGCCGGCAAGCATCGGATCCTGCTGGGGCGCCGCGACGGTCGCAGGGTCGGCGGTCCGGCGCATGAGCTCACTCAGGCTCAGCATGGGGGGCTTCGGGGATTTGCCCCGGCTTGGCCGGCAGCGCCTTGTGCTCGACACCGCGGCCGCCACGGCTGCTGACCCGCACGATTTTGGCCGCCGCCGTGTTGGTCTGCACGGGCATCGAGGCGATCTCGAGCTGGCCCGGATTGCTGTTCCAGTCGCCGGGCAGGATGCCGTAGAGGGCGATGATGTTCTGGATGATCGCCTTGACGCTCGGTGCCGAAACCTGGCCGCCGGTGGCATAGCCTCCGGTCTCCGCGTTGCCGTGCGGCTCGTCGAGCGAAACGAGGACGATGAACTTGGGGTCGCTCATGGGGAACGCCGCAACGAAGGAGCTGAACAAGGCTTTTTTAGCGTAGCCGCCGCCCCGCCCGACCTTTTCCGCGGTGCCGGTCTTGCCGCCGACCTCGTAACCCGGCACGTCGCCTTTCTTGCCCGTGCCCTCGACGGCATTGAGGCGCATCAGCTGGCGCATCTGCAACGAAGTCGAAACCTGGATCACGCGCTTCCCCGAATCCGCCCCGGCGCCGCGGCGGATGAAGCTCGGCGCATAGAGGATGCCGCCGTTGATCATCGCCGACACGCCGGTGATCAGATGCAGCGGCGTCACCGACATGCCGTGACCGAAGGCGATGGTCATGGTGTTGATCTTCGCCCAGTGCTGCGGATAGAGCGGCGAGCCGAGCTCCATCAGCTCGGTATGGAGCGGCTTCAGGAATCCGATCTTGTCGAAGAAGGCGCGCTGCGCCTCGCTGCCGACCTCGACT
>DATJWN010000284.1:0-4851 GCA_035501235.1 Reyranella sp.
ATGGCGAAGGGCATATAGGCCGCGAACGGCCGCCGTCATTTCGGTCGTGGCCGAACCTGGCATGCTTCGGCCGCGGCCGAAACGACGGCGGACATGGATGTCCGAAAACCGCGAGCGTTCCACCGGCCCTCGTGGAAGGATCGAGCCATGGAAATGCCAGAGGAAATCATGGACCGCGAGGCCTGCTATCGGGCCTTCCAGAGTCATGACGCACGCTTCGACGGGCGCGTCTTCGTGGGCGTCACCTCGACCGGCGTCTACTGCCGCCCGATCTGCCCGGCCCGCGTGCCGAAGTTCGCGAACTGCCGCTTCTTCGCCTCGGCCGCCGCCGCTCAGGAGGCGGGCTTCCGGCCCTGCCTGCGCTGCCGCCCGGAGATCGCGCCCGAGCTCGCCTTCTGGCGCGGCTCGTCCAACACCGTCTCGCGCGCCTTGAAGCTGATCGCCGAGGGCGCGCTCGACGAGAGCGATGCCGGAGTCGAGGCGTTGGCCGAGCGGCTGGGCGTCGGCGGCCGGCAGTTGCGCCGTCTCTTCAGCCAGCATCTCGGCGCCTCGCCGGTCGCCGTGGCTCAGACGCGCCGCGTGCTGTTCGCCAAGCAGCTGATCCACGACACGCAACTGCCGATGACCGAGGTCGCCCTGTCGGCGGGCTTCGGCAGCGTGCGCCGCTTCAACGAGACCTTCGCCAAGATGTTCGGCCGGCCGCCCTCCTCGCTGCGCCGCAAGCAGGGCCCCGCCGATTCCTCGCGAGAGGGCGTGACGCTCCGCCTCTCCTATCGTCCGCCCTACGACTGGCCGGGCATGCTCGAGGCGCTGAGGCAGCGCGCGCCCAGGCGGTCCGAGCAGATCGAGGACGGAATCTGGCATCGCCAGATCGAGCTGGAGGACAAGCGTGGCATGGTCTCGGTCGCTCATCTGGCCGACCGCAACGCCGTCGCCGTCACCATCCGTTTCCCGGAAGTGCGCGCCCTTCCCGCCATCGTGGCGCGCGTGAAGCGCGTGTTCGATCTGGGCGCGGACATCGTCACCATCGACACGCATCTCGCACGCGATCCCAAGCTTGCACCGCTGATCGCCAAGCGGCCCGGCCTGCGCGCACCCGGAGACTGGGATCGCGATCTGCCGCCCGCCAATCTCGACTCCGACGCCCCCGCGGCCTGGCGGCCCTGGCATGCCTATGCCGCCCAACATCTCAGGATGGCCAATCATGGTTGAACCGCTCGACTTCTTCATCGACCGCCTGCCGACGCCGATCGGCGAGCTGATCGTCATCGCCGACGGCGAAGGCCGCCTGCGCACGATCGACTGGACCGACCATGAGAAGCGCATGAAGCAGCTGCTCGACCGCTACTACGGCAAAGGTGGCTATGTCCTCACGCCGAAGAAGGACCCCGGCGGCCTGACCTCGGCCATGCGGCGCTATTTCAAGGGCGATATCGCCGTGCTGAAGAGCCTGCCCGTGGCAACCAACGGCACGCCCTTCCAGACCGACATCTGGAAGGCACTGCGCAAGATCAAGGACGGCAGCACCATCAGCTATGCCGAGTTGGCGCGGCGCATCGGCAAGCCGCGCGCAGTGCGCGCCGCGGGCTTGGCCAACGGACAGAACCCGATCAGCATCGTCGTGCCCTGCCATCGCGTGATCGGCTCGGACGGCAGCCTGACCGGCTATGGCGGCGGCCTGTCGCGCAAGCAGTGGCTCTTGGAACACGAAGGAGCGCGCCGATGAGCAGCGATCTCGAGACGCTCGAACGGCTCAACCGCGACTACATCGCCGCGGTGCAAAACGGCGACGTGAAGCGCTTCTCGGAAATCCTGTCGCACGACTTCCTCAACACCAATCCCGACGGCTCGCTGGTCGATCGTGCGGGCTTCCTGAAGCAAATCGCACAGCCAGCGAAAATCCGCGGCCTCACCTGCGGCGACGTGAATATCCGCCTGATGGGCGACTTCGCCATCATCCACGCACGCACAACCTACACGTCTCTGGAAGGCAAACCCGGCCAGGGCCGTTACACCGACATCTGGGCGCGCCAAAATGGGCAGTGGGTGTGCGTAGCCGCGCAGGTTGCGCGGAACTGACGCGGGGTAACGTCACGGTTGCGCGCAACTGACGCGGAGTCTCTTCGCCGCAATTCGTCCAAGATTCCGCCACTGAAACGAGCGGAACTTGCCCATTTTTTACCAAATCGACACGGCCCGACAGATCGTCGAGGCGCGGGGCGAAGGCGTCGTCCTCATGCAGGATATCGTCGACTATCTCGATGCCGTCGTGGTCCAGGGAGCGCTGCCCTACCCCAAGCTGATCGATGCACGGGGAACGGATTTCAGCCTCAGTGACGATGACATGATGGCGCTGGGTGCACGGGTCAGCGCCTACGCCCATTTTGGGCCCCGAGGCCCCATTGCGATGGTGGTGGATACGATGGCGGGCCAGGAATTCAGCCGGCGCTTCGCCAACCTCGGTGGCGCAAGAAGACCCATCAAGATCTTCCGCTCGATCGACGATGCAAGGACATGGCTGCAGACAGCGCCCACGCTCTGATATCCTCCGGCGCGATGCCCATCGAGTTCACGATCGATCACAAGACGCGCTTCGTCCACGCCAAGGCTTCGGGAGTCATTCGGCGCACCGATCTCGAGGAATATCTCGACCAGATCCTCATCCAGGGCGCGATGCCGTATCGCAAGCTCTGGGACTGCGGGAAATGCGAATACAGGTACGACGACAACGACATGATGCTGATCGGCGCGCGGGTCAGCGCCTATGCCGAGGTCAAGCGCGGTCCGACAGCCGTCGTCGCCACCACCCGGGAGACGATCGACGCCTCCATGCGTTTCTTTAATCTGGGCGGGGGCGGTTCCAGCCGGACGGACGGCAAGATCTTCCGCACAGAACGCGAGGCCCGCGCCTGGCTGGCCCAGCAACCAGCGCCCGAATAGACCCTTAAGCCGCGGCCTGGGTGTGGATGCGCTGCAGTCGGAGTTCCGCCGCCGTGGCGCGGCCATCGCCCACCGGCTGATAGACCACGCTGAGCCGCTTGCGCGCCCTGACCAGCGCCTCCTCGAAGCCCTTCTGGGTGCTGGCGAAGGAGTCAAAGCCACAGCGCAGCATGAACGGGATCTGGTCGATGAAGACCGCGCCCGAGGCGCGCAACTCGCCCCTGTAGCCCAGCCGCTCGCGCAGCAGGCGCGCCTGGCTGTAGGCACGGCCGTCGGTGAACTTGGGGAACTCCAGCACGATCAGCTTCACGCCCTCGAGCTGAGCGCCGAGCTTCAGCACATCGATCGTGTTGGGCAGCACGAGCATGCCCTCCGGCTGGACCGGAACTTCCCCCGGGATTTCACTCAGGATTGCCATAGACTCGCTCCTTGAAGGGCTGGACGCCGATGCGCCGGTAGGTGTCGACGAAACGTTCGCCGTCGGCTCGTGACTCGAGATAGGTGGCGACCAGGGCGTCGACGGCCTCGACGACACGGTCGGCCTCGACGGCAGGGCCGATGATGTCGCCCAGCGCCGTCTGGCCGAAGTCGACGTCGCCGCCCAGGGTGATCTGGTAGAGCTCGACGCCGTTCTTATCGACGCCGAGGATGCCGATATGGCCGACATGGTGATGGCCGCAGGCATTGATGCAGCCCGAGATCTTGATCTTCAGGTCGCCGATGTCGTGTTGGCGCGCGAGATTGGCGAAGTGGTTCGAGATCCTCTGCGCCACCGGGATTGAGCGCGCATTGGCAAGCGCGCAATAATCGAGGCCCGGGCAGGCGATGATGTCGGTGATCTTGCCGACATTGGCTTCCGCAAAACCCAGCCGCTGCAGGGCGCGATAGACCGCCGGTAGATCCTCGATGGCGACATGGGGCAACACGAGGTTCTGCTCGTGGCTGACGCGGATCTCGCTCTGGCTGTAGGCGTCGGCGATGTCGGCCATGCCTTCCATCTGCACCGAGCCCGCATCTCCCGGCGGCGCACCCGCGGGCTTGAGCGAGGCCGTCACGATGCGATAGCCGGCCAGGCGATGCTGGGCGGTGTTCGACTTCAGCCACAGCGCGAAATCGCGGTCCTCGAGCTTCAGACGCTCGACCTCGGCAACCGTCGCCGAGCGGTGCGGCAGCGGCGGCGGCTCGAACTGGCGCGCGATGGCGTCGATCGTCTCGGGATCGAGCCTGAGCGCGCCGTCCCTGGTCGCGGCGTATTCCGCCTCGACCTCTTCGCGCATCTTCTCGACGCCGATCTCGTGCACCAAAATCTTGATGCGCGCCTTGTAGAGATTGTCGCGCCGCCCGTAGCGATTGTAGACGCGCAGGATGGCCTCGAGATAGGCGAGCAGTTCGTCCTTGGGCAGGAAATCGCGCACCGTCTTGCCGATCATCGGCGTGCGGCCAAGACCTCCTCCCACGATCACCTCGAAGCCGACCTCGCCTCCGGGATTGCGCCACAGACGCAGTCCCACATCGTGGACGCGTACGGCGGCACGGTCGTTGGGCGAGCCGGTGACGGCGATCTTGAACTTGCGCGGCAGGAAGCTGAATTCCGGGTGCAGGGTCGACCACTGGCGGATCGCCTCGGCCCAGACCCGCGGATCGTCCAGCTCGTCCGCGGCCGCGCCGGCGTGCGGGTCCGAGGTGGTGTTGCGGATGCAGTTGCCCGAGGTCTGGATGGCGTGCAGGTCCACCTCCGCCAGGGCGTCCAGGATGTCCGGCGCGTCCTTCAGCTTGATCCAGTGAAGTTGCAGGTTGGTGCGCGTGGTGAAGTGGCCGTAGCCCTTGTCATAGGTGCGCGCGATCCAGGCCAGGCGACGAAGCTGCCGGGTGGACAGGGCGCCATAGGGGATGGCGATGCGCAGCATATAG
>DATJWN010000285.1:0-7276 GCA_035501235.1 Reyranella sp.
TCCAGGTGTCGGAGATGAAGTTCGGCACGCCGGCCTCTTCCATGGTCGGCACGTCGGCGACCACCTGCAGGCGCTTCCGGCTCGCGATCGCCAGGATGCGCGCGGTGCCGGCGCGATGGTGCGACATGGTCGACAGAGGCGTGCTGAAGGCCACGGGGATGTGGCCGCCGATCAGATCCTGCATCATGGGCGCGGCACCCTTGTAGGCCACGTTCTCGATCTTGAGGCCGCTGCGCAGCCGGAACAGCTCGCCGCCGAGACGCGTGGTGTTCTCGCTGCTGCCGAACTGGATGCTGCCGGGCCGGCGCGCGGCGGCGAGGAACGTCGCCATGTCGGTCATGCCGGCCTTCACGGAGCCGATCAGCGCGAGCGGACTCGCCGCCACCGTCGTGATCGGGGTGAAGTCCTTTTCCGTATCGTAGGGCAGGTGCCTGGTCGTGACGGGGTTCACCGTATGCGCGCCAGTCATGATCATCAGCGTGTGGCCGTCGGGCGGCGCATGGGCCACGACCTCGCTGCCGACGATGCCGCTCGCCCCCGCCTTGTTCTCGACGATCACCGTCTGCTTCCAGCGCTCGGTGAGCCGGGGCGCCACCAGGCGGGCCACGATGTCAGTGCCGCCGCCCGGCGGATAGGGCACGACGATCCGTACGGCTTTGGCGGGAAAGGTGTCGGCCCGGGCGAGCCGCGGTGCGAGCGCCAGGCTCGCCGCCGCCGTCACGAATCCGCGGCGCTTGAGTTCCGCCATGCGTCCCACCCGTTCCCTTTTCCCTGCCGAAGACTAACATCGGCCTCGGAGGAAACCCATGTTCGATCTCGTCATCCGGGACGCGGAGATCCACGACGGCGCAGGCAGCAAGCCGCTGCATGCCGACCTTGGCGTGACCGAGGGCAAGATCGCGGCCATCGGGCCGAAGCTTGGTGCTGCAAAGGAGACGGTGAAGGCCGACGGCCTCGCCCTCGCGCCCGGCATCATCGACGGCCACACGCATTACGATGCGCAGATCACCTGGGACCCGTTCGTCGACCCCTCACCCTCGCTCGGCGTGACCACGGCGGTGCTGGGCAACTGCGGCTTTACCATCGCGCCCTGCAAGCCCGCCGATCGCGACATCACCATGCGCAACCTGACGCATGTCGAGGGCATGTCTCTCGATGCGCTGCGGTCGGGCATCCGCTGGGAGTTCGAGAGCTTCCCGCAATATCTCGACATGCTGGAGCGGCTGGGCGTCGGGCCGAATGTCGCCTGCTTCTCGGGCCATTCCTCGGTCCGCACCTGGGTGATGGGCGCCGACGCGACGGAGCGTGCCGCATCGGACGCCGAGATCGCACAGATGGCGGCGCTGGTGCGCGAGGCGATGGCGGCGGGCGCCGTGGGTTTCGCCTCCTCGACGGCCGAGGCGCACAATGGCGAAGGCGGCACGCCCATGCCGTCGCGGCTGGCCGACGACAAGGAGCTGCGTACGCTCGTGAAGGCCATGGGCGAAAGCGGCCGCGGCGTCTACATGCTGACCAAGGGCAGCAAGACCTCGATCCCCTATCTCGAGGAGATCGCGGCCGAAGCGAAGCGGCCGGTGGTTATCGCGGCCCTCTTCCATTCCAACACCAATCCCACCGCGGCCTTCACCACGCTTGCCCAGGTGAACGAGGCGCGGGCGCGCGGCCACAAGCTCGTGGCGCAGACCTCATGCTGCCCGCTCAGCATGGACTTCACCTTCAAGAGCCCCTACCTGTTCGAGAGCATGGTGGCGTGGAAGCCCGCCATGGCGGCGCACGGCGAGGCGGAGCTGAAGAAGATCTATGCCGATCCCGCCTGGCGCGCCTCGGTCAGGCAGGAGCTCGCGGAGCGGCGCGGCCGGCTGGTGTTCAACAGCGAATGGCACAAGCTCTTCGTCGTCGAGACCGCCAAGCCCGAGAACCGGCCGATGGAAGGCGCCACGCTCGACATGCTGGCCAGGCAAGCCGGCAAGGACCCGCTCGACTTCATCCTCGACTTCGCCCTGTCCGAGAACCTCGACACGCAGTTCGTGGCCCAGCTCCTGCACAATGACGACAAGGAGGTCGGCAAGATCCTGGCCGATCCCGAGACGCACATCTCGCTCTCGGACGCGGGCGCGCACCTGACCTTCTTCTGTGACGCCGGCTTCGGCCTGCACCTGATGGGCCACTGGAGTCGCGACCTCGGCGTGCTCGACCTGCCGCAGGCCGTGCACCGCCTCACCGGCCAGCCGGCGAAGCTGTTCGGCATCGAGGGCCGCGGCCTGCTGCGCGAGGGCTATGCCGCCGACCTGATGCTGTTCGATCCGAAGACCGTCGCGCGCGGCCCCAAGCGGCGCGCCCACGACCTGCCCTCAGGCGCCGCCCGCCTCACCGCCGGCGCCATCGGACTGCACGGCGTGTGGATCAACGGTTGCCACGTCACCGACGAGAAAGGCTTCTGCGCCGATCCCAAGAGCCGGCCCGGCCAGGTGCTGCGCCGCTTCGCGGCCTAGCGACCACGCTCCGCGAGCCGCTTCTCGCGCAGCCGGCTCCATTGCGAGAGGCCGAAGCAGGCGAACCAGTAGATGGCGCCCGCGAAGACATAGGCTTCCATGTTCATGCCGACCCACGCGGGATCGGCTAGGGCCGCCTGCGCGATGCCGAGCAGGTCGAAGATCGAGACGATCAGCACCAGGGTCGTGCTCTTGAACAGCGAGATGAATTCGTTGGTCAGGGCCGGCAGGGAGATGCGCAGCGCCTGCGGCAGCACGATCATGCGCTGGATGCGCCAGTAGCCGAGGCCGAGCGCCTGCGCGGCCTCCGTCTGGCCGTCGGGCAGCGCCTGCAGGCCGCCGCGCACGGCCTCCGCCATATAGGCCGCGATCACGAAGGCGAGACCGATCACGGCCCGCGCGAGGCGGTCGATGTCGACACCGGTCGGCATGATCAGCGGCAGCAGGATCGAGGCGAGGAAGATCACGGTGATGATGGGCACGCCGCGCCAGAACTCGATGAACACGACCGAGGCGAAGCGGATCAACGGCAGGCGCGAGCGGCGGCCCAGCGCCAGCAGGATGCCGAGCGGCACCGCGATCAGGCCGGCATAGAGGGTGAGGAAGAGCGTGAGCATCAGCCCGCCCCATTCGCGCGTCTCGACCAGCTCGAGGCCGGTGCCCCAATCGCCGTGCAGCAGCACGACGCCGAGCGGCGGCAGGACGATCGCGGACGCCCAGGCGAGGCGGCCGCGATTGGGCAGGCCGCGCCAGGACAGCGCCGCCGTCACGGCCACGAACAACGCGCCCACGACATCGACGCGCCAGCGCTCGGGCACGGGATATTGGCCGTACATGAACTGGCCGAAGCGGGCGCGGATGAACACCCAGCAGGCGCCGTCGCCCTTGCAATCCTCGCGGGTCGTGCCGTGCCAGGTGGCGTCGAGCACCAGCCAGTGGACCAGGGGCACGGCGATGCGCCAGGCGATGTAGAGGCCGAGGATGGTCACCGCCGCATCGATCGGCGTGGCGAAGAGGTGCCGGCGCAGGGTCTGGATCATCGCGTCACCAGCCTGTGGCGCGCATTGTACCAGTTCATGAACAGCGACACGGCGAGGCTGAGCGTCAGGTAGATCGCCAAGGTGATGGCGATGATCTCGATCGACTGGCCGGTCGAGACCAGCGCCGAGCCCATGAACACCGCCACGATCTCAGGGTACGCGATGGCCGCGCCGAACGAGGAGTTCTTCACCAGGTTCAGGTACTGGCTGGTGAGCGGCGGGATGATCACCGGCATGGCCTGCGGGATCACCACCAGCCGGATGATGCGGCCGCGCGAGAGACCGAGCGCCAGCGCGGCGTCGATCTGGCCCTGGCGCACCGACAGGATGCCGCCGCGCACCGCCTCGGCGATGAAGCCTGCCGTGTAGGTCGAAAGCGCCGCGAACAGCGCCACGAACTCCGGCACCAGCACGAAGCCGCCACGATAGTTGAAGCCGCGCAGGACGGGCACGTCCCATTTGGTCGTGAACCCAGCCACGACCAGCGCCACGAGCGGCAGCGCGCCGCAAAGAACGAAGCCCACAACCCAGGTCGGAAAGTCGCGGCCCGTGCGCGCCTGCCGCACCCTCGCCCAGCGCGCGATCAGCATCTGTGCCACCACCAGCACCACGATGATCGGCAGCGCAATGCGGAAGCCTGTCAGGTCGTCGGGCGTCGGGATCGAAAGGCCGCGGCGGTTGAGGAAGACGACGTCGAACAGGTTGAGGCTGCCGCGTGGTGTCGGGAGCGCGGCAAGCACGCCGAAGTACCAGAACAGCACGAAGAACAGCAGCGGGATGTTGCGGACGAACTCGACATAGAAGGCCGCGAAGGTCGAGAGCAGCCAGTTGTGCGACAACCGCGCCAGGCCGACCGAGAAGCCGATCACCGTCGCGGCTGCGATCGACACGGCCGAGACCAGGAGCGTGTTGACGATGCCCGTCCACAAGAGCGAAAGGATCGTGTCGCTCTGCTTGTAGCCGGTCAGGTTGAACGGCACCTCGATGCCGGAGTCGCGCCACAGGAAGTTGAAGCCCGAGGCGATG
Source organism: Reyranella sp. (assembly GCA_035501235.1). Lineage (GTDB taxonomy): Bacteria > Pseudomonadota > Alphaproteobacteria > Reyranellales > Reyranellaceae > Reyranella. Next base: position 4,559 of record DATJWN010000285.1, read on the forward strand.
CCCGCCTTGACCATGTTCGCCGATGCGTTCTGCACGAAGAACCAGACGACCAGGATCAGGCCGACGGTCGCGCCGGCCTGCCACAGTATGTCGCGCACCTTGCGGTCGCGCAGAAGCCTCATCATTCGGACCGCGGGCCTCCAGGCCCGCTCATCTCGTGAGGCGGGCCCGGAGGCCCGCGGTCCAAGAAGGCTTCACTGGAACGGCGGCGAGAACAGCAGGCCGCCCTTGGTCCACAGCTCGTTGCTGCCGCGCTTCAGCTTGAGCGCCGAGCCCATGCCGACGGTGCGCTCGTAGCTTTCGCCGTAGTTCCCGACCTGCTTGACGATGTTGTAGGCCCAGTCGTTGGAGATGCCCATCATGTCGCCGAACTTGCCCTCGACGCCGAGCAGGCGCCGCACGTCGCCGTTCTGCGACTTGGCCTTCATCTCGTCGACGTTCTTCGAGGTGATGCCGTAGGCCTCCGACGCGATCTGCGCGTTCAGCACCCAGCGCACGATGAGCTGCCAGCGCTCGTCGCCCCAGCGCGTCACCGGTCCCTGCGGATCGTTGGAGATGACCTCGGTCAGGATCTGGTGCTCCGCGGGGTTCTTGAACTTGATGCGCTGGCCCGCCAGCGCGCCGATGCCCGCGGTGTAGGCGTCGCAGCGGCCCTGGTCGTAGGCCGCGATGGCATCGTCGTTCTTCTGGAAGTTGATGATCGTGACCTTGAGGTTTCGTTCCTTGAACCAGTCGGCCGCGTTCTTCTCCTCCGTCGAGCCGGCGGCGACGCAGATCGTGCCGTCGGCGAGATCGGCGACCTTGCTCACCTTGGCGCTGGTGCGCACCACGAAGGTCTGCCCCTCGTAGAAATTGATGCCCTGGAAATTCACGCCGAGCGTGGCGTTGCGCGAGAAGGTGATGGTCGTGTTGCGGGCGAGCAGGTCGACCTGGCCCGATTGCAGCACGGGCCAGCGCTGCTGCACGGAGGTCGGCGTGTACTTGACCTTCGTGGCGTCGCCCAGCACGGCGGCGGCCAGCGACTTGCAGTAGTCGACATCGAGGCCCGACCATTCGCCCTTGTCGTTGGCGTAGGAAAAGCCCGGCAAGCCGAGATGCACGCCGCATTCGATGTGGCCGCGCGCCTTCACCGCATCGAGCGTGGCGCTCGGCGCAAGCTGCTGGGCGAAGGCCTGGGACACGACGGGTGCGGCAACGAATAGAGCGGCCGTGACGGCCGAAACGACGAACTTCATGGCGATTGCTCCCCTGTTGGCCGCTAACGTACAAGTCCCCGAACGGAGAGTAAATTGCAGCCGGGCCTGCCCAACCTACACAGCCACGCCTTCCAGCGCGCCATGGCGGGATTGACGGAGCGCCGCGGCGGCGAAAGCGACTCTTTCTGGACCTGGCGCGAGCAGATGTATCGCTTCGTCGGGCGTCTGACGCCGGACGACCTCGAGGCGATCGCGGCCATGGCCTACCTGGAGATGCTCGAAGCGGGCTTCAGCTGGGTCGCCGAATTCCACTATCTGCATCACCAGCCCGACGGCAGGCCGTACGGCAACATCGCCGAGATGTCCGAGCGGATCGTCGCGGCGGCCACGGAGGTCGGCATCGGCCTCACCCTGCTGCCGGTCTTCTATCGCCAGGGCGGCTTCGGCGGGAAGCCGCCGTCCGACGCGCAGCGCCGCTTCCTGAACGATCGCGACTCCTATGCGCGGATCATGGAGACCAGGGTGCCGGATGGCCGCATCGGCATCGCGCCCCATTCGCTGCGTGCGGTCACGCTCGACGACCTGAAGTGGGCGGCCGAGACCTGGCGCGGCCGGCCCGCGCATATCCATGTCAGCGAGCAGACACGCGAGGTCGACGATTGCCTCGCCGCGCACGGCAGGCGGCCGATCGACCTGCTCATGGACATGGTCGCGGTCGACGAGCACTGGTGCCTCGTGCACGCCACCCACGCCGATGCCGGCGAACGCGCGCGCATGGCGAAGGCCGGCGCCATAGCGGGACTCTGCCCCATCACCGAGGCCAATCTCGGCGACGGCCTGTTCGACGTGCCGGATTTCCTGGCGCAGGGCGGCCGCTTCGGCGTCGGCTCGGACTCATTGGTCCGCATCTCCGCCGCCGACGAGCTGCGCACCCTCGAATACGGCCAGCGCCTGATCCATCGCCGGCGCAACGTGCTGGGCGCCGCCCACCGATCGACGGGACAACGCCTGTTCGATGCGGCCCTCGCCGGCGGCCGGCAAGCTGTCGGTGTGGCGGCCGACGATGCCTTGGTCGAGCTGGAGGGTAACATCGACTATTGGCTGTTCTCGGCCGACAACACGGCGATCAGGTCGGTGCGGCGCAACGGCGTGCGGCTGGTCGAGAACGGCCGGCACAAGGACCGCGAGCGCATCGCCGCGCGCTATCGCGCGGCGCTCGACCGGCTGACGGCCTAGAGCGGCTTCCGACCAAGCAGGCCCTTGGGTGCTCCGCGGGCCGGTCTCACGGCCCCGAGCCTCGAGTCTCAGAGGCCTGAGACTGGTTCGATGCCGATGGCACAAGGCTTTTGGACCCGAGTCTCAGAGTCTCACCCCCCCCCCGCCTGGAGTGCACCCCAAAAGCGGGACAGGAAAAGGAGAGACAGTTCTACTCTAGAGGAGAGAGGGAACATGTCTGGGAAGAAGAAGCTTCGGTCGCATTCGATGGCAGTGAAGCTTGCGGCCGTGCGCCGGGTCGAGGCCG
>DATJWN010000286.1:0-11551 GCA_035501235.1 Reyranella sp.
CGCCGGCACCGTCACCATCACGCAGGCGAGCAGCGGCTGGGGCAGGTCGGCGATCTCGAAGCGCCGCCACACGAAGGCGAAGCCGCGGCCGCGACGATCCTGCGGATCGATCGTCCATTGCTCGGTGTCGACCTTGCCCGAGGGCTTCGTGATCTCCTTGCCTTCGTTGAAGGTGCGGAACACGACGATGCCGCGCTGGCCGTCGTGGAAGGCCTTCCGGAACGGCTCCTTCGCCTCGACGGTCTCGGCGCGCGCGTGGATCGGCTGCGGCCGCCGCCAGTCGCGCGGATGGGGAAAGCCCCAGCGCATGGGCACGACCTTGCGCGCCCGCGCCTCGGGGTCCCACACGATGACCCGCAACGGGCCGTTCACGCGATGGGTGATCTCGCTGTCGGCCTCGCCGCCGCTACCGCCATCGCCGCCGCCGTCACCGGAGCCCTTGGTGAAGAGCTCCGAGTATTCGACGATCTGGCCCCACGAGACCATGGAGGTGAACTTTCCGCACATGGCGGAAGGCTAGCATGGCCCGAAACATCACGCGCCGACCTCGGCTATGATATCGTCGCCCTTGGAGGAAGACGGCCGAAATGAAGCCCTGCAACGTGCTGCTGGTGTATCCCGCGTTCCCGCGGGACAGCTTCTGGAACATCAAGACAACCGCCGAGGTGTCGGGCGCCAAGCATCACACCATCCCGCTCGGGCTGATCACCGTCGCCGCCATGCTGCCCAAGGAATGGTCCTGCAAGCTGGTGGATCGCAACATCGCGGCCCTCACGGACGCCGATCTCGCCTGGGCCGACCTGGTGATGACGGGCGGCATGTCCCTGCAGCGCGACGATGCGCTCGAGGTGGTCGAGTGGGCGCAACGGCTCGGCAAGCCCGTGGCGATCGGCGGGCCCGACGTCTCGTCGGAGCCGGAGCGCTTCCGCCATGTCGACTTCCGGGTCGAGGGCGAGGCCGAGGGCATCATCGCCGAGTTCATCGCCGCCTGGGAGCGGGGCGAGCGCCGCGGCGCCTTCGCCGCCGAGAAATTCAAGGTCGATGTCACCACCACGCCGATCCCGCGCTTCGATCTCCTCGATCCCCGCGACTACATGTACTTCTCCCTGCAGTTCTCGCGCGGCTGCCCCTTCATGTGCGAGTTCTGCGACGTCATCGAGCTGTTCGGCCGCGTGCCCCGCGTGAAGTCGATCGAGCAGTTCGTGGCCGAGCTCGAGGCGCTGCACGCCTGGGGCTATCGCGGCCACCTCGATGTGGTGGACGACAATTTCATCGGCAACAAGAAGGCGGTGAAGGCGCTGCTGCCCGCCCTGATCGCGTGGCAGGAGCGTCACTTCTATCCCTACTGGCTGTCGACGGAAGCCTCGCTGAACCTCGCCGAGGACGACGAGCTGCTGGGGCTGATGAAGGCCGCCAATTTCGGCGTGATCTTCACCGGCATCGAGAGCCCCGACCCCGCGACGCTGATCGCCGCCAAGAAGAAGCAGAACACGCGCCGCGGCCTCGGCGAGGCCGTGCGCAAGATCTACGAATACAACATGTTCGTGATCGGCGGCTTCGTCGTCGGCTTCGACACGGAGAGCGCGAACCTCGCCCGCGAGATGATCGACTGCGTGGAAGAGACCGCCATCCCGGTCTGCATGGTGAGCCTGCTGGTCGCCCTGCCCACGACCCAGCTCTCCAAGCGGCTCGCGATCGAGGGACGGCTCTATCCCTTCTCCTGGCTGGAGCAGCAGGCCCAGGTCCAGGCGCGCGGCGGCGGGCTCGATCAATGCACCTACGGCCTCAACTTCGAGACCCACCGGCCGCGGCGCGCCATCCTGGAGGACTACAAGCGCATCCTCGACGAGATCTACGAGCCCGGCCGCTACTTCGCGCGCGTGCGACGGGTGGCGACGCTGATGCCGACGTCGCTGACGCATTGGGTCGATCGCTTCCCGGCCGAGCGCAAGTTCCTGGGCTCGGCAAAGGCCGAATGGGCGATCATGGGCCGGATCCTGCTGAGCGCGGCGCGCGATCCCCGCACGCTCTTCCATGTGCTGCGGGAAATCGCCTGGACGCTGCGGAACAAGCCCGAGGCCATGCTGGTCGTCGGGCGCGCCGTGGCGCTCTACCTCCATGTCGGCTTCTTCGCGCGCAAGGTCTCCGCCTCGATCGACGAGCAGCTCGCGGCGATCGACCAGGGCCTGTGGAAGCCGCCGGTGCTGAGGGCCGGAGCCGAGAGTCTCGGGAGCTAGCGCGGCTTTCAAGCACATGGACTCGCATAGGCGGGTCTATTTGCTCGAAAACGCATTGAGCGACGCGTCTCCCGGCCGCGACCGTTTGGCCTTCATTGGGCCTGCAACAGGATGCTAGGATTTTGCGCTGTTTCAGGGACAGCCAAGAGGGTCGATCGATCCCGTCCAGGGACGATGGCTCGACGAAGCCGGCGGCAACGACTGCCGGCAGACAGACAAACAGTGAGGCTGGCAATGAAAAGACGTCTTCTGATACAGGCGCCGCTGCTCGGCTTGTTGGCGGCGCCGGCCTTGGCCGAAGATCCGCTGCCGACCATGCAAGAGACGCCGAGTCTGGCGGACAAGGTGAAATCGGGCGCGCTGCCGCCGGTCGCCCAGCGCATTCCCCGGCAACCCCGGATCATCGATCATTTCGCCGGCGGTGAAGGTCCGGGCAAGCACGGCGGCGAGCTCAACACGCTGATCTCGGGCTCCCGCGATACCCGCCTGATGACGGTCTACAGCTACACCAGGCTCATCGTCTACGACGAGAACTTCAAGCTTCATCCCGACATCCTCGAGAGCTTCGAGGCCAAGGAGGACCGCGAGTTCACCCTGAAGCTGCGCGCCGGCCACAAATGGTCGGATGGCCACCCCTTCACCACCGCCGACTTCCGCTTCTTCTGGGAGGACATCGCCAACGACAGCGAGCTGTCGCCGTCGGGGCCGTCCGTGGAGCTCCTGGTCGACGGCCAGCCGCCCAAGGTCGAGATCATCGACGAGCTGACGATCCGCTACAGCTGGGACAAGCCCAATCCGCATTTCATCGAGAGCCAGTCGCGGGCGGCGCCGCTCTTCCTGTTCCGGCCGGCGCACTATCTCAAGACGGTCCACGGCAAGTACACGCCCGAAGAGGAGATCCTGAAGGTCCACAAGGGCAGCCGCTGGGCCAATGCCTTCCGGCGCGCCGACGCGATGTACGGCAACAGCAACGTCGACATGCCGACGCTCAACCCGTGGGTCCTCACCACGGTACCGCCGGCCCAGCGCTTCACCTTCGTGCGCAATCCCTACTTCCACCGCATCGACACGAAGGGCCAGCAGCTGCCCTATATCGACGAGGTGATCATGACCGTGGCGGCCGCCAACCTGATCCCCGCCAAGGCGGGCCTCGGCGAGGCGGACCTGCAGTCGCGCTATCTCAAGATGCGCGACTACACCTTCCTGAAGAAGAGCGCCAAGCAATCGGGAATCAGCGTCGATCTCTGGGTCGCCGGTTCGTGTTCGCAGCTCGCGCTCTACCCCAACCTGAACACGAGCGACGCGGAATGGCGCCGGTTGATGCGCGACGTCCGGTTCCGCCGGGCGCTTTCGCTGGCGATCGACCGCGACGAACTGAACGAGTCGGTCTATCTCGGCCTGGCCAAGCCCTCCAACAACACGATCATGGAGCGCTCGGCGCTGTTCAAGCCGGAGTATGCGACCAAGTGGGCGACGTACGATCCCAAGCAGGCGAACGAGCTCCTCGACCAGGCAGGCCTCGGCAAGCGCGGCTCCGACGGCATCCGCCTGCTGCCCGGCGGGCGGCCGGCGACCATCGTGGTCGAGCTTTCGGCCGAGGAGACCGAGGACACGGATGTCCTGACGGTGATCGCCGACAAGTGGAAGGAGGTCGGCATCAAGCTGCTGAGCAAGCCGCAAAGCCTGGAGAATTTCCGGCTGAGGGCCTTCTCGGGCGAAGCGATCATGACGGCCTATGCCGGCTACGTGACGGCCGTGCCGACGGTCGACACCGACCCGCGGGAGTTCGCGCCGACCATGCAGGGCGGCCTGCAGTGGCCGCGATGGGGCATGTACGTCGAATCCAAGGGCAAGCAGGGCGACCCGTGCGACATGCCGGAAGCCCTCAAGCTGATGGACTATCTGAAGGAATGGGAGACCTCGATCGACCCGGCGGTGCGCCGCAAGGCCTGGGACGAGATCCTCGCCGCCAACGCCGACGAGGTGTTCTCGATCGGCACCGTGAACGGGATCCGCCAGCCCGTCGTCGTCGGGCCCAAGGTCCACAACGTCCCGAAAGAGGGCTACCACGCCTGGGATCCGGGCGGATATTTCGGTCTCTACGAGCCCGACACGTTCTGGATGAGCTCCTAAGACTCATACCCTCCCCATTCAAATGGGGAGGTGTCGCCGTCTGACGGCGACGGAGGGGTCATGAGCACCCGCACCGTGGCCTCTGACCCCACCGTCAGCGTAAGACGCTGACACCTCCCCATTTGAATGGGGAGGGGAAAGAGACGCGGCTTACTTCTTGGTGAGCTTGCCCTCGAACAGGCAGTAGCCGTCGAGCATGATCGTCGAGGCGCCCTCCTTGAGGGACCCGACCACATCCATCTTGTTGCCGCCGCCGACGATGGCCGTCGTCTTGAACTTCTGGTCGGCGCCCAGCGTCGCCTTGAAGTTGCGCTCCGGGCGGCCTTCCTGCTGGAAGCGTCCCTGCACATCCGTGCCGTCGACCGTGACGTCGATGGTCATCTTGTAGACCGGGCACTTGCCGCTTCCGGGCACGTTCTCGCCATACCCCGTCCAGGTGTAGACGGCCGGCGCGGCGAGCGCCGGTCCGGCGACAAACAGGGTGGCCAAGGTGGCGACGGCTATTCTCTTCAGCATTGGGATTCCCTCACTGGAAGGATTGCGACAATTCCCCGACGGCGGCGACACGAACTCTAGCCAGTTTCGCCGCCGAAACGAAGGCACTGTTAGCGATTTCGGAACCGTACGGTCCCGGCGCTCGTCCCGTAAACATAGCTGGCGGGCGTGACGTATTGGCACAATTCAAAGTGCTCATATTGCCTCACCCCACAACTCAAGGCAGAGTCGACGTAAGCCGTACCGAGAAGCGGCGTCGGGGAGAGACATCCATTGAAAACGCTGACCGTTATTCTAGTGTGTGCTCTGTTGGGCGCCTGCGTCACGCCGAACCCTCAAGCTATCGGTCCCTATCCAACCGACTCAGAACAAATAGTCCGTGAGCACGTGCGGCAGGCATTCTTTGATCCCTATTCCATACGCGATGCCCGCATCACTCCGCCGCACGAGGGCCAGATTTTCTTTCAGCAGGGCTGGATTGTTTGCCTCGAAGCGAACGCCAAGAATCGGATGGGTGGATATACCGGCCTGAAGCGAACGGCCTTCCTCATTAACAACAATCGGGTCGTGAATATGCTGGCCGATGCGCCGCTCTGCAATTCATCGGAGCTTTACTACAAGGCTATTACGTTTTCCTAATTGCGCGGCGGTCGGCGCTCATTCCTTCTTCGGCCTCGCCTTCTTCGGCTCCGGCGCCGTCGTCCAGGTGACGCCCTCCATCGTCTTGAGCACGGCCTTCACGTCTGCCGTCTCGGCGCTCGCCTCGCCGAGCCACGTCGCCCAGGCGTCCTCGTCCTCGAGGATCGCCGGCATGCGCGGATCGTCCTCCAGTGGCTTGATGTTGCGCCGGATCAGCTCGTTCGCCGGCACCGTCACCATCACGCAGGCGAGCAGGGGCGCGGGCGGGTCGGCAATCTCGAAGCGCCGCCACACGAAGGCGAAGCCGCGCCCGTGGCCGTCCTGCGGATCGATCGTCCATTGCCGCGTTTCGACTTTGCCCGACGGCTTGGTGACTTCCTCGCCCTCGTTGAAGGTGCGGAAGACCACGATGCCGCGCTGGCCGGCGTGGAAGGCCTTGGCGAACGGCTCCTTCGCCTCGACGGTCTCGGCGCGCGCGTGGATCGGCTGCGGCCGGCGCCAGTCGCGCGGATGGGGAAAGCCCCAGCGCATGGGCACGACCTTGCGCTGGCGCGTCTCGGGGTCCCACACGATGACCCGCAGCAGGCCGTTCACGCGATGGGTGATCTCGCTGTCGCCGCCGTCACCGGAGCCTTTGGTGAAGAGTTCGGAGTAGGCGACGATCTGGCCCCACGTGACCATGGACGTGAACTTGCCGCACATAGGGAAAGGCTAGCACGCTCCCGAGCGCTCGAAGCTTTAGAGAAGCTTGCGCCAAGCGCTCATTCCATCTTGTAGAGCGCGACACATCTTCCTGATGATTGCGTCGTATTTTTTGTCCTTGTCATCAAGTTGCATTCGCACCAACCGCTCTAACTCCTCCATTGCACCTACTCCGCTCGCCACAATCGTTCCGGCGATGTCGCCAGGCCCGCTAGGACGCATGCGAGGCTTGATTGCTTCGAATTGTTCAAGGGCAGATTGTAGGACGCGATCATTGTTTGGAGCTGTCGTAAGGACCTGCAATATGCTTTCCAAGTCGCCCAATGCAGCATCGAGTTCAGGATTCGGCATCGCAATTTCCTCTTGATGCAACAAGGCAACGTCCTTCATCGGCCATCGCCGCTACTTCGCATATTCTTCAGCCGCGATAGCGAAATTGAGATTCTGCGAGTTCTTCAGCAAGAAGGTCGTGATGCCGATTAGGTTACCGCTTGCGTCGAACAGACCTCCGCCAGATGAGCCAGGCGAAATGGGTGCCGTCGTTTGAATCAGGCGTACACCATCGCTGGTGCGTTTGGATGAGATCAATCCTTCGCCGAGGGTAAGCTCAAGCCCTCGCGGGGTCCCGATCGTGAAAACACGCTCACCGACTTTTACGTCGCTGTAGGGCCGCACTCTCACTGCGGCCGGTAAGGTTGCTTCAGTGCGCAATACGCAACGATCAGCATCGCTATTTGCGGAGATGACCACAGCGGCCACGGACTGATCCTCACGAGTAAGCGAAACTCTCCGCGCGTTTCCAACGACATGGCAATTCGTCAAAAGCTCATGAGCGCCGATGGCAACCGCTGAGCCTTGAGAGTCACCTGCCTGGACGACATACACCGCTGGTGCCGCGCGCGCGAATACGTCCTGTGGCTTCAGCTCCTGCCCATCGCCCAAGACCAGCCCAATCGTTGCAGTCTTACCCGATCGGTCGACGCCAAACGCTTCGGAGGGAGGCATGGGCGCGAGAGGCGTAGGTGATTGGTAGGCCGGAGGCGCCGCTGAAGACTGGTCGTTGCTTGCAAAATTGCCGGGCGCCAAAGGGGGTGGATCGATGCGCATGGCTGCCGGGCCAGTCGGATTGAGAACCGGCCGCAACGACAGGCTGTTGGAGATGGCGGTGAACAGGAAGCCCAGTTCAGCAATTCGGGCTGTGGGCACGTTAACGACGACCGTGACGACGCCCTGCTGACGGCACTGGCTCCGAGTGTAGAAGCGCTTATTGTCGAATTCACCCGATATAACGAACCAGTCGTCCTTGCGCGCCTGATACAAAACCTGGCGGTTGGTGTCAGATGACTTGAGAAACGCCGTGTACAGATCGTCGAATCCACTGCAGGCATTCCATTGTGAAAGGACGCCGACGTGATGCTCGAACAAGCCCGTCGAATCGTACCAAAGTGCGCCGTCATGGGAATACGGGGCACGGGTTGTACTGAGGCGTGTCGGTATGCCGACGGAGAAGCCTACTGACGGATCGGTCATCGTTGACCAGCCGTAGGCGTCGCGCAACTTCAACCCTTCAGCCACCAGCTCGATCGCTTGGGCGCGCATCAGCGTATCAGACGGTGGATAACCCTTGCTGGTTAGCCATCCACTGATCGCGCGGCGCGTATAGGGACCGTAGGAGCTATCGACCATGGCGCCGTAGTTCCCTGTCCAGATCAGTGCGTGCTGAATATCGGCCGTTGTAATGTCGTCGGCGGGAAACGCACCGTTCCAACGGTAGGGAAAGATGCGACCGGGCTGCTGAGCAACTGCGGACGTGGCACACATGATGCCGAGCGCAAAAACCAACACCAGACGGCGGCTCGCAATGAACTGCATCCGGTGCATGTAGTCGCCCCCTCCCCCACGGATCATGGCTTGCAAGTGCAAGTGGTACAATGGGCGTGGGAAAATCCGGTCGTTTTGTGCCGCTTACCAGCCACATCCATTGATCATATTCCGCCATCCCCGGGCCCCTCTCCTATTGTCCCCGGCATCATGCCCACCCTCCCCAATCCCAAATGGGAGCGCTTCTGTCAGGAGCTGCTCGTCGATGACAACCAGACCCAGGCCTACATCCGCGCGGGCTATCCCAGCGCCGGCGCCAATCGCAGTGCCGCGCGGCTGATGGACCGGCCGGAGGTCGCAGCCCGCATGGCCGAGCTCCGCGCCGGGCGCAGCGAGCGCATCGCCGCACGCGTGGAGATCACGCAGGACTGGGTCGTCGATTCGCTGGTCAAGCTGCACGCGATGGCGCTCGAGAAGGAGTCGATGCACAACATCCGCCACACGGTCGTGCTGCTTGGCAAGCATGTCGGCATGTGGCCGACGCGGCCGGCGGAGGTGAAGGGCAAGACGCTGAGCGATCTCATCTGCAAGACGCCCAGGTTCGACGAGCCCGGTCCCGAATGAGCGCGCCGGCGGCAATCGTCGCGACCGGAGCGCCGCTCTCTGCGTACATCGGGGCCAAAATTGAAAATGGGGGCATTTGTCAGCATTTGGCGGCCCTCTCGGGCAGAGAGGGCCATATTATTTTTCCGGACAAACCTACACATTTGTGGACGGTGAAGCCGCGCGCCCTTCGGACAAGGCGGAGCCGTAGAGAGCGCAAATGTAAGCATTTCTTCGGACCGCGGGCCTCCAGGCCCGCTCAGCTTCATGAGCGGGCCTGGAGGCTCGCGGTCCGGATGACGGGCGCTCGAATTAGGCGCTATCCTCCGCCCCTGAACGCCCATTCAGCCTGCCGCGCCCGGGAGGGCCTCATTCGATGACTTCCGTTCCTCTCGTCTTCGGCGACTACGCGCTCGAGGATCGCTATCGGCTCGACCGCGGCCGCGTCTATCTCACCGGCATCCAGGCACTGGTGCGGCTGCCGATGATGCAGCGCCAGCGCGACCTCAAGGCCGGCTTGAGGACGGGCGGCTTCATCTCGGGCTATCGCGGCTCGCCGCTCGGCATGTACGACCACGCGCTGTGGACCGCCAAGCGCTACCTCAAAGAGAACAACATCCACTTCCAGCCGGGCATCAACGAGGATTTGGCGGCGACGGCGATTTGGGGCACGCAGCAGACCAACCTCTTCCCGCAGGCCAATGTCGATGGCGTGTTCGGCATCTGGTACGGCAAGGGCCCGGGCGTCGATCGCTCGATGGACGTGCTGAAGCACGGCAATGCCGCCGGCACCTCGCCGCATGGCGGCGTCATCGCGCTCGCGGGCGACGATCACGGCGCGCAATCCTCGACCTTGCCGCACCAGAGCGAGCAGGTCTTCTCGGCCGCCATGATCCCGGTGATCAATCCGGCGAACGTGCAGGAGTATCTCGACTACGGCCTGCTGGGCTTCGCGCTGTCGCGCTATTCCGGCTGCTGGGTCGCCTTCAAGGCGATCTCCGAGACCGTCGAGAGCGGCGCCTCGGTCTGGGTCGATCCCGAGCGCATCAGGATCGTCATGCCGACCGACTTCCAGCTGCCGCCGGGCGGGCTCGGCATCCGCAATCCCGATCCGCCGATGGACCAGGAGCGCCGCCTGCATGGGCCCAAGATGGAGGCGGTGAAGGCCTTCGTGCGGGCGAACGGCTTCGACCGCATCGCCATCGAGCCGGCGCCCGGCCAGGCCCGCATCGGCATCATGACCACGGGCAAGGCCTATCTCGACACGCGCCAGGCGCTGGAGGATCTCGGCATCGACGATCAGCGCGCGAAGGCGCTCGGCATCCGCCTCTACAAGGTCGGCATGACCTGGCCGATGGAGCCCGAGAATGCGCGGCGCTTCGCCGAGGGCCTGCAGGAAGTGATCGTGATCGAGGAGAAGCGCTCCAACCTCGAGGAGCAGCTCGTCCACCTGATGTACAACGCGCCGGCCGACCGCCGGCCGCTGATCATCGGCAAGAAGGACGAGACGGGCCGCATCATCCTGCCGAGCGAAGGCGAGCTCTCGCCGACCGGCGTCGCCATGGTGATCGCCAATCGCCTGATGAAGCACATGGGAGACTCGCCCGAGCTGAAGCAGCGCATGGCGCGGCTCGAAGCCAAGGAGAAGCTCCTGGCCGCGCCGCCGGCGAAGGTCGCGCGCACGCCCTATTTCTGCTCCGGCTGCCCGCACAACACCTCGACCAAAGTGCCCGAGGGCAGCCGCGCCATGGCCGGCATCGGCTGCCACGGCATGGCGACCTGGATGCCCGAGCGGCGCACGGCGCTGATCTCCCACATGGGCGGCGAGGGCGTGACCTGGATCGGCCAGGCGCCGTTCACCGACGAGAAGCACGTCTTCCAGAATCTCGGCGACGGCACCTATTACCATTCCGGCCTGATGGCCATCCGCCAGTCGGCGGCGGCCGGCGTCAACATCACCTACAAGATCCTTTACAACGACGCCGTCGCCATGACCGGCGGCCAGCCGCACGACGGACCGCTCGACGTGCCGGAGATCACGCGCCAGGTCGAGGCCGAGGGCGCGAAGAAGATCGTCGTCGTCACCGACGAGCCGGACAAATACCCGCTGGGCGCGGGCTTCGCCCATGGCGTCACCATCCGCCACCGCGACGAGCTCGATGCCGTGCAGAAGGAGCTGCGCGACGTGCCCGGCCTCACGGTCCTGGTCTACGACCAGACCTGCGCCGCCGAGAAGCGCCGCCGCCGCAAGCGCGGGACCTTCCCCGATCCCGACAAGCGCGTGTTCATCAACGACGCGGTGTGCGAGGGCTGCGGCGATTGTTCCGACACCAGCAACTGCGTGTCGGTGAAGCCGCTCGAGACGGAACTTGGCCGCAAGCGGCAGATCGACCAGAGCAATTGCAACAAGGACTTCTCCTGCGTGAACGGCTTCTGCCCGAGCTTCGTCTCGGTGCATGGCGGCACGCCGGCCAAGGCCAAGCGCCCGCAGCTCAAGCTGGTCGAGAAGGATCCGTTTGCCGACCTGCCGATGCCGACGCTCCGTCCTCTGAACGAGGCCTACGGCATCCTCATTACAGGCATTGGCGGCACGGGTGTGATCACCGTGGGCGCGCTGGTCGGCATGGCGGCCCACCTCGAAGGCAAGGGCTGCACCGTGCTCGACTTCACGGGCCTCGCCCAGAAGAACGGCGCGGTGATGAGCCATGTCCGTCTCGCGCCCAAGCCGGAAGACCTCCACGCCGTGCGCATCGCCGCCGGCGGCGCGAACCTGGTGCTGGGCTGCGACATGGTCGTGGCCGCGGCCCCCGCCGCGCTGTCGCGCATCGAGCCCGGCGTCACCAAGGCGGTCATCAACGGCTACATGACACCGGTCGCGGCGTTCGTGACCAACGGCGACATGGATCTCGGCGCCGAGGCGA